>NZ_JBITWL010000007.1:0-209922 GCF_044543825.1 Gordonia sp. NPDC062954 | reverse complement strand
TCGAGATGGCGGTCGCCACGCGGGGCGGTATGCAGGCGATATGGCGTGATGACGATGCGCAGAAGCTGATTTTCCACACCGATCGTGGGTCGACGTACACCGCGAAACGGTTCACCAGGCTGTGCCAGAAGATGGGTATCCGGCAGTCGATGGGCCGGGTCGGATCGTGTTTCGACAACGCCGCAGCGGAGGCATTCTTCTCTTCTTTGGAGTGGGAAGTGTTGTCACGCAACGAGTTCCATACTATCATGGAGGCGCAGGCGGTCGTGTTGGAGTGGTGCTACGGCTTCTACAATCACCAGCGTCGCCACAGCGCGATCGGGATGATGAGTCCGGTCGACTACGAGAACACCGCAGTCACCGAGCCCGAAGCCGCATAGAGGAGTCCTCCACGATTCCGGGGGAACCACAAAGTGCACCGATGCCGAGTTGGTGGCGGTGGCCACCGCGCAGGAACGCACGATCAATCGGATGGTGTTCCAAGGCAATCGGCAGATCGTGGAGATCTCGGATCGGGATGTGCCCCGGTCGATGGGGTATCGCAGTCTGCCCAACTTCATGAACGCGGTGTTGCGGGTGTCGCACCCTGCTCGTCGCCGAGGACAGATGACCGCGACCGGCCAGTTCCGTCACCTCGACGGGCAGCCGGCCGAGCCGAAGTATCCCACCCTGGCCCAGGCATTCGCCGACGGCCGGGTCGGGCCGGCCCACCTCGAGACGACCGTGGAGTTCCTCGACGCGCTGCCCCACCAGGTGCCCCACGACAAGAAGGTGGCTGCCGAGGCCACCCTGGCCGGGTTGGCGTGTGAGCACACGCCCGCCGAGATCGGTGAACTCGGGCAGCGGCTACTCGACAACCTCGACCCCGACGGCGAGTTGTCCGACGGCAGTGACCGTAAACGACGTCGTAACGTGTGGGTCAACCGGCAAGACGCCCAGCAGATGTCGAAACTGACCGGTCACCTCGACCCGGAAACCCGCGCCCTGATCGAAACGCTGTGGGCGGTATGGGCCACACCCGGCCTCAACAATCCCGACGACCCCGACTCGCCGACCGGCGGGGTCGACGATGCCGACCCCGAAGCGTTGGAAGCTGCGGCCGGGCGTGATTTGCGGTCCCCGGCGCAACGCAAACACGATGCGTTGGCGGCCCTGTTGCGGGCGGTGTTCGACGACGGACTGCTCGGAAAATCGCATCGTGGTCTGCCGGTGCAGTTGATCATCAAAGCCGACCTCAACGACCTGATCCGTGAATCCGGAGTTGCGGTCACCGCCACCGGGTCGAGTCTGCCGATGGCCGATGTCATCCGGCTGGCCGCCGACGCGCAACAGTATTTGGCGGTGTTCGCCGACAACAGTGCGATACCGCTGTATTTCGGGCAGGCCAAACGACTCGCCACCCGCGCGCAACGGTTGGTGTCTTTCGCCCGCCCCGACGGGCACGTGTGCTCAGCACCCGACTGTGATCAGCCCGCCGCCCACGTGGAGATGCATCACGCCGTGCGTGACTTCGCCGACGGCGGCAACACCGACATCGTCGACCTCGCCCCCGCCTGTGGCCCGCACAACCGGATGGTCGGCAAAAACCCGGGCCAGTTCACCACCGGGGTCTACACCGACGGCCCCGACGCCGGCCGCGTGTGGTGGCGCCGTAACAGCGAACCCGACGCACCACCCAACCCGCAACAACACAACCGACGCCCCGACATCGCCGCCCTCTTCTTACGCAACCTCGAACAAGCCCGCGCCCGCATCCACCCACCACCAGCACAGGCGCCGCCACCACAACACAAGCACTACACCCTCACCGAGATGATCCCCCAACCCATCTCGGCAGTCGAAGCACGCCTGGCACTGCTGATATTCGACAACAAACGCTGACCGCGCGGACCTGAACGAGCGACTTGATTGTCAGCGGCAGGGGGAGTGCGCCGGTTGCGCAGGCCTACCCGCGTACGCCCTTGCCGACTCTGTCGCACACCCGTTGATCGCAGGCGCCTCGCGCACCAACGTGTCGTTGGTCAATGCCGCAACCATGAACAACGCGAAGTCGATGCGCCGGGTGAGGTTGCCGGCGAGTATCGGATCGCCGACGTGCCGGCTCCACACCGGCAGGCCCTGGCTCTCTCCTTCCTCGAGATCGCTGCCGCGCACCACGGTCCAGCGGGTGTCGGAGTCGAAGATCAGACGGGCCGCCCGTACCTGATCGTCAACGTCGACCACACGCGCCCACCTCGCCAGCGTGCTCACGATCGGCACAATGTAGCGAAGCTGCCAGGAGTATCGGTCGAGGCCATCACGAGTGATGTGCCATCCACACGAAAAGATCAGTCGCGCATCGGGTTCTGCATACTCGAGAACCGCTCGGGTGGTGCCCGAGGAGTAGTCGTGCACACCCCACGGGGCCAGCACGGTCAAGACGCCATCGCAACCGGCGACAGCGCGGGCGATCACCGCGCGATCGTCGGTGCGGCCGGGAATGATCTCGATGCGGTCAGCGACGTCGTCGAGTTTCGGCACGCTCTGCGGCCGCAGACGCCGACCACCTGGTAGCCGCGATCCAGGCAGTGCTGGATCATGTAGCGCCCCAGCTTCCCGGATGCGCCGACAATGCATACCCGCAGCGGGCGAGTGTCGGGGGTGTCGTCGATGGTCATTGGGCGGTCCTCTCGATGGCGATGATCCTTACGGTGTAAGGACACCTTACGCGGTAAGGTGGACCGATGTCCAGAGGAGGAGGAAAGTTGGTGACCACACGAAAGCCGGTGACCCGTGAAGCGGTTGTTTCTACCGCGGTGCAGATGGCCGATGAGGGCGGGATCGGCGCGGTGACGATGCGCAAGATCGCCCAACAACTCGGAGTCGAGGCGATGTCGCTCTACCACCACGTCCGCAACAAGGACGGCATTCTTGACGTGATGGTCGATCACGTGTTCGCGGAGATCGAGATCCCGACCCAGGCCGACTGGCGCGAGGCATTGCGGGTGCGAACCGCTTCTGCGCGAGACGCATTGGTGCGCCACCCGTGGGCGTTGGGGTTGATGGACTCTCGGCGCAGTCCCGGGCAGCAAACACTGCGGCATCACGACGCCGTGATCGGGGTGTTGCGTCGAGCCGGCTTCACGATCGGCGGCGCGGCACATGCGTTCTCCCTGCTGGACAGCTACCTCTACGGCTTTGTCTTGCAGGAGACAACCATGCCGTTCGACTCCACTGATGCGGCCGACACGCGGGAGGTCGCCGAATCGATCCAATCCGGAATCGACCCGGCCGACCTCGCGCATCTCACCGAGATGACCACCGCGCATGTCATGGCGCCGGGGTATTCCTACGCCGACGAGTTCGACCTCGGCCTCGAGGTGGTGCTCGATGGCCTGGAACGCAACCGCACCCGCTGGGAGTGAGGGCCGCCGCGACGATCCGCCTGCGCGCGCCCGATCGGCTCGCGCGCATGTCTCGACATGCGCGCGAGCGGGACCGGTGCGCGCTCGCGCAAACAGATCGCCGGGGTGACGCCTCAGATGCCGAGGGTCTGTCGGCGGGCCGTGACCTCCGCGCGGTAGCGCGCGACGTTGGCCATCTTGATGCCCTCGTAGCCACGGATCATGTCGGGCAGCTCAGCCAGCTCCACGGCTGAACCCACCCGATCCGCGCCGACGCGGCCATCGGCCAAGCCGGCCAGCAGATCCTCGACGGTCTCGCGGTACTCGCCGATCAGAGCACGTTCGGTCCGCCGGACCTCATTGTGGCCGAACGGATCGAGCTTGGTGCCCCGCAAACGCTTCATCTTTGCCAGCGCCGAGAGCGGCCGGTCTGCCCAGCCGCCGAGCGACAACTTCTCCCTCATCCCCATGCTGCGCAGCGTCGGCGGATGCAGGCGGACGGCCACCTGCGCGTCGTCGCCGAACTGCTCCGCGATCTGCGCCGCGAACGTCGGGTCCTGGGTCAGCCGCGCGACCTCGTACTCATCCTTGTAGGCCATCAACTTGTACAGGTTCCGAGCAACCGCGCCGGTGAACGCGGGACCGTGACCGGCGCGCTGGACCCGGGAGACGAACTTGAAATACTCACGTGCATAACGCTCGTCGGCATAAGCGATTAGCTCGTCGTAGCGGATGGCGATAGTGCGTGCCAGGTCGTCCTCGAGCGAGCCCAACTCACCGACGACGGACATCGCATACTCACTCGGCTCGATCTCGGCAGAGGTGGCACCGTGCAGCCCGGTGAGTGTGTGCGCCACCGCATCCGGGTTGTCCACCACCTGACGTCCGCGGCGGAATGCCTGGATGTTGGCGTCTACGGCCACGCCGTTGAGTTCGATGGCGTGCTCGATCGACTCGGCCGAGATCGACAGCGCACCTGCCTGATATGCCGCACCCACCATCAGCATGTTCGCGTACTGTTCGTCGCCGAACAGGTCCGTCGACAGTTCCCCGGGATCGAGGTACACCGCGCGACGCACCTTGTCGTCGATGGCCGAATGGACCTGGGCGTCGGCGGGGAAACCGACTGTGGTGTCGATGACCATCGCACCGGTCGGGATCTTGGTGGTCGACACCACGGCGACCGTCTTGTCGACATCGGCGACCTTGAGGTTAACCGGATCGGTGCCCACCAAGGGGTCGCACGCCAGGTACAGGTTGCAGTCGTCGGAAGCCACCTTGCCTGCCTGCTCCACGATCTGCGGGGTGATCTTGACATCACTGACCACCGCACCGCCCTTCTGCGCCAGGCCGGTCATGTCCACGGTGCGCGCAGCAT
Organism: Gordonia sp. NPDC062954; assembly: GCF_044543825.1. NCBI lineage: Bacteria > Bacillati > Actinomycetota > Actinomycetes > Mycobacteriales > Gordoniaceae > Gordonia > Gordonia sp. NPDC062954. The sequence continues at coordinate 205,161 of NZ_JBITWL010000007.1, read as the reverse complement.
TGCCGTCGAGCACCGCGGCCGTGGCCAGCACCTGGGACACGGTCACCACCCCTGTCCCGCCTATCCCGGTCACGCGGATCGCGAACGACTCGCGCACCGCGGGCACCCGCGGCGTGGGCATCAGTGACGCGGCGATGTTGTCGGCACGGCGACGTTCCCGCTCGGTTCCCGGCGTCACCGTCACGAACGACGGGCAATCGCCCTTCAGGCAAGAGAAGTCGAGATTGCATGAGCTCTGGTCGATGTGCGTCTTGCGGCCGAATTCGGTGTCCACCGGGTGTACGGACAGGCAGTTGGATTTCTCGCCGCAGTCACCGCATCCCTCGCAGATGCGTTCGTTGATCATCACTCGTCGGTTCGGCGTGCTCATGGTGCCGCGCTTGCGCTTGCGACGCTTCTCCGCCGCACAGTGCTGGTCGTGGACCAGAACCGTCACGCCGGGAACGGATGCCAGCTCGGTCTGCACGTCGAGCATGTCCTCGCGATGCCGGATGGTGACGTCCTTCGGCAGGCCGAGCGCTTTCGTGCGTGCCACGTCGTCGGAGGTGACCACGATGCGGTTAACACCTTCGTCGAGAAGTAGCGAGGTCAGCCGCGGCAGACTCATCGCGCCCACCGGGTCTTGACCGCCGGTCATGGCGACGGTGCCGTTGTAGAGCAGCTTGTAGGTGATGTTCTCGCCGGAGGCGACCGCGGCGCGTAGCGCCAGCGAGCCGGAGTGCATGAACGTGCCGTCACCGACGTTCTGCACGAAATGATCCGCGGTCACGAACGGCGCCATCCCGATCCACTGTGCGCCCTCGCCGCCCATCTGGGTGACGCCGGCGATGTCGCCGACTTGACGCTCGTCCATCAACAGCACCATGGCGTGGCAGCCGATCCCGGCGCCCACCAGCGTGTCGTCGGAGACCTTGGTGGAGCTGTTGTGGGGGCAGCCGGAGCAGAAGTAAGGCGTGCGGACGGCCAGCGGCAGTTCGATCCGGCCGCGCCGCTTGGATTTCCGTTCCAACCAGTCCTGCGCGGCATCGACATGGTGGTGACGCGCCAGCCGGGTGGCCAGACCGCGTGACACCGCGTCCACATCGAGTTCGCCGAACCTCGAGAACAAGGTCGAACCGTCCTCATTGGTCTTGCCGACGATGCGGGGAGCGCGGGGATGACGGAACAGGATGTCGCGCATCATCGTCTCGATGAAGTCGCGTTTCTCCTCCACCACGATGACCTCGTCGAGGTCGCCGGTGGCAGTGTCGAACATGAACCGGTCGAGAATGTCGCGGTCGAGCGGATAGACCATGCCCAGTTTGAGGATGCGGATGCCCAGTCGATTGAGCTGATCATCGTCGATGCCGATGAGCCGCAACGACTCCCGAAGGTCCAGATACGTCTTGCCGGCCGCGACGATGCCGATCCGGTCGTCCGGGCTGGAGGTGACGATGCGGTTGAGGCCATTGAGCCGAGCGTATTCCAGCGCTCGCGGAATGCGGGTGGTGAGCTGATTCTGCTCGAGCTCCATCAGGCTGGCGCCCAGCAATCGTCCGCTCGGGACGTGCGGGCTGCGACCGAGGTCGCCGTACACGGGCATGATCCGGTTGGTGTCGACCAGTGCTGTCGACGCTCCGTCGGCGACATGCGCGGAGATCTTCATCGACGTCCACAGTCCGCTGACCCGGCTCATCACCGCGGCGTGCACGCCGAAATCGAGGATGTCCTGCGAGTCGGCGGGATAGAGGATCGGCATGTACAGATCGGCCAGCGCCATCTCCGACGCGCACGGAATGGTGGAGCTCTTGGCGCCGGGGTCGTCGCCGACGAGTGCCACCGCTCCACCGGACGGGTGGGTGCCGATCATGTTGGCGTGCCGCAGCGCGTCGGTAGCGCGGTCGAGGCCGGGCGCTTTGCCGTACCAGTAGCCCACGACGCCGTCGCGTGCCGTCCCGTCGGCGTCGGGCGAGAGGTCTGCCACCTGGCCGGCCACCTGCGACCCCATCACCGACGTCGCGGCGATCTCCTCGTTGAGCCCGGGCCGGTGGACGATGTCGAGCGGTTCGAGGTACGCAGCTCGGCGGGCGATCTCGAGGTCGTAGCCGGCCAGTGGGGAGCCCTCGTAGCCGGAAATGAAGGAGGCCGTGCGCAGATTCTGGCGGCGGTCGATGCGGGCGCGGTCACGGACCATACGGACCAGGGCCTGGATGCCGGTCAGATAGATGGTCCCGGTTTCGCGCGTGTAGCGGTCGTCGAGGGAGAACGAGGCAGCCGAGGACGAGGTCCGGGAGAACGTCGCGGTCTCGTCGGTGGGCGCACCGAGGCGGTGCGCGCGATCATCTGCGAGGGTCATGGGATTACCTGGCCTTCTCTTCATATATCGGTCCGCAGACGCCGTGGGTGTGGGCGCTGCGGGCATCGGTTGTCGCGGCCCGAGGGGTGGTGGGCCTGCCTTCACAGTACGCAATAGTCGTGAGCCACGTCACGTTGGCTGCGACAATGTGATGGCGGCTCGATCAGTGCGTGACAAGGCGACCTGTTGTGTCGTACGATGCATTCAGTTAATGACGGCTAACTGAAAGGTCGATGGTGACCAGCACGTTCAACGCCGAGGCTCCCGGAATCGAGGGCAACGCGCCCGGCCCACGGGCTGCGCACCTGGCGAATGTCGAGACGCTGCGCGACCACCTCGCGATGGCGCGCCGCGGCGGCGGCGACAAGGCCCGGGAGCGTCACATCTCCCGCGGAAAACTGCTACCCCGCGACCGTGTGGATCGACTCCTCGACGTCGGTTCTCCCTTCCTCGAGGTGGCGCCGCTGGCCGCCCACGACATGTATGACGGCCGGGTGCCGTCGGCCGGTGTCGTTGCGGGTGTCGGGCGGGTGGCCGGCCGCGAATGCATGATCGTGGCCAACGACGCGACCGTCTCCGGCGGCACCTACTACCCGATGACGGTCAAGAAGCATCTGCGCGCCCAGGAGATCGCGGCCGCGAACCGGCTGCCCTGCATCTACCTCGTCGACTCCGGCGGAGCAATGTTGCTACAGCAGGACGAGGTGTTCCCCGACCGCGAACACTTCGGCCGCATCTTCTACAACCAGGCCACGATGAGTGCCGCGGGCATCCCGCAGATCGCCGCCGTGCTCGGCTCGTCGACCGCCGGTGGCGCCTACGTGCCCGCGATGAGCGACGAGACCGTGATCGTGCGGAATCAGGGCACCATCTTCCTGGCCGGTCCGCCGCTGGTGAAGGCCGCGACCGGTGAGGACGTCACCGCCGAGGAGCTCGGCGGCGGTGCCATGCACTCGTCGGTCTCCGGCGTCACCGACCACCTCGTCGACAACGACGAACAGGCACTGGCCAAGGTGCGTGAGATCGTCGCCACGCTGGGGCCGCGCGAGCAACATCAGTGGGAGACGGTTCCCGTCCGGGAACCGTTGCGGCCGCAGACTGACCTATACGACGTGGTACCCACCGATTCGCGCACCCTGTACGATGTCCGTGAGGTCATCGAGATCATCAGCGACGGTGGAGAATACACCGAGTTCAAGGCCAACTACGGCACCACGTTGGTCACCGCCTTCGCACACGTACACGGCCATCCGGTGGGCTTCATCGGCAACAACGGCGTGTTGTTCAGCGAATCCGCGCTCAAGGGTGCGCATTTCATCGAACTGTGCGACCAGCGACGCATCCCGCTGATATTCCTGCAGAACATCACCGGCTTCATGGTCGGCCGCGCCTACGAAGAAGGCGGCATCGCCAAGAACGGCGCCAAGATGGTCAACGCCGTTGCATGCGCACGCGTACCCAAACTGACGGTCATGGTGGGTGGATCGTTCGGCGCCGGCAACTACTCGATGTGTGGGCGCGCCTATTCGCCGCGCTACCTCTGGATGTGGCCCAACGCCCGGATCTCGGTGATGGGCGGACCGCAGGCCGCCGACACCCTGGCCACGGTGCGTCGCAACCAGATCGAACGTTCCGGTGACGACTGGCCGGCCGACGACGAGGAAGCCTTCAAGGCGCCGATCCGAGAGCAGTTCGAGCACCAGTCCGATGCCTACTACTCCACCGCGCGGCTGTGGGATGACGGCATCATCGATCCCGCGCAGACCCGCACACTCCTCGGACTCGCCTTGGAGACATGCAGATACGCACCGCTGACCGAACCCCGCTACGGCGTCTTCCGGATGTGATGACCATGAACCAGACCAGCCCCACCATCGCCCGCCCCATCCGCAGTGTGCTGATCGCCAACCGTGGCGAGATCGCCTGCCGTGTCATCGACACCCTGCGGCGCATGGGTATCCGCAGCATCGCCATCTACTCCGACGCCGATGCCGACGCCCGCCATGTCCGAGAGGCCGACGTCGCCGTGCGGGTGGGCCCCGCCGCCGCCACACAGAGCTACCTCGACATCGACGCGGTGGTGCGTGCCGCGCTCGACACCGGTGCCGACGCGGTGCATCCCGGGTACGGATTCCTCTCGGAGAACCAGAAATTCGCGGCCGCCCTCGACGACGCCGGGATCATTTTCATCGGACCTCCGGCCGAGGCGATCGCGACGATGGGCGACAAGATCACCGCGCGCGCCGCGGTCACCGAGCGCGATGTCCCGGTGGTGCCGGGACTGTCGCGACCCGGCCTGTCCGATGACGACCTGATCGCCGCCGCACCCGACATCGGATTCCCGGTGCTGATCAAGCCGAGTGCCGGCGGCGGCGGTAAAGGCATGCATCGGGTCGAGAACGCCGCAGACCTGCCCGCGGCGCTGCAACGCGCGCGTCGCGAAGCGGGCTCCGCGTTCGGCGACGACAGCCTGTTCCTCGAACACTTCGTGGATACGCCCCGTCACATCGAGGTACAGATCCTTGCCGACGACCACGGCAACGTCATCCACCTCGGCGAACGCGAATGCTCTTTGCAGCGCCGCCATCAGAAGGTTATCGAGGAGGCGCCCTCGGCGCTGCTCGATGCGCAGACCCGCGCGCGGATCGGTGAGGCGGCCTGCGACGCCGCCCGCAGCGTCGGCTACTCCGGTGCCGGCACCGTCGAGTTCATCGTCTCCGCCCACCACCCCGACCAGTTCTTCTTCATGGAGATGAACACCCGCCTGCAGGTCGAGCACCCCGTCACCGAACTCGTCACCGGCGTCGACCTCGTCGAACAGCAGATTCGCGTCGCGCGCGGTGAGGTGCTGGGCCTGGCCCAGGACGACATCACCCTGACCGGTCATGCAGTCGAGGCACGCGTGTACGCCGAGGACGCTGCCAACGGCTTCCTACCCACCGGCGGCACGATCGCCCGCCTGGTGCAGCCCGATACCGCACCCGGCAGCGGTATCCGCGTCGATTCGGCGATGGCTGAAGGGCTGATTGTCGGCAGTGATTATGACCCGATGTTGGCCAAGGTCATCGCCCATGGCGGCGACCGGGAAGAGGCCCTGGAAAGGCTGGATCAGGCGCTTGCACACACCCGGGTGCTGGGTGTGGTCACCAATGTCGACTTCTGTCGGTTCGTCCTCGCCCGACCCGAGGTCCGCAACGCCGACCTCGACACCGAACTGCTCGACCGGCTCGTCGTCGACTACGCGGTGGCCGAGCCCGAACCAGAGGCGCTCGTGCTGGCGGCCGTCGCCCGCATCGGACCCCGCGACCGCGCAGACGTATGGCAGTCGGCGGTGGGCTGGCGACTCGGCGACGTGGCACCGGTGACCACCCGATTGACCTGGGGTGCACAGCATTTCACCGTTGCCATCGCGGTGAGCACGGCGACCGAGGACGGTGTGTCCGGTCGGGCCGAGGTCACCTACGAGGATTCCGACCGCGGCCCGTGGCGCGCCGATATCGAGTATCGCCGCATTCGCCGCGGCGGCACCGACGGTGATGGCACTCGGCGGCTCATCGTCGACGGGGTCAGCCAGTCCTGGTCGAAGGTGCAGATCGCCGGCACGTGGTGGGTGTCGGGCCCGCACGGCACCTGGCAGCTCGAACCCGCACGTGCGTTGCTCGACGAGGCGGCCGACGACAATGCCGGGGAGATCCTGAGTCCGATGCCCGGCACCGTCGTCGCGGTACCGGCGACGGCGGGCGACGTCGTCGCAACCGGAAATCCGGTCGTCGTCGTGGAGGCGATGAAGATGGAACACACCTTGACCGCCCCGATCGACGGCGTGGTGGCCGTCTCGGTCCGCGTCGGCGACAAGGTCGCTGCCGGCCAGACGCTCGCAGACGTGCAGAAGGAGAACTGATGGAACTCAACCAGGACCACATCGACCTGATCCACACGGTGCGCGACTTCGCGCAGTCGGTGGTGGCGCCGGTGGCGGCGAAACACGATGAAGAACACAGCTTCCCGTATGAGGTCGTGTCCCAGATGGGCAAGATGGGACTGTTCGGTCTGCCGTTTCCCGAGGAGTATGGCGGCATGGGCGGCGATTACTTCGCGCTTGCGCTTGCGCTCGAGGAACTCGGCAAGGTCGACCAGTCGGTGGCGATCACCCTCGAAGCCGGGGTCGGCCTCGGCGCCATGCCGATCTACAAGTTCGGCACCGAAGAGCAGAAGCAGAAGTGGCTGCCAGACCTGACCTCCGGCGCCGCGCTGGCCGGGTTCGGCCTCACCGAACCCGGTGCCGGGTCAGATGCCGGTGCCACCGCGACCACCGCACGGCGCGACGGGGACAGCTGGATCATCAACGGTGCCAAACAGTTCATCACCAACTCCGGTACCGACATCACCTCTCTGGTGACCGTCACCGCGGTGACCGGGACAAGAGACAACGGACGCAAGGAGATCTCGACGATCGTCGTGCCGTCGGACACCCCGGGCTTCACCGCCGAACCCGCCTACAACAAAGTCGGGTGGAATGCCTCCGACACCCATCCGCTGACCTTCGCCGATGCGCGGGTTCCGGCCGAGAACCTGCTCGGCGAACGTGGCCGTGGATACGCCAACTTCTTGTCCATCCTCGACGAGGGGCGAATCGCGATCGCCGCGCTGGCCACCGGTGCAGCGCAGGGCTGCGTCGACGAAAGCGTCAAGTACGCCAAGGAAAGACAGTCCTTCGGTAAACCGATCGGCAACTACCAGTCGGTGTCGTTCGCCATCGCCCGGATGGAGGCGCGCGCCCACGTGGCCCGCACCGCCTACTACGATGCCGCCGCGAAGATGCTGGCGGGCAAGCCGTTCAAGAAGGAGGCGGCCATCGCCAAGATGATCTCCAGTGAGGCCGCGATGGACAACGCTCGGATGGCGACACAGATCCACGGCGGCTACGGCTTCATGAACGAGTACCCCGTCGCCCGGCACTACCGCGACTCCAAGATCCTCGAGATCGGGGAGGGCACCACCGAGGTGCAGCTCATGCTCATCGCGCGGCAGTTGGGATTCGCATGACCGAGCAGGATGCGGCCGAACGCGTCCGCGTGATCCAGCGCGGCCTGTGGTTCGAGGAGTTCGCCGAGGGTACCGTCTACGAACACCGTCCCGGACGCACGGTGACCGAAGCCGACAACGTGCTGTTCACCACGCTGACGATGAACACCCAGGCCCTGCATCTCGATGCTGCATGGTCGGCGGAGCAACCGGGCTTCGGTGGGCAGCGGTTGATCAACTCGATGTTCACGCTCTCGACCATCGTCGGGCTGTCGGTGTCGCAACTGACGCAGGGGACCCTGGTGGCCAATCTCGGGTTCAGTGAGGTCGCCTTCCCGGCCCCGTTGTTCGCCGGCGACACACTGTACGCCGAGACCGAATGCACCGGTAAACGGGAATCCAGGTCAAGGCCGGGTGAGGGCGTGGTGAACTTGACCCACATCGGACGCAATCAGCACGGCGAGGTCGTTGCGCGCGCCGCAAGGGCCACGCTGGTGCGACGACAGCCAACGGAGTGATGATGCAATTCGCGAACGCCTGGACACCACCCGGACCGGCAATGCTCTTCTGCCCGGCCGACCGTACGGAGCGATATCAGAAAGCCCTCGACCGCGCTGACGTGGTGATCCTCGACCTGGAGGACGCGGTCGCGCCGGAACGTCGTGTCGCCGCCCGCGAAGCCCTGGTGGCCAACCCGATCGACCCCGACCGCACGATCGTTCGGATCAACCCGGCCGGGACCGGCGACTATCGCCGCGATCTGACTGCGGTGTTGGACACCAACTACCGCGTGGTGATGCAGGCAAAAGCCGAGGACGTCGACTCCATCATCGACACCGCCCTGCAGACGGTGGCGCTCATCGAGACGCCGCTGGGCGCGACAAGGGTCAATGAGATCGCTGCGGCGGTCAATTGCATCGGACTGATGTGGGGTGCCGAGGATCTGGTGGCCGGGCTCGGTGGCAAATCGAGTCGGTTCGGGCCGGGGGAGGAGCGAGCCGGCCAGTACCGCGACGTCGCGCGCTGGGTCCGGTCCACCGTGCGCATCGCGGCGGCTGCGCACCAGAAGTTCGCGGTCGACTCCGTCCACCTCGACATCGACGACGTGTCCGGTCTCGTCGCGGAGGTCCGCGATGCCGTCGCCCTCGGCTACACGGCAACAGCATGCATACATCCGTCGCAGGTCGAGCACATCCGCGCGGGCTACCGGCCCTCCGACGACGAGGTCCTCTGGGCACGACGTGTGGTGGACGGCTCGACCGAGCACGCCGGTGGCGTGTTCACCCTCGACGGTCAGATGATCGACGGCCCGGTGCTGCGCCAGGCCGAGGCCGTGCTGACCCGGGCCGGAGCTTCTGGCGACCTCCCGGAACATTCCGCCTGACGGGCGGCGACAACCCTGAATCGGAGCACATCATGGCGCAACCGGCCTACTCTCACGGGGAGAGCGTCCCCGACCTGCTCACGGAGACAATCGGCGCAACCCTGGCCCGCACGGTCGAGTCGTACGGCGACAACCTGGCACTCGTCGACGCCGCGACGTCACGGCAGTGGACATACACGCAGTTCCACCGCGATGTGCATGCCCTCGCCGCAGGGATGCTGCGGCTCGGGGTGAATCCCGGCGACCGGGTGGGACTGTGGTCACCCAATCGGGCCGAATGGGTGCTGACCCAGTACGCGGCGGCAGAGATCGGCGCCGTCCTGGTCAACCTGAACCCGGCCTATCGGCAGAACGAAATCGAGTACGCGTTGACCCAGTCGGGTACCTCAGTGGTCTTCGCCGCAGAGCGGTTCAAGGATTCCGCGTACGCGTCGATGCTCGCCGAGGCCCGCCCACGGTGTCCGGACGTGCGCGAGGTGGTGCTCTTCGAGTCGCCACAGTGGGCCGAACTCCTCGCCGAACCCACTGCCGCCGAGATGGGTCGGCTCTCCGACATCGCCGGGTCTCTCGGCCCCGACGATCCCATCAACATTCAATACACCTCGGGTACAACGGGTTTCCCCAAAGGGGCGACGCTCACGCACCGCAACATCGGCAACAACGGCTATCTGGTCGGTGAACTGCTCGACTACACCGACGCCGACCGCATCTGCCTCCCGGTGCCCTTCTACCACTGCTTCGGCATGGTGATGGGCAACCTGGCGGCCACCAGTCATGGTGCGGCCATGGTGATCCCGGCGCCTGCCTTCGACCCGCAGGCCACCCTGGCGGCGGTGTCGCAGTATCGGTGCACCAGTCTGTACGGGGTGCCCACGATGTTCATCGCCGAGCTCGCGCTGCTCGACGAACTCGGCGATGACCACCGATTCGATCTGTCCAGCCTGCGGACGGGCATCATGGCCGGATCGCCATGTCCCGAGCACACGATGCGTCAGGTCGTCGAGCGGATGCACATGCGTGAGGTGTCGATCTGCTACGGCATGACCGAGACGTCGCCGGTATCCACCCAAACCCGTGTGGACGACCCGCTGGAACTGCGGGTCGGTACCGTCGGTCGGGTGGGACCGCACCTGGAGATCAAGGTGATCGACCCGGTGACCGGCGACACGGTGGAGCGGGGTGAGACCGGCGAGTTCTGCACCAAAGGTTACTCGGTGATGACGGGATACTGGAACGAGCCCGAGAAGACAGCAGAAGCCCTCGATGAGGAGGGGTGGATGCACACCGGCGACCTGGCGGTGATGGACGACAACGGCTACGTGCGCATCACCGGACGGATCAAGGACATGGTGATCCGCGGCGGCGAGAACATCTACCCGCGCGAGATCGAGGAATTCCTCTACACCCACCCGGACATCCTCGATGCCCAGGTGATCGGTGTGCCCGACGACAAGTACGGCGAAGAACTGATGGCGTGGGTGCGGCTCCGTGACGAGGCAACAGATTTCACCGCCGACGATCTGCGTGCGTTCGCCGACGGCAAGATCGCGCGGCACAAGATCCCGCGCTATGTCCATGTGGTCAAGGAGTTCCCGATGACGGTCACGGGCAAGGTGCGCAAGGTCGAGATGCGTGCGGAAGCCGTCGAGATCTTGGGCATCGGATCGGTAGCGGAGCGACGTCGGTGACCGCGGTGGACTCGCGGCCCGGCCAGACCCAGATCGACGCATTCACCCGATTCATCACTTCACGTACCGATCGGGCGATCGAAGGCTATGCATCGTTGTGGCAGTGGTCGGTCGACGAGCCGGCCGCGTTCTGGCGGGCGGTGTGGGACTTCTACGATCTCGGGGCCATCGCCGGCGATTCGCCGTCGGTGGCAACCGACGACGACGTCCTCGCGGACGCAGCAATGCCTGGTTCGCAATGGTTTCCGCATGTGAAGCTGAACTATGTATCAGCTGTGCTGCGGCATCGCGGACTGCCCGGTGCGGCAGTCGTCGGACTGGATGAGAATGGGCGACGCAGCGAGCTCACCTGGTCCGAATTGGCAGATGCCACCGCCGGGTTCGCGCGGACTCTGACCGATTTCGGTGTGGGACGCGGTGACGTGGTCGCGGCATACCTGCCGGATATCCCGGAGGCGGTCGTCGCCTTCCTCGGTGCGGCATACGTGGGTGCCATCTGGTCGGGATGTGGCCAGGACTACGCGCCGGAGGGGGCGGCCGGACGGCTGGCCCAATTGCGACCCAAGGTGCTGGTCAGTGCGACCGGCTACCGCTACAACGGCAAGGACGTGGACAAGGTCGCCGACAGCGACGCCTTGGCGCGGCTGCTGCCGGACCTGGTGGCGCACATCGTGGTCGGTGACCCGACGAGTGCATCGCGAGGCGGCGTCGAACAGATCCCTTTCGACGCGGCGCGCGCCGCCGACGGCTCCGGACTCCAGCCGGAACCCGTGGCGTTCGACCACCCGTTGTGGGTGCTGTTCAGTTCCGGTACCACCGGCAAGCCCAAGGGGATCGTGCACGGTCACGGCGGGGTCGTCGTCGAGCATCTCAAAGCGGCCGGACTGCACGGTGATCTGGGCGTACACGATGTCTTCTTCTGGCAGACCGCGCTGAGCTGGATGATGTGGAACTTCCAGGTCGCCGGACTGCTGTGCGGATCGCGCATCGTCTGTTACTCCGGCTCGGCGCTGTATCCCGATGCCGACCGGCTGTGGCAGCTCGTCGAATCCGAAGGCGTCACCTACTTCGGCACCAGCCCGGGGCAACTGCAGGCCTCCCGCAAGGCGGGTTTGGTTCCTGGCAAAGAGCACGACCTCGCGCCGTTGCGCATCTTGGGGAGCACCGGATCGACCTTGGCCGCCGACCTGTTCACCTGGGTGGAGGAGAACGTCAAGGCAGGCATGCCAATCTCCTCGATCAGCGGCGGCACCGATGTCGTCAGTGCTTTCGCCGGCGGCTCCACCGGGGTTCCGGTGGTCGCGGGAGAACTGTCGGTCCGCTACCTCGGCGTGGCACTGCAGAGTTGGGCTCCCGACCGCACGCCGTTGGTCGGGGAGGTGGGGGAGATGGTGATCACCGCACCGATGCCGTCCATGCCGGTCCGGTTCTGGGACGATCCGGACGGGGCGCGGTATCGCCGCGCGTATTTCGAGCACGAGTGGGACTCTCCCGCCGACCGTCCGGTGTGGCGTCACGGCGATTGGGTCACCGTCACCGACCGCGGCTCGCTGGTCATCCACGGTCGCAGCGACGCCACCCTGAACCGCCACGGCATCCGGATGGGGTCGGCCGACATCTACGAGGTGGTCGAGGGCATCGAGGAGATCGCGGAGGCGTTCGTACTCGGGGTCGACGGGCCGGACGGGAAGTACTGGATGCCGTTGTTCGTCACCCTGGTGCCGGGCGCGACCCTCGACGACCCGCTGCGCGGGCGCATCGCATCCGAGGTGCGGTCGCGGCTGTCGCCCCGGCACGTCCCCGACGAGGTGATCGAGGCGCCGGGGATCCCACACACGCGCACCGGCAAGAAGCTCGAGGTTCCGGTCACCGGCATCCTCGCCGGCCGCGCCGAGGTCGCCATCGATCCGAAGTCGGTGGACGACTACGGCCTCATCGACTGGTATGCCGAACAGGGTCGAACTCATCGGTGGTGAGCGGGTGCGCACGCCACCAGGCCGCGACCCGGGCATGTACTACCGTGGGGCGCGACACGCGCTCACCGCGGGGGGCGAAGACGACCGAGCAGGAGATGCGATGACCTACCAGCAAGGCGGCGGGTACGGCCAGCACGGCCAGCAGCCGGGATACGGGCAGCAGGGATATCCGGGGTACTACGGCCAGGGAGCGGCCGAAGGTCAGCCGAGCGGCGCTCCCGGATATGGTCAGCAAGCTGGTCAGTCGCAGCCGGGTTCCGTTCAGCAGGGGTACGGCCAGCAGGGGTACGGCCAGCCCGGGGCGGGCCGGCAGAGCTACGGGCAGGGATATGGCCAGCCCGGCTACGGTCAAGGACAAGCCGGATACGGCCAGCAGTACGCGGGCCAGACCCAGCAGTATCCCCAGCAGGGCTACGGCCAGCACTATCCCCAGGGCTACGGCCAGCACGGATACACCGCGCCGAAGCCGGCCGGACAGGGCCTGCCGGGCAACATCGGCCAGCTGCTGGCCATCGCCATCGGTGCGGTCGCCGCCGTCGACGCGTTGGTCAGTTTCTGGAACCGCGGTTCCTACCTGCCTTACCTGGTGTTCATCGCGATGCTGGCGCTGCTGACACTGCTGCCGAAGATCCAGGCCAAGGTCGTGGCCCCAGTGGTGGCCGCCGCGGCCGTGGCGACGGCGATCACGCAGATCTACGACGTCATCTACACGTCCTCTCAGGGCGCCGGCATCATCACCAACTCGGGTGTCGACTACGCCCAGCTGACACTGAGCATCATCACCGCGGGACTCGCGTTGTTCTGGCTGCTCGTCGTTGTCGGGACCCTGAAGGTGGCGTCGGACGACGTCACCGCGGACGCCGCCGGGGTGGCGGCGCAGCCCACGGGCGCCGCGCCGACGCCGGCGCCGCAGACGACAGCCTTCGGTGATGCCCAGGCCACCGCCTATGGCACGTCGGCCACCGCGAGCTCAGTGGCCCAGCCGACCTACGATCCGTCGGCCTACACGCAGAGCCCGTCGACGCCCACCCCCGGGTCGGGGACCTCGTCGGAGACCAACCCTTACCAACCCACCGCAGGAGCCGCCGATGCTGGTGGATCGTCGGCCGGCTACCCGCAGGCCGCCGAGGGGTCGGACGCGACGACCAAGATCAGCCGCCCCGAACAGCACGGCGGCCGCTGACAGACAGCGTCAGCTCGTATATGACCCGATGCCCCGGCCTCACCGGTGGGGCATCGGGTCGTTTCGATAGCCCGAACAGGGTCGGCGAGACCTGCGACGGCTGAGGCGTCTGTCGCTTTCTGAGGTCCTTGCGGCGCGTCAGCTCGGCGCACGGCCGGTGCCGTGTCACGCTCGTAGCCGATGCCCTCACCGACTGCCGACAGCCTTGCGTCGCGTCTTCGACAGATGCGACAACACAACCGTGCGCAGCGTGCGGTGAGCGAAGGCTCCGCACGTCAGCTCGTCGTGGTGGCGTTCGCGGTACCGATGGTCACCATGCTGACCATCGCGGTGGTCACCCTCACCGTGCTGCTCTTCGCAGGTAGCGGACTGGAAGGTCTGGGTCCCGCCGTCGGCAGCATGTGGCTGGCGATTCACCAGGTGCCGGTGACCATCAGCGGGGTCACGATCGGCGTACTGCCCTTGTTGCCGACGCTCCTGGTCGCCGCGGGCACCGTGCGGATGGCCGGTTCGGCCTCCGGTCCACATCGTCCACCGAGCGAACTGATCGCCATCGTGTTCTCGGCCATCGGTGGACCGCTGCTCGTGACCGCGTTGTCGTTGGCGGTGGTCATGGACGGGACGTCGGTGCTGCCGGTACAGAGTCCACCGGCGCTCGTCGCCTTCGGCGCCACCCTCGGCATCCATGGGGGTGCTGCGCTGGCCGGCATCGGCTGGCGATATCGCACCGACATCTACGAACGCCTCGCCGTTCCGCCCTCGGTGCGGCGGGGGATACGGTACGGCGCGGCCGGGGTGTGCGCGCTGCTCACCGCGGCAGCAGCGGTGGTGGTGGTCCGACTCGTGATGCGGTGGCAGACCGTGGGCGACCTCATCGCCGGCGGCAACGATTTCGACGGATACCTTGGACTGGCCGTGTTGTCGCTGCTGTATCTGCCCAACGTGATCGTCGGCGCCGCGGCAGTGTTGGTCGGCGCCGATGTGCACTTGGGTACGGCATCCATCGACCTCGTCGATGTGCAGGGCGGTCCCGTCCCACCACTGCCACTGCTCGGGGCATTGCCCGAGGCAGGTGTCGGCACCCTGGGTGTCCTCGGATTCGTGGTCCCGGCATCGATCGCCGTGGTGGTGGGGTTGCGCTGTCGCGACCTCGATCCGATGGCCAATCTGCGTTCGGTGGCGCTGGCCGGAGCGGTGGCGGCAACCGCGATGGTCGTCATGTGCACTCTCGCCGGCGGTGAACTCGGTGAGTTCGGCATGGCCGGGGTCACGGTGCCGACCGCCGGCGTGTTCACTCTGGGCTGGTTCGTGGTGGTCGGACTCGTGGTCGGCGTGATCCATGCGGCGTTGCCGGCGACGCGGCAGGCCCGCCGATCGGCCGCGTTGGGCGGGATGGACGAGTTCGACGTCGACCCGGACGGCGGCTACGACGACGAATACCTGACGGATGATGAGTACCTCACCGACGAGTACCTCACCGACGGGTACTTTTCCGATGACTTCGGGTTCGATGATCTCGAGGTCGCCGATGTCGGAACCGATGAGATCTCCGGCGCCGACGATGATGAGTACTTCGACGATGACCACGCCGCTGATGACATGGTCGGCGGCGATCGGGTTGCCGACTCCGAGTCCGACGCCCACTTCGCCGACGAGTACTCGGCCGACTCTCGCTGAGTTCGTTCGCGCGGCGAACCCCGGCGACCAGCGGATCGGCGTCGACCACTAGGCTCCCTTGTGTGAACGCAGCTGCAGGGCCATCGGAGTCCGCAGTTCGCGTACCCTCTGAGGCTCGTGTGCCGATCGTCGTGATGGCTTCGGGCACCGGATCGTTGCTCGCCGCGTTGATCGCCCGCGCCGACGAGCCGGCACCCTTCCGGATCGTGGCCGTCGTGGTGGACCGACAGTGTCCCGCCGCTGACATCGCGCGCCGGCACGGCCTCCCGGTGATCGACTGCCGGGTCGGCGATCATCCCGATCGTGGCGCCTGGGACTCGGCGCTGACCGATCAGGTGGCCGACCACGCGCCGGCTTGGGTGGTCACCGCGGGCTTCATGAAGATCCTCGGGAGCACCTTCCTGTCCCGCTTCGGCGGACGGATCGTGAATTCGCATCCCGCACTGCTGCCCTCGTTTCCCGGCGCCCACGGTGTGGCCGACGCATTGGCGCACGGCGTGAAGGTCACCGGTACCACGGTGCATTTGGTGGATGCAGGTGTCGATACCGGCCCCATCCTGGCGCAGCAGCCGGTCGCCGTCCGTTCCGACGACACCGAGGCCACCCTGCATGAACGGATCAAATCGGTAGAGCGTGAGTTGCTCGCCGACGTGGTGACGAAGCTCGTCACCAAAGGTGTAGTGATCGACGGACGAAAGGCCGACATCCCGTGAACACACAGAGCCCCGCCGACGACACCCGCCGGCCTATCCGTCGCGCGCTGGTCAGCGTTTACGACAAGAGTGGCCTCGACGAACTCGCCACCGTCCTGCATGCGGCCGACGTCGAAATCGTGTCCACCGGTTCGACGGCCAAGAAGATCGCCGACGCGGGTGTGCCGGTGACCGAGGTGTCGGCGCTGACCGGTTTTCCGGAGTGTCTCGACGGACGCGTGAAGACGCTGCACCCCAAGGTGCACGCGGGAATCCTGGCCGACACCCGCAAGAACACCCACGTCGAGCAGCTGGCCGAACTCGGTGTCGCGGCATTCGATCTCGTTGTCGTCAATCTCTATCCGTTTACCGAGACGGTCGCCTCGGGTGCCACGCCGGACGAGTGCGTCGAGCAGATCGACATCGGCGGCCCGTCGATGGTGCGCGGGGCCGCGAAGAATCACCCGTCGGTGGCCGTTGTCGTCGACCCCGCGGATTACGGCCGGGTCCGCGACGCCGTCAGTGCCGGCGGGTTCGATCTCGCCCAGCGTCGTCAGTTGGCGGCACAGGCATTTCGCCACACTGCGGACTACGATGTCGCGGTCGCGTCCTGGATGTCGAGTGTGGTGGCACCGCCCGCCGATTCGTCGACCTTCCCCGACTGGGTCGGCGCGACCTGGAATCGGTCGGCCGTGTTGCGCTACGGCGAGAACCCGCATCAGGCTGCGGCGCTCTACGTCGCCGGAGCCGGTGGCGGCCTGGCGTCTGCGGAGCAGTTGCACGGCAAGGAGATGAGTTACAACAACTACACCGACGCCGACGCCGCATGGCGTAGCGCGCACGACTTCGATGCTCCAGCCGTGGCGATCATCAAGCACGCCAACCCCTGTGGCATCGCCGTGGGCGCCGACATCGCGCAAGCGCATCGCAAGGCCCACGCATGCGACCCGGTAAGCGCCTACGGCGGGGTGATCGCCGCCAACCGCGAGATCACGGTGGAGATGGCCGAGCAGGTTGCCGAGATCTTCACCGAGGTCATCATCGCCCCCGGGTTCGCCGACGGTGCCCTCTCGGTGCTGACGCGCAAGAAGAACATTCGCGTGCTCACCGCCGCGGCGCCGGATCGCGCCGGCGTCGAGACCCGACCCATCTCCGGTGGACTGCTGATGCAGCAGCGCGATGTGCTCGACGCCGAGGGCGACGATCCGGCGAACTGGACCCTCGCGGCCGGCGCACCCGCCGACCCGGACACGCTCGCCGACCTGCTGTTCGCTTGGCGTGCATGCCGTTCGGTCAAATCGAACGCGATCTTGCTTGCGCACGACGGCGCGTCGGTGGGCGTGGGTATGGGCCAGGTGAACCGGGTCGACTCCGCACATCTCGCCGTCAACCGCGCCGGCGAGCGCGCATCCGGCAGTGTCGCGGCCTCCGACGCGTTCTTCCCGTTCCCGGACGGTTTGCAGGTCCTGCTCAACGGCGGGGTGCGGGCCGTGGTCCAGCCCGGTGGCTCGATCCGCGACAACGAGGTGATCGAGGCGGCATCGGAGGCCGGTGTCACCCTGTATCTCACGGGTGCACGCCATTTCGCGCACTGAGTTCGCCGACCGGTGAGTCCGGTCGACGTCGTCTTCCTGATCGCCGCTGGATTCGGGGCGGGTCTGATCGGTTACATCACCGGTCTCGCGTCGGTGGTGAGTTACCCTGCGCTGCTTGCTGTCGGGCTCAGCCCGATCTCGGCCAACGTCACCAACACGGTGTCGCTCGTCGCCGTCGGGATCGGCAGTACTGCGCAGTCCGGGCGGGTGCTGCTCGACGGTGACCGCCGTCGCCTGATCGGTGGTGCCGTGGCGTCTCTGGTCGGCGGCGCGATCGGCGCGGTGACCTTGCTGCTCACCCCGGCCGACGCCTTCGAGGCGATCGTGCCGTTCCTGGTGGCGCTGGCCGCGGTGGCGTTGCTGACGCAGCCGATGCTGCGTCGCTGGGCCACTCGTCACCAGGACCGGCCGGGCGTGTGGATGTTCGGGTTGGTGGTGATCTCGGTGTATGGCGGGTATTTCGGTGCGGGCGCCGGCATCATGGTGCTCGCTCTGATGCTGGTCCTGACCAGCGAACCGTTGTGGCGTGCGACGCTGTCGAAGTCGCTGTTCCTGGGTATCGCGAACACCGTGGCGGCGGTGGGCTTCATGCTCTTCGGACCGGTGCATTGGACTGCGGCCCTGGCGATGGCGATCGGCTGCCTGGCCGGTGGCTGGTGCGGGCCGCCGGTGGTCAAACGTCTTCCGGCCGAGCCGCTGCGCATCGTCGTCGGACTCGGTGGATTGGGACTCGCGGTCTGGTTGGCGCTCGGCTGATCACCAAGTGATTGCGCGGGCCGACTCGGTGCGCGCGGGTCGGCTCGGTTCACGCGGACCGCGACCACATGCGCGACCCACAACAACCCGCGCGCAGAAAACGGACCTGCCCGCCCACAGACACTGCCCTCGTATTCAACCAAGAGGTTGACAAAACCCTCGATTCGGTGCACAGTCTTATTCAACCGGATGGTTGAGGAGGGCGCGTGGCAGACGAGTTGTCCAAGGTGTTCGCCGCGCTCGCGGACCCGACACGACGCGACATGGTCGCGCGGCTGGCGGTCTCCGATGCGACGGTCAGTCAGCTCGCCGAACCCTACGACGTCAGCATCCAGGCGGTGTCCAAGCACCTCAAGGTGCTGGCGGACGCCGGGCTGGTGAGCCGTGGCCGGGAGGCGCAAACCCGTCCGGTCCACCTGGAAGCGGAGGTGTTCGACCTCATGACCAAGTGGATCGAGCGATACCGCAGGCAGGCCGAAGAGCGCTATCAGCGTCTCGATGACCTGCTCGTGGAGATGAACGACGGACCCGCGGCGCACCGTCGCGAGGACGAGAAACCCCGAAAGAGAGGAAAGGCGTCATGAGTGCAGTGCAGAGCCGGTACAGCGAGGCGGCCATCGAAGCCGACCCGAAGGTCCCGATCATCCGGATCACCCGCGACTTCCGCGGCACGCCCGCCCAGTTGATGAAAGCGCACACCGATCCGGCGTTGTTCGTCCGGTGGGTGGGCCCGGACTCCATCGGGAGCCGCATCATCGACTGGGACGTCCGCGACGGTGGTAGCTGGCGGTACGTATCCTCCAGGGACGGTGAAGAATTCGGTTTCCGCGGATGCTTCCACACCGTCTCCGACGACAAAATCGTGCAGACCTTTACCTTCGAGGGCATGCCCGACCAGGTGGCACTGGAGACGTTGTGGTTCGAGGACCTCGGCGATGGAAGCACCCGGCTGCACGCACAGTCGTTGTGCGACAGCTTCGAGGCGCGCGACGGCTGGCTGGCCTCCGGCATGGAGGTCGGAGTCAACGAGGGTTATGCCGCACTCGACAAGCTCCTCGGCGCGGGCGAGATCTGAGCTGATGGCCGAGTCGATCGTCGCGCTGGCGCCGGCGGACCGTCATCGCGTCGTCGCTGAAGGGTTTGCCGAACAGGTTGCTGCCGTGTCGGATTGGGACTCCCCAGCGCCGGTGGAGGGGTGGGTGGCGCGTGACGTCGTCACCCACCTTGTCGAGTGGTTGCCCGGCTTCCTCGCCGGCGGTGGAGTGACGCTGCCGACGGGGCCGGCCGTCGCCGCCGATCCGGTCTCCGCATGGCGGGCACACGCCGCCGTGGTACAGGCCTTGCTCGACGGCCCGTCGGCCGAGGACACGTTCACCCACCCGATGGCAGGCGAGCACCGTCTGGCCGATGCCGTGGACCGGTTCTACACCGCCGACGTGTACATGCACACCTGGGATCTGGCGGCCGCAGCCGGCCGCGGCGCAGGTCTCGATCCCGACTTTGCCCAGAGTCTGCTCGACGGCATGTCGGGTATTGAGGACCTGCTGCGCTCGTCCGGGCAGTACGGACCGGCCGTACCCGTGGCCACCGATGCCGATGCGGTCACCCGGCTGATCGGTTTCATCGGTCGCGATCCCGCCTGGCAGCCCGTTTGCTGAGTCCTCGCCCGGGTCGGGGCCTCCGACAACCGCCCGTGCACTTCGCGGTCACCGGAGTACCGTGGACAAGGTGCCAGAGGAGAACTTCACCACCCACGCCTCCCAGACCACCGAGACCCGCCACCCGTCGCCCCGCACCGTCGGTGAACTGCGCGCCAGCGGCCACGTTCAGCGTGATGTACGCGACGAGATCCGCAACAACCTGCTGACCGCGCTGCGCGAGGGCCGCGATCCGTGGCCCGGCATCGTCGGATTCGAGGCGACGGTCATCCCGCAACTCGAGCGCGCGCTGATCGCCGGCCACGACGTCGTGATGCTCGGCGAACGCGGGCAAGGCAAGACGCGCATCCTACGTACCCTGGTCGGCCTGCTCGACGAATGGACCCCGGTGATCGCCGGTTCCGATCTGGGTGAACATCCCTACGAGCCGATCACCCCGGCGTCGATCCGCAAAGCGGCCAACCTGCTCGACGACCTGCCGATCGAGTGGCGTCACCGCAGCCAGCGCTACAGCGAGAAGCTGGCAACACCGGATACCTCGGTGGCCGACCTCGTCGGCGACATCGATCCGATGAAGGTCGCCGAGGGCCGCAGTCTCGGGGACCCGGAGACCATCCACTTCGGGCTCATCCCGCGTGCGCACCGCGGCATCGTCGCCATCAACGAGCTGCCCGACCTCGCCGAACGCATCCAGGTGTCGATGCTGAACGTGATGGAGGAGCGCGACATCCAGGTGCGCGGCTACACGCTGCGCCTGCCCCTCGACGTCATGGTGATGGCCAGCGCCAACCCCGAGGACTACACCAACCGCGGTCGCATCATCACCCCACTCAAGGACCGGTTCGGGGCGGAGATCCGTACGCACTACCCGTTGGAGCTCGACGACGAGATCGCGGTCATCGAGCAGGAGGCCGATCTGACCGCGACGGTGCCGACCTTCATCACCGAGATCCTGGCGCGATTCACCCGGTATGCGCGCGATCACCCCTCGATCGATCAGCGGTCCGGGGTGTCGGCCCGATTCTCCATCGCGGGCGCCGAGACGGTGGCCGCCGCCGCCCTGCATCGCGCGACGGTCACCGGTGAAGACGTCGCGGTGGCGCGTGTGGTGGACCTCGAGTCGGTGGTCGAGGTGCTTCGCGGCAAGATCGAGTTCGAGTCGGGCGAGGAAGGTCGCGAACTCGAGATCCTCGAGCATCTGATGCGCAAGTCGGTGGCCGACACCGTTCGCGCCCACCTCGGCGGGATCGACATGGCGTCTTTGGTGACCGCTTTGGAGAACGGTGAGCCCGTGGTCACCGGAGACCGGGTGACCGCGCATGATCTCCTCGACTCCATCCCGGATCCCGATACCACCGCCGATGTCCTCGACCAGATCGCGCAACGCCTCGATGCCGAGGCCGAGGGAGAACGCGCCAGTGCCGTCGAGCTCGCCCTCGAAGGTCTCTACCTGGCCCGACGCATCGGCAAGGAAGCCGACGAGAGCGGCCAGACGATCTACGGCTGAACGGGTGTGCGAACCCGTTCATTGGTCATTTCAACAGAAGTAAGTCGCTGAAATACAAGTAAGGGGCACCGCATGGCCCGGAGAACCTCGCACCGATCCCGATATCAGCGCTTCACCGGTGGTCCGGACCCACTCGCGCCACCGGTCGACCTGCGCGAAGCGCTGCGCGACATCGGCGACGACGTGATGGCCGGCGCCTCTCCGCAACGTGCCCTGCGCGAGTTCCTGCGACGCGGGACCCAGGACATGCGTGGCCTGGACCGACTGCGTGAACAGGTCAACCGCCGTCGTCAGGAGATGCTCAAGAATCGCAATCTCGACGGCACATTCGCCGAGATCCGCGAATTGCTTGACCGGGCGGTTCTGGAGGAGCGCAAGCAACTCGCGCGTGATCTCGACGACGACGCGCGTTTCGCCGAGATGCAGATCGGCAGCCTGCCGCCGTCGACCGCGCAAGCCGTCGAGGAACTCTCGGAGTACAACTGGCGTAGCCCGCAGGCGCGCGAGGACTACGACAAGATCAAGGATCTGCTGGGCCGCGAACTTCTCGATCAGCGGTTCGCCGGCATGAAAGAAGCGCTCGAGGGTGCCGGTGAACAAGACCGCCAACGTATCTCGGAGATGCTCTCCGACCTCAACAAGCTCCTCGACGCGCACAACCGCGGTGACGACACCACCAAGCAGTTCGACGACTTCATGCGCAAGCACGGCGAATATTTTCCGGAGAACCCGCGCAACACCGAGGAACTCATCGACTCGCTGGCGCAGCGAGCGGCGGCAGCGCAACAGTTCTACAACTCGCTGAGTCCGGAGCAACGTGCCGAACTCGACCAGCTGGCTCAGCAGGCATTCGGTTCACCGGACTTGATGAGTCAACTGGCCCAGATGGATTCGGCGCTGCGGCAGGCGCGGCCCGGTCTGGACTGGGACAACGCCCAATCGTTCTCCGGTGATCGTCCGATGGGCCTCGGTGAGGGCGCGGCCGCGTTGCGCGACATCTCCGAACTGGAAGCCTTGAGCGAACAACTGTCTCAGCAGTATGCCGGCGCGCAGATGGACGACATCGACATCGATGCGCTGGAACGTCAGCTCGGCGAGCAGGCCGGCGTCGACGTCCGTACGCTGCAAGAGCTCGAGAAGGCGTTGTCGGAGCAGGGGTTCTTCGATCGGACCTCCGACGGGCAGCTGCGGCTGAGCCCGAAGGCCATGCGGCAACTGGGCCAGTCGATCTTCCGCGACATCGCCGAGCAACTGTCGGGTCGGGGTGACCGTCAGACGCGGCGCAGCGGCGCGCTCGGCGAGCCCACCGGGGCGTCGCGCGAGTGGGAGTTCGGCGACACAGACCCCTGGGATGTGACCCGCACGGTCTCTAACGCGGTGCTTCGCACTATCTCCGAGAGCGCGGAGCCGACGCTGGCCGCCGGCGAGATGGCGCGCGGCGGAGTCCGAATCGACGTGCGCGACGTGGAGACCGCCGAGACCGAGGCCCGCACCCAGGCCGCGGTGGTGCTGCTCGTGGACACCTCGTTCTCGATGGAGATGGAGGGTCGATGGACGCCGATGAAGCGTACCGCTATCGCGCTGAACCACCTGGTATCCACCAGGTTCCGCAGCGATGAGCTGCATCTGATCGCCTTCGGCCGCTACGCACGTTCGATCGACATCGCCGAGTTGACCGGCCTGCAACCGCGGATGGAACAGGGCACCAACCTGCATCACGCGCTGCTGCTGGCCCAGCGGCATCTGCGTCGGTTCCCGAACGCCCAGCCGGTGGTGCTGGTGGTCACCGACGGCGAGCCCACCGCGCATCTCGATCCCAGCGGTGAACCGTTCTTTTTCTACCCGCCGCACCCGCAGACCATCGCGCTCACGGTTCGCGAGCTCGATCACGTCTCCCGGCTCGGTGCGCAGGTCACCTTCTTCCGGCTGGGCGACGACCCCGGCCTCGCGCACTTCATGGATCAGATCGCCCGCCGGATCGGCGGTCGTGTGGTGGCCCCCGACATCGACGGGCTCGGCGCGGCCGTCGTCGGCGACTACCTGCGTGCCCGGCGGGGTCGGCGCGGCTGAGTCAGGGTGGGGTCTCAGGGTTTTCCCTGCCTCGGAAGCGTTGACGCACAGCGAAGATCAGGGTGGTTGCCGGAGGCGATCGTCGGTAGGCTCACCGGTGTGAACGCTCCTGATGATCCTCCGACGCCAGATGATGCTCGGGCTCGGCTGCGTGCGGCGGATGCCGATCGTGAATTGGTGCATCGGATTCTGTCCGCGGCGATGGAGCGGGGCAGTCTGACTCTGGGCGAGTACGAGGAACGTGCCGGAAAAGCCGTGGCGGCCAAGACATTCGGGGACCTCGACGCGCTCACCGATGATCTGCCGGTGGGGCAACTCGGCGTACCGATGCCCTTCGTCGGGGCGACGACCGTCACCCACATCCACTCGTCTGCCGACCGTAGACCGGTACAACACAAATTCGCGCTGATGTCGGGCACCGAATTACGCGGCCATGCCACCGTCGGCGACGGCCTCACGGCGACCGCGGTGATGGGTGGCATCGACATCGACCTGCGCGAGGTCGAGTTCACCGCGCCAATGTTGACGATTCGCTGCACTGCGTTGATGGGTGGCATCGACATCACAGTGCCCCCTGATGTGGGGGTCGACGTCGACGGTTGGGCGGTCATGGGAGGCTTTGGCGGACGGGCGGCCGGCCCCGGTACGCCCGGTGCGCCGACCGTTCGCGTCGTCGGCCTGGCGTTGATGGGAGCGGTCGAGGTCAAGCGCAAGGACCGCGAGCCGCGGCGATGACAGTCAGGCCAGTAGCGCTGCGATCACGGCGATCGCCGGGATCGACCCCAGCGTGGTGATCAACGCGGTGTCGCGAGCCAAGATCTGCGCCCGTCGATATCGGGTGGCGTACACCAGCACGTTCTGAGCGGTGGGCAATGCTGCGATCACCACTTGCGCGAAGAGCTCATGTCCCGTCTCACCGAAACCCCAGCGCGCGATGGCGTAGACCACCACCGGCATCGCCACGATCTTCAACACGCTGGCCAGCGCGATGTCACGGCGGGGGCTCTCGCCCTTCTTGAACACCGCCACACCGGTGAGCGAGAGGCCGAAAGCCAGCAGGGCACATGGCACGGAGGCATTTCCCAACATCTTCATCGGTTCCAGTACCGCAGCAGGTGGTTGCACACCCCACGCCGACACGACGAGCCCAGCGACGCCACCGAGCACGATCGGATTGGTGAGCGGGGCGACGACGGCGTCACGCATCGTGGTCGACCGGGACGCATGACCGAGCGCGGGGTCGGTAACCGTCAGGTCGAGAGTGATCAACGCGATCGGTGAGTAGATCAAGATCTGGAACAGCAGGAGCGGGGCGATGAACGACGCGTCGTCGAGCACGAAGATGGCGATGGGAAGGCCCAGGTTGACGCTGTTGACGTAGGACGCCGCGAGCCCTCCGATCGCCAGTTCGGGTATGTCGCGGTGGAACCACAGACGAGCGATGAGTACGTAGATCACGCCGATCGCGGCCGCGCTGCCGCCGGCGATGACCAGCGTCGTGGAGAAGATCGCCGACAGGTCGGAGGTGACCAGCGAATGAAACAGCAGCGCCGGTGTGCAGACGAAGAACACCAGTCGTGACAGGACCTCGTGGGCGCCGTCGCCGAGCACCCTGGTGCGGCCGAGCAGGTAACCGACACCCACCACGATGAAGATGACGGTGAAACCCGAGACCACGCCAGACACCGGTCGAGTGTATTGGGCACCATGTCGCCGACGTGGGCGGCCGCGGATTGACCCGGGCCTGCCCTACATTGGAACGACCACCTCGGCCCGTATGCGTGGGCCGAGACCGCCGACGATCCCCGACGCCGGGCGAAACCCGGGGAAGGACAGCCGATGAGCAACCCGACTGACGGAATACCCGATCGCGAGGGTGAAACCGACGCTGCCGAACACGACTGGCGACCGCACCCGGAAGACACCCGGACCCAGCCGTCCGGTTCCCAGCAGTTCGGCGGTCAACAGGACGCGGCCCAACAGGACGCGGGTCAGCAGTACGGAACGCCCCAATACGGAACGCCCCAGTACGGGGGTCAGCAGTACGGGGGTCAGCAGTACGAGGGTCAGGCGTACGGGACGCCGCAGTCAGGGGCTCACCAGTACGGCGGCCAGCAGTATGGGGCTCAGCAGTACGGCGCTCCCCAATCCGGCGGCACCTCGTACCCAGACCAGCCGTACGGGTCACCGGGGTACGGGGGCCAGTACGGGGCCCAGAACTACGGGGCTGCGCAATACGGTGCGGCGCCATACGGTGCGGCGCCTTACGGGTCAGCGCCGTACGGGGCGCCGTATGCACCGGGCGGTTTCGCACCGGTCCGGCAGACCAACGCCAAGGCGATCGCGGCGCTGATCTGTGGGATCGGTTCGTTCCTGGCATGTCCGGGGGTACTCGGTGTGGTCGCGGTGATCCTCGGCAATTCGGCCCGCGACGAAATCGCCGGTTCGGCGGGGACCCAGGAAGGCGAGGGCATGGCGAAGGCCGGTGTCATCCTGGGGTGGATCTCGATCGCGCTGGTCGTGGCGGCCCTGCTCGTGGTGCTGATCGCACTGATCATCGGCGCGGTCGCCTCGGTGTGAGATCACACTGATGAGGAGGCGTTTTGGAGGATACGGCGTGCGACCGGTAGTCTGATCGGGTTGTGTTCCGCGTCTGACCGGCCAAGGCTGTGACAGACCGGGTACACCGATCGGCGGGTCCGACCGATGTCGGCGGACCCCAGCGGACTCATACGTAGGAGAAGGGCTCAACAATGGCTGTACCCAAGCGCCGGATGTCGCGGGCGAACACCCGCAGCCGTCGTTCGCAGTGGAAGGCGGACAACCCCGCTTTGCAAGAGGTGAAGGTGAACGGCGTTGCGCAGCGCATTCCCCGTCGGCTGGTGAAGGCTGCCAAGGCCGGCGTCATCGACCTGGATCGTCGCTGAGCATTGTCTGCTGACTCCCGGTGGGAGTCGCGGCACGTTATAGACCTGCATCGACGACCGCCTCGGAATTCCGAGGCGGTCGTCGTCGCGCCCGGGTAACCCACCGAGCCGACAACGATCATCACGGTGAGCCGATGCTGCAAGAGATTCTGAACGACGTCGGCATCGCGGTGTTCGCCGCATCCGGGGCGCTTTTGGGGGTTCGCAAGGACTTCGACCTCTGGGGGATCGTCACCGTCGGCGCCCTCACCGGCGTAGGCGGCGGGATCCTGCGCGACGTCGTATTGGGGATCACCCCACCGTCGTCCCTGCAGAACTGGCCGCCGATCGTGATCGCTGCGGCCACCAGCGTCCTCGTCTTCTTCTTTCATCCGGCGTTCGCGCAGCTGCGCAGAAGCGTCCTGCTCTTCGATGCCGTCGGCATGGGCGTCTTCGCGACCAGCGGCGCGGCGATCGCAGTCGATCAACAGGTCAGTGCCTTCGCCGCCACGCTGGTCGGCCTGCTGACCGCTGTCGGGGGTGGAATCCTGCGCGACGTGCTCGCCAACGAGATCCCATTGCTGCTGCAACCCGCCGACCTCTATGCAGTCCCCGCCCTACTGGGTGCGGCGGTCGTCGCTGTCGGTGGTGGGTACACATCGGTGCCGATGTGGATCTGGCTTGTCGCCGGCACGATCGTGGCGACCGGCTTGCGCATTGCGGGCCTCATCTTCGGGTGGCGCCTTCCGACGGCGCCGGCCGGGCGGCGCCGCCGCCGTTGAGGGGCGTGACCAACGCGACCTGCCCAGCGGCGCGCGTCGCGGACATCAGGATGCTGTCCACCTGGTCGAGGAACCCGCCCACCGAGGCGCGGCCCGCCGCGGTGTTGGGGAACCGGCTCCGGATGGCCAGCCCGTGGTTGGTCCGGGATATCCAGAACTGTGCATCGTCGGCGGTGGTGACATTGGAGATGTGGTGCGCGTCGATCTCGTCGTGTAGGTCGGCTCCCGGCAGACCGCGGTAATCGACGTAGGAGACCATGAAGATGTCGTTGCGGACCGGTGTGAACCCGCCGAGTGCCGCGATCACCTGCGCAATGGGGACGCCGCCGAGTCGTACCGCGCGACGCAACTCGGGACCGGTGCGCTGGGCGCCCGTACCGAGATCTCCGGTGCCGACCACGCGGATCGGTGCGTTGGTGGTGAACCAGCCGACGGCATTGCGCCAGGGCTCACCGCGGCGCGTGTGCATCGGGAACAACAGCGCCAACTGCGGGCCCCCGCCGAGACGATGGACAGCCTGCGCCATCGCAGACAGCACGCCCCCGTAGAGACTCGAGCCGTTGCGGCGGCAGAAGTCCGTCAACTCCTCGGTCTGCGTCGGGTCGAGCAACCGGCGCACATCCACCCCCTGGGGCGCGGTCTCACCTTCACCAACACCGAGGTCGAGCGGGAACGTCGGGGGATGACCGTCGTGCTCGTCAAAGAATCGCAGCCACGCCAGTAGTCTCGGATCCGAGGCACTGATCTCGGTCATCTCGGCCTCGGCGGCACAGTAGTCGACGTAGCTCCCGATCATCGGGAGATCTTCGGCAGCAACGTGGTTGCGAGTGTGTCGAAATCGGTGATAGAGGTGGTGCAGGTCGTTGACGATGATCGACATCGAGTAGGCGTCCACGTGTGAGTGGTCGAACCCGCAGAGAATCGTCGAACTCTCGGGCCGGTCGATGGCGCCCAGCAGGTAGGCGGGAAAGCCAAACGGGTGGCAGGCGGCGTCCAGTGCTGCCCAGAGGATCTGCTGCATCGCGGTGTCGGAGGCGGCCCGGACGCCCGGGGCGACCTTGAGTCTGAGCGCATGCGGATCGAACTCTTCGCGCACGATACCGTCGCCGCACTTCGTGAACGCGCTGTGCAGTGTCCCGTGACGGGCGATCAGTGCGTGGTAGGCGAGGCCGAGGGCGCGTCGATCGATTGCGCCGTCGACCCGGAAGGAGGCGGCCAGCCACGTGCTGTGGTCCTCGGCCCCGGCGAGGTGGACGCTCTGGTTGAACGACGGGGGTATCCGGGAACGTTCGGGCTTCGCCTCGGACGAGTCCACCGACCAGATCAGCAGCTCGCCCGGGTCCGGCTGGAAGCGGTCAATGGTGGTGACGTGCAAGTGCGCGCTCCTGGGATACTGCTGTCGGGAGATCATGGTCGTGGATGGGGATGCGGGCAGGGGCCGGCGGCGAGGTGATCACATGGTCTCCGTCTGCGGCCACGGCCGCGACGACGGCGCACAGGTGCGCGTAGTAGCGATTGACCTGTGCTTGGGCAAACCGGGTGTCCGGGGTCTGGCTGCCCAGGTACAGCCGATCGTGATCCCGGTTGATCCACGTCGAGGCGTTCGCGGTCCGACCCTCACCGGTGAAGATGACGCCCCGATCGTAGGCGGGCGTGCCGTCCGCCGGGAACTTCCGGAAATCTATGTACGACAGCAGGTTCGGCGCCGAAACCACCGCATCCATGGATGCTCCGGCCGATATCATCTCCGCGAGCACGGATTGGACCGGCACCATCGCAAGGCGTTTGGCCCGCTGCTGTGCGGCGCGCGAGGCAGCCATGAGGTCGGAGAACCGGGTCGCGCCGGTGGTGTCGATCTCGACCGGTGCGAAGGAACAGAACCATCCCTGTGATGTCGCGAAGCGCGGCAGCATCGCCCGGGTGTTGAGCACGGTCATCCCGTAGTAGGTGGTGAGGCCGGCCAACTCGCGGCCGGTGATCGCCAGCGCGGTGTAGATGCCGGACACCACGCTGCCGCCGGCCGACCTGCACGCCGAGTCGAAAGCGGCGATCCCGTCGCGGTCGAGCATGGTCATCTCCAACGGCCGGACCGGCGCGGTCTCACCCGGGGCCAGGCCGAGGTCCAGCGGGAAACCCGGCATGCGCAAACCGTTGCGGATGAACGTCTCCCTCCACTCGGTGGTCTCGTCGGTACCTGCCGCGCACTGAGCAGCGAGCTCATGCTCGATCACAGCGTAATCGCCGTGTCCGTCGACCGCCGGGGCGGCCGGGCAGGGCTCGGCATCGACTCCCACAGATGCCGCGTACAGTTCGATGATCTCGGAGAGTGCCAGTGCCTGCGAGGCGCCGTCGCTCAATGCGTGGTCGCACCCCAGGAAGATCGCGAATCCGCCCGGCCGGCTGATCACCCCGAATGCGAAACCGGGAAAGCTGTCGCTGACGGCCTCGGATTCGAAACGTTGGCGGAGGTGATCGGAGAACTGCTCGCCGGACTCGATGTGGCCCAGGTCTTCGACGACGAACGCGATGTCCTCGGGAGCCACCACATGGGTGCGCACAGTGCTGCCGTCGGTGTCGAACCAGGTACGCAGTATCGGGTGGCGGGAAACGAAGGTGTGCAGCGCGCGGGTCATCACGGCCGCATCGAGCTCCCCGTCCACCTCGGTTCCCGAACCGAGGTACGCACGATGGGCGTCGCCGCGAGAGCGCGCGAGATGAGCGCTCCGCACGTGGTTTTCGGCCAAAAACGTGGTCGCACCGGGTCCCGCGGGTGTGGCCGCGGCCGCCTGCGCACAGTGCCGCGTCGGTCGCCAGCGCAGAGCGGTACCGGATGGCGGATGCCACCAACCCATCGCCGTGATATCCATGTGTACCCTTCGTGTTCAGGCCGGTCGGCGCTCGTCGCGACCGGGTAGGGGGTCGGGGGCCAAACCGCGACCGGCATCACCGTCCACCACCGAGGCGATGATGGTGAACGTCGTGTCGATCAGCCGCCGGATGCTGGCCGCAGCCGCATCGGAGTCGGGATGGCGGGTGGAGACGGTGATACCGGTGGGAGTGCGTGCGATCCACACGTAGACCTCGGAATCGGAGTGAGTGGCACTGCGTATGGTCTGCGCGCGCCAATCGGGCCAGTGGGCGGCCCCGGGAACCATGCGGAGATCGAGATAAGACACCACGAACTGTGGCTCCTGCGTGATGTCCAACAGCTGCGCGAATCGGGGAAACGGTAGCCGCGCCAATGTCTTGGCCGAACGGGTGGCGGCAGCCGCAACCGAGAGTGCGTCACTGAGCGTCTCGGCCGAGGACAGATCCACATCCAGCGGTCCGAGGCCGACATACCAGCCCACCGACTCCACGAACTGAGGTTCGTGCCGGGTGTGCATCGGCATCACGGCCCGGAGGCGCCGATCGCCGGTGAGTTCCTGATGTGCCAGCGCGAGCCCGGCCACGATGCCGGTCTGGATGCTGTGACCGGCAGCCCGGCAGGCGGCCTCGACGGCAGCCGCCTCGTCGGCGGTCGCGACGACTTCCGCGGAGCCGCGCTGTCGACGACCGATCGGTCGGGCGGAGTCGGCCACTGCGGACAGGGTCTCGGTGAGGGGCATACCCAAGCGTGGGAAGCGTCCGTCCGACTCGGCGAAGAACCCGTGCCACTGGGCCAGCGCGGGGTGGGCGGTGTCGATCTGCTCTCCCACGCAGCGATTGGCCGAACTGTAGTCGACATGGCTGCCGACCGCAGGCGCCTCGACTCGGTGGTTCGCCGCCTCCGATTCGTAGATCCGCTGCAGCTCGTTGATGGACAGGAGCATCGAATAGGCATCCATCACACTGTGATCGGCGGCGAACACCACACGAAAGCAAGTGGGTCGGCCGGTTCCGGTACTCGCGTCGGTGACGGTCATCACCGTGCAGTGTGGCCACACCAGCGAGGTGACCCGGGAGTCGAAGACGTCGCCGACGTGCGCGTCGATGTCGTGGTCGGCGACACGACCGTGGAAGCGGCGCTGCACCGATACCATCTCGGGCGTGGCGGTGCGCCGTGTCGGGCGTGGGTCACCATGGATGTCGATGTCCATCGTCACCGTCGTCCGAAAGGCTTCGTGGCGCACGGTCCAGATGAGCAGTGTGCGCTCCATCGCGTTCTGGTCCAGTTCGCCCTCGACTTCGAAAGCGGCACCGAGCCAATCCGTCTGGCGCCGGCCGTGGGTCTCGGCGTCGGCCGCGCGAGTCACGAGCGCTTCGTGCTCATACGTCAGAGGTCGGTGGTCGACGGCCCAGTGGTCGGGAGTGAGTTCGGTGTGCGCCGACCATTCGGTGACTGTTCCCCCGGTCAGTTCACAGGCGGACAGCTCAGTGAATTTCATTGGTGTATATCCATATTCCCACAACGCCGCTTCATGTTTCGGCGGTTCGCCCGTCCGTTGGAGCCTGGTCGGCAGCATCCGGATGGAACGTAACGCCTGGTTCGTGCAGATCTTTCAGCGATGCCTCTGTTGGGGGCACGCCGGTGGTATGCGCCCGCTGCGCGACGACGCGCAGAGAGGTGGTTGGGAGTCTGAGACGTAAACGGTCCCGCCTCGGGTCTGACTCGATAGTAGGCACGTCGGAGGAGTGGGCACACTGGCCGGGCACGGTGTCGTTCGTCACACTAACAATCGGATGCAATACCTTGAATGTTCGAAAGGTACAGTCACACAGCATTATTCAGCTTTATATCTACCTCTGGAGGGTCGCGATGGCCTCAGTGTTTCCGTTCGGTTAACTTCCGTGGACCGCAGTGGCTGTGAAAGATCGCACCGCACAGAATCATCCGACGTCAGACGCACAATGTGCGTACTTCCGGTCGTGGATGCCGAAGGCGGATCGCTTCACCGATGGGATGTCGAATCAACCCGACGCGGGCTCGGTGTCCCTTGCGCCGTGCGGGATTGCGGCTATAGCCTGGCCTCAGCAGCTGTCGGGGGGCGGGGCTTGGCAAGGGGAGGGGTCCGCACTGCTCACCGATCGGTGCGAGGGCGATGGCGCCCGGGTTCTCTGACCGGATTCTTGCTTCTCGGATTCTGACTGCTCGTCATCGTCGACGGGTGAGCGAGCACCTTTCAGGTCGGTGGTACGTCGAGTGTTCTGGAGAGTGCAGATGACGGGTCCGTTGCTCGCAATCGATACGAGGGGTTTGACCAAGACGTACGGCCGCGCGGCTGCGGTCGATTGTGTGGACCTGCAGGTCCCTGCCGGGGGCGTCTATGCGCTGCTCGGTACCAATGGGGCCGGTAAGACGACGACGGTACGCATGCTCTCGACGCTGGTTCGTCCGGACGCCGGCACTGCGCGCGTATTCGGCCTCGACGTGGTCGCGCACGCGGGCAGAGTTCGCTCCTTGATCGGGGTCACCGGCCAGTATGCTTCGGTGGACGAGGATCTCACCGCTACGGAGAACCTGACGATCTTCGCCCGATTGGCGGGCGCGTCCCGTCGGCAGTCGCGTGGACGCGCAGCCGAACTGCTCGCGGAGTTCGGTCTCGGTGCGGCCGCCGACCGCGCTGTGCGTCACTTCTCCGGCGGGATGCGGCGACGGCTGGACCTCGCCGCCTCGATGATCACCCGGCCTCAACTGTTGTTCCTCGATGAACCGACCACTGGCCTGGACCCACGCACGCGTCAGCAGATGTGGCAGACGGTTCGCCGGATGGTGGCCGACGGTTCCACGGTCCTACTCACCACTCAGTATCTCGAGGAAGCAGACCAACTGGCCGATCGTGTGGCGGTGATGGATCACGGCCGCATCGTGGCCGACGGGACGGCCGACGAACTGAAGGCGCGGATCGGGGACAACTGTGTGCGGCTGGATCTGCGAGATCCGGACCTGGCGCCCGCCGCCGCTGCCGTCTGTGCGGTGTTCGCACAGGAGGATGTGCTGCTCGAGGGGGCCGAACGGCGGGTGGTGGTACCGATGCCCGACCTCGAATCCCTACCTGAGATGTTGCTGGCCCTGCGCGCCGCACAGATCGAGTTGGTGGCGGTCAACGTCGAGCGGCCCACCCTCGACGAAGTGTTCTTTGCGCTGACCGGGGATGCCGAACCGGGGGTTGCGGCATGAGCGCGGCCGCGACATTCGTCGTGGAACACCCCGGCCTTGGTAGCGATCGTGTGCCATTGCGTGCCACGGTCCGACAGTCACTCACCATGGCTTTCCGGGGTCTGCTGAAGATTAAACACAATCCGCAGCAACTCTTCGACGTGATCGTGCTGCCCATCGTCTTCACGGTCATGTTCTCGACGATATTCGGTGGCGCCATCGTCGGTGATGTCGCCGGATACCTGCCTCTGCTGATCCCGGGCGTTCTGGTTCAGGTCGCCGTCGCGGCGTCGGTGACGACCGGTGTGCAACTGCGCGAGGATCTCGATCGAGGAGTGTTCGATCGCTTCAAATCGCTGCCGATCGCCCGGATCGCGCCACTGGCGGGGGCATTGCTGGCCAACGCCGTGCGCTATGTGGTGGCGACGGTCATCACCGTGGCGGTCGGTGTCGCGATGGGTTACCGCCCGGAAAGCGCGGTGGGCCTGGCGATGGCATGTGTGTTGATCGTGATCGTGGCCTTCACATTGAGCTGGATCTTCGCGCTGATGGGGGTGCTGTTGGACAAGGCGTCGACGGTTCAGGGCGTCTCGATGCTGGTCCTCATGCCGTTGACGTTCGTGTCCAACGCCCTGGTGCCTGTCGACACCATGCCGGAGTGGATGCGCAAGTGCGCCACCGCCAATCCCGTATCACACCTGGTCTCGGCCGCCCGAGAGCTGGCCTCCGGTGGTGCGGCAGGTCCGCAGATCGCCGCCACCTTGATCGGGGCTGCGGCCGTACTCGCAATCTTTGTACCCGTGACCTTGCGAACCTACATGCGAAGGACGTGACGTGCCCCCTGGCGTTCCGGAATCGACCGATGCCCCGCGGCCCACTCTGTCGGTGGTGGTGCCGGCCTACAACGAGGAGGAGTCCATCGCGGAGTGCCTGGGCAGACTTGTCGCCCAGCCGGAGATCACCGAGATCGTGGTGGTGGATAACAACTCCACCGACCGCAGCAGGCAGATCGTCGACTCCTTGGCCCTCGAGCACACGAGGATTCACGTCGTGACGGAGCCCCGGCAGGGGTTGGTGTTCGCGCGTAACCGGGGATTGGACGCGGCAACCGGAGACCTCATCGCGCGTATCGATGCGGACACACGGGTCGGTCCGACCTGGGCGCAGACGATCATCGACTTTTTCACGGCCGATACCGCGCGCAGCTGGTCGGCCCTGTGCGGTCGTGGCGAAGCCTATGGCGTGCCACTGGAAGGGAGGTTCGATCGGTGGAAGATCCGGGTACATCCGCTCGGTCGCAGGCAGGCACATCGCGCGGTCACCGAGATCCCCGTCCTGTACGGATCGAACATGGTGTTGCGGCGGGAGGTCTGGGCGACGATTCGGACCCGGGTGAGCATGCGGCGCGACATCTTCGAAGATGTCGACATGGGCCTGTGCGTCACTGAGAGCGGTGGACGCAACGCCTTCCTTGCTTCGTTGACGGTGGGCGTCTCCTCGCGCCGGATGGAGACCGGCGTGATGTCGTTCGTCACCTACATGAGCTTCCTGCCACGCACGTTTGCTCTTCACCGGCGGGTTGCTCTCGCGGCCGGGACAGCGCTGGTCTACGTCCCTGCTCTGACGGTTGTCCACGCGATGCGGTTGGTGGCCATCCGACTGTATGACGTCGAGACCGGTCGCTTCTCGACGTCACCGCGGCAACTGGCCTCAGATCGCGTCTTGCCGTGAGTGGCGATCGGCGACACGCTCGGCGATGTCGGCCGCATGCGAGACCGCCATCGATGGGTGAATCATGCTGTCACGCAGCGTGGTTGCGGCCTCACGAACAGATGGTGACAGCGCTGAGCGCACGGCTGTGACGAGTCGGGTGGTGTTCACCCGTGACATCGGAAGGGAGGTGCCCACATGCGATGCCATCACGGCCCGCCCCCAGATCGGCTGGTCGGCGCCCACCCAGGTGACCACGGTTGGGATGCCGGCACGCAGGCCGGCGGCCACCGAACCTGCGCCGCCGTGGTGCACTGCAGCTGCGCATCGGGGCAGAATCGCATCGTGGTCGACATGCCCGACGACCCGGATTCGGTCGTCGGACACCCCCGACATGAAGTCGCTCCAGCCGCCGGCGATCAGCAGACGCAAATCGAGTTCGGCTGCGACGGCGAGCACCGTGGTCGCGAGATGATCGGGATCGGTCACCATCATGCTGCCGAATCCCACGTACACGGGTGGTGTGCCGCGGTCGATCCACTCGATGAGGTCGGACCCGGCATCGTCGCCGACGCCGGATCGCTGATCGTGCGGCAGAGTGAAGAAGCCGACGAGCGGACGCGCCGGCCCCCACTCGGATGTCAGCGTCGGGAACAAGACAGGGTCATAGGCCTGGATCTCCGGCACGCCCGTCGCGGCGATCTGGGCGGCGAAGGTGGCCGGTATCGGATCCAGTCCCAGATCTGCGCACAGCGCGTCTTCGGCGCGCCGGCCCGCCCGCCACAGCACCTGCTCCACCAGCCGCCAACTCATCCGAGCCGTGCGTGGGCCGACATCGATGCCGGCGTGGGCCAGCAGCGTCGTCGACCCGTTGCGCCGGATCGGGCACAGATGCAGTGGTATGTGAGGAATTCCACGGACCCGCGAGACGTTGTGCGCCCGTTCCTGCCCCGCGCTACCGGCGATGATCGCATCGGCGTTCTGCGTCGCGTCGAGCAGTTGCCGTTGCATCACGCTTCCTCCGCGGATGGTCAGTTCGGTCGCAGCCCGCACCCGAGTGAGCGGATCACGGGACCGCATCCGTTCGCGCACCAGGGGGGAATCGAGCGCGGCTCGTGTGCTCTCGCCGTAGGAAAGAGTGGGAATGCCTGTGCCAGAGGCGAATGGGACACTGTCTGGCGGAACCAGGAGCGTGACCTCGTGTCCGCGAACGCGCAGTTCGGTCGCCAAAGCGGCCGCAGGCTGCACATCTCCACGGCTGCCGCCGGCTGCAAACACATATCTCATCGGGCTCCTCCTGTTTCCGATGGCGACCAGTGTAGGGGGCGAAGAGTTCGACGGCGCGCCACCGACCGATGACCATGGGACGGATACGAGATGAGAATTGCTTTTGCAGTCAATGGAACTCGCGGAGACGTGCAGCCGGCAGCGGTGCTGGCGCATCGGCTTGCCGAACGGGGCCACGATGTGATCCTGGGGATACCGCCCAACCTCGGTGACGCCATCGCTGGGTCCGGGATGCACGTTCGCCGACTGGGACTCGACACCCAGGCGCAACTCGACCACGTGTCGAGAGCACGAGCTGCGGCCGGGCGTGATCCGATCAAGTTGCAGCGCATGCTCGCCGAGGTCCGAGATCTCGGCTGGGCCGAGATCGTCGGTGACATGGCGGGTGTGGTCGAGGGCGCGGACGTCGTGGTCACCGGGTTCACCACCGAGCAGGTCGCCGCCGTGTACGCGCTACGTGCGGCGATCCCGGTCATCTCGCTGCACCACGCGCCGATCCGTCCGAATCTCAGTGTGGGCCCGCTACCCGCGATCGGCGCACGTTCGACGTCGTTGAACCGTCTGCAATGGGCGCTCGCCGACCGCGCTCTGACCGCGATGACCCGACGGCGAGACCGGGAGTTGGCCGGCAGGGTGGGTGGCGTGCCCGACGACGGCCCCGGCTGGACCAGGGTGCGTCGGGCGCCTGGCGCCGACATCCAGGCGTACGACCCGATGTTCGCGGTGCACGACGACCCGGTATGGGACCGCGACTCCCGCCGCAGACCGCGGCCGGTGGTGGGGTTCCTCGACATTCCCGGCCGGCTTCGGCAACGCATGGGTAGCCAGATGCGCGGCACCGCGTCTGCCGATGTGATGTCCTGGATCGGCCGCGGGGAGCCGCCGGTCTATGTCGGATTCGGCAGCATGCCGCTACGCGACCCGGCCGCAGTGGTCGGCATCGTCGAATGGGCTTGCCGCAGCGTCGGTCGACGTGCGCTGATCTGCGCCGGCTGGAACCGGGTCGACGACATGGCGGCAGCTGTGTGCGACACCAGTGTTGTGCAGGTGGTGGATTCGATCGATCACGCCGTGTTGGCGCGGTGCGCGGTGGTGGTCCATCACGGTGGTGCGGGGACCACGGCGGCGGCGCTGCGGGCCGGTGTCCCGTCAGTCGTGTGTTGGTTCAGCTCGGACCAACCGTTCTGGGGCGCCGAAGTGTCGCGACTCGGAGTCGGTGTTTCGCTTCGGTTTCGGAAGCTGGACGCGATGCGACTTGCCGCCGGCCTGCGTGCCTCGCTGGATCCCGCCTGCGTCGAGCGTGCGCGGGCGATGCCGAGTGCGCTGGTCGGTGCGCAGCAGGCCGCCGACCACGCCGCGGACGTGGTCGAGAGTTCGGTCCGACCGATGCGGATCGTCGCATGAGGGCCGCGTCGGCGATCCGCGCGACAGATCACACCGCCGAGCCTGTCGATGACGGCTCCGCTTCGCATGGCCGGCATCGAACCGACCTGTCGCGGCGTGACATCCGCCTCGGTGACGCTGACACCACCTACTGGTTTCTGCACCGTGCGCTCGGGTGGGACGTGGTGCTGCAACTCGTGTGGGTGATGAACGGGCCGATCGCGGCAGACTCGCTGGCGCTGCTCAACCGGCAGTTGGCCGCCGGTCGGCTCCATCGACGCCTCATCGTCCCGCGGATGCCAGGGGCGCGTCCGGTCTGGTCGAACGCATACCAGGCCCCGGCGCTGGTCGTCGATCACGCGGAGATCGACGAGGCCGAGGCAGATGACTGGGCCGCCGAGGAGATGGCCACCGTGCGCCTCGATGCCGAGGCGGGACGGTGCTGGCGCCTGCGCGCGATTCGCTGTGCATCAGGAGCGACGGTGATCTCGTTGTGCGCACTGCACCTCGTCGCCGACGGCCGCACCTTGGTGACTGCAGCTGCGGCGGCCATGGCGG
This sequence comes from Gordonia sp. NPDC062954, assembly GCF_044543825.1. Classification (NCBI taxonomy): domain Bacteria; kingdom Bacillati; phylum Actinomycetota; class Actinomycetes; order Mycobacteriales; family Gordoniaceae; genus Gordonia; species Gordonia sp. NPDC062954. Next base: position 166,910 of record NZ_JBITWL010000007.1, on the reverse strand, counting down.
CCACCGACCGCGGCGCGCCGGCCCCGGCCCCGCCCGCCGGTGCCGCGGAGCGGCGATGGTCCCGGTTCGCGCACAGCCTCGTCTCCGACGCCCGCGACGCCGCGGCCCAGGTCCATGCTGCGGCAGGCGGGCTCGCGCGTGTCGCGGGCTCCACGTTGCGGGGCGGCGCCGGTGTCGTTGAGCCGGTCGCGGCGAACCGGGCGCCGATCGTCGAGCGATCACCGCAGGCTCGCTGGGCCCGCGCCACCGCGTCCGTGCCCACGTCCGAGTGGGACCGGGTCGCGGCGAACGCAGGCGGAACAGCGAACTCTCTGTTCATCGCCACGGTCACCGGACTGTTGCGGTCGAGTGGGTATGCGCCCGTGGGTGACCCGATCAAGGTCGGCATCCCGGTGGATCGACGTGACGGCGAGGACGATCCGCGTACCAATGCCACCGCCGGGGTGTCGATCGTGCTGACCGACGAACCGGTGCCCGGCGGCACCCTGCACACGATCCGGCGTGCCTGCAAGCAGGCGTTCGTCGCATTGGCAGCGGGACAACGGCCGGCGATCGCCCATCTGCAGTCGATGGTGTGGTTGATTCCACCCGCATGGCTGGTCGGCATGGTGACTGCGGGTGACGGTATGCCCGACGCGATGGTGTCCAACCTCGGCGCGGTACCCGCGGCAGCGGGGCAACTCGACGGTGCAACCGCGTGTCGATTCGTGTTCCGGGGCATGGCGCAGGGAGTCGACCCGGACCTGCCGTACCGGTTCGGCGACGGGGTGCAGTCCTGGTTGACGCGTACCGATGACCGGGTCACCTTCGCCGTCTTCGGTTGTGATGAAGAGTATTTCGATTCCGATGAGCACCTCCGGACGTTGCTCGACGACGAGCTGACCGCCTGGGGTCTCGTGCACGAGGTCTGGTGAGGTGACCGTGACGAGTTGGTATGAGCGTGTGTCCGCGATGCCCCGGGTGACCGGTGGCGACGAGGCGTATCTGTTGGCGGAGGAATTGTTCGGGCTGAACGCGCCGATGCATTTCGTCTGGGTCTTCGATCGCGATCCCGGAGTTCCGGCGGTGCAGCAACTGCGCGCAAGGCTGGCCGCCGGGTCGATACACCGGGCGGTTCACCGCACCAGGGTCCCGATGGCGCGGCACCGCTGGGTGCGATCGCATCTGCCTGCTGTCGGTTCCGACACCGATCGCATCGGTGACGACGAGGTCGGGACCTGGGCCGACGCGCACGTACGCGACACGACGCTGCGGCCGATCGACGGCGCGGGGTGGCAGCTGGACTCCGCGCTGACCAGCGATGGACGTCGAGTGGTGTCGTTACTCGTGTCGCACATGATCGCCGACGGTCAGGGGGTCTACCGTGCGCTCGCTGCAGCACACGCGGGCAACTCCGGCGCACTGCCGGACCCGGTATCGGCTCGTGGCGCACGTGCGGTCACCGAGGATGTCGTCGATGCAGGTCGGCAACTTGCCGCCGCCGCATCGTCGCTGCGGATCGTGCTTCGCGAGGCGTGGCGCAATCGTGGGTCGACGACCGCGCCGGCGCCGACGTCACCGGTGCCGAGCGCGCCGCGGCCCGTGCCGTCCGATGGGCCGGAGACAACGCTGGCGATCGTGAATGTCGACCGCGGTCAATGGCATGCTCGGGCCCGGGAGCACGGTGGTACGGCCAACAGCCTGTTCACCGCGTTGTTGGCGGGCGTCGTGCAGCGTTCGGGGTACCCCACGGGGCCGGAGTTACGGGTGTGTATCGCTGTCGACAACCGGGCCGGCGAACCCGACGAGCGGGCGAACGCGTCGGGCGGTGTGTGGATCCGGTTATCCGACAGGGTTGACGCGCCGGGTCCGCTCGGTGGAATCCGAGCATTGAGCAAACAGGCGTTCGTCGAGTACGCGCAGTCGGGTGCGGAGCAGGTGGCCGACAACCTTCAGCCCATCGTACGGCTGCTGCCGCGTCGGCTGATCGCCAGGATGATGGCGGGGATTGCAGGTCCAGACACCACGGTGTCGAACCTTGGGGTGGCGCCGGAGACTGCGCTCGGACTCGGTGGGGTACACGCCAACTCGTTCGCTATCCGTGCCCTCATGCAGGGCATGCCCGCGGAGCGCCGGCGCATCCAGGGGCCGGCGATCGCGGCGTGGGCGGTGGAGTACGACGAGCGGATCACCCTCACCTTCTTCGGTATCCATCCCGATCATTTCGGAGATCCGGAGCTCGTCCGGAAACTCATCGCCGAGCAGTTGTCCTCCTGGCGACTCGACCACGAATTCTGGTGAGGTCGATGCCGATGTGGTCGCGCCAGTGCCGGAGTCGGATTCGAGTTGCAATTGTTTTGTACGGCAGTCGAGGTGACATCCAACCCGGCGTGTGTCTTGCTCTGGAACTACAGGGCCGGGGCCATCGGGTGACCGTGCTGGTTCCGCCGAACCTGGTGGATTTCGCGCGAAGCGCGGGAGTTGCGTCGGTGGTGGCAGTGGGGCTCGACTCCCACGCGGCCTGGTCGTCGGATACCGCGCTGAGCGTTGCGCGAGAGGGAAGCAGGTTGGCGCAGATGAGGTTTGCCGTACGCACCATGCGATCAGGCTTCGCCGCGTTCGACGAGTCGATGGCGGACGAGTTCACCGTCCCCGGAGCTCCGCTGTCCGATGTGGACATCCTCGTGGCCGCACCGCTGTGCCAGGACCGTGCGTTGGCGGTCGCGCAACGCATCGGGGCCCAACTGGTGGTACTGCGATACGCGCCGATGTCGGAAAACGGTGTCGTTGGCGCCGTACCCGTTCTCTCCAGATACATGTCACCTGCACTTCGGCGGTGGTCGTGGCGATGGGCCGACCGGGTGACCTGGGTTGCGACCGGCTGGAACGAGAACTCCTTTCGGCGCCGGATGAAGCTTCGCCGAGCACGGCGACCATTGTCGTTGCGGCTTCGTGACCGCGGAATCGTGCAGATCCAGGCTTTCGATGGAGCGCTCATACCCGGACTGGCGGAACAATGGCGCGACGCGAAGCCGGTCGTCGGGTTCCTGGACCTCGACACCGAGCATCGGCGCGACCTCGCCGAGATCGATGTCACCACACCGGAGTTGGCGACCTGGCTCGCCGAGGGAGACCGACCGCTGTTCGTCGGTTTCGGCAGCATGACCCTGCCCGACCGCGATACCGTCATCGCGACGCTGTGCGCCGCCGCGCGGCGGTTGGGTCTACGCTGTCTGGTCGCCGGACCCGAGTACCGAGGAGCCGTCGGCGATGACCGCGACATCTTCGTCGTCGCCGCGATCGACCATCAGTCGGTGCTGCGGCGCTGCGTGGCCGCGGTACATCATGGGGGTGCGGGCACCACCGCGGCAACCCTGCGCGCAGGTCTGCCATCACTGATCTGTGCGGTGACCGCCGACCAGCCGTTCTGGGCGCGCCGTGTACAAACCCTGGGGGTGGGCTGCGCGATGCGACCGTCGGCTCTCACCGAGACGATGGCCGCCGAAGCGCTCGCTACGATCCTGTCGGCGCCGGTCCGGGAAGCGGCCGAACTCGTTGCGGCGCAGATGGTGGCGCCGGACAAAGCGGTCGCCACCGCGGCCGACATCGTCGAACAGGCCGTCGCTGCCCAGTAGTCAGCGGATATCGGGTGACGACTGGGTGACGCCCGGGCGGCGGTGAACCCGGGCGACGCGCACCCGAACCGGTCTGGGTGTTACTGGGCGATCAGCTTGTTGACCGCCCGGTTGAGGAAGTTGGGAATGAATTTCGCCGCATTGCCGAGCACCAGTGTCTGCGCGCCGACCGAGTAGCTGGTGCGGTGGAGCAGCTTGTCCTGACGCGTGGGATGGACCGACTCCCACACCTTGTCGGCGACCTGGTCGGGTGTGATCCGCACGCCGAGCGTCTTCGTCGACTTCGCCTCGTTCATGGCGAGCGCGGTCTTCGCCCAGAGTGGCCAGATCCCGACCACCCGGATGTCGTCGTCCTCCCATTCCAACTCAAGCGCTTCGGTCAGGCCGGCGACGAAGAACTTGGTGGCGCTGTAGGTCGCGATGCCCGGCTGTCCGTAGATCGCCGACGCCGAGGCGATGTTCACCAGGTGCGCGCCGGGTGTCGCCCGGAGGTACGGGTAGGCGGCTTGCGCGCCCAGTGCGACGCCGAGCGCATCGATGTCGATCTGTCGGCGCACGGCGTCGGGGGAGATCTCGTGGAGCGGACCCTCGACCAGGATGCCGGCGTTGTTGTCGAGGACGTCCAGGGTGCCCCCGGTGTGGGAGGTGAACTCGGCGAGCGCGGTCTCCCATTGCTTCGGATCGCGTACGTCGAGCGTCCCGGTGATGAATCCGGGGTGGTTGGCCTGGACTTTTGCCAGGGCATCGGTGTCGACGTCGAATACACCGACCGTCCATCCGGCGCGCCCGAATCGTTCCGCGGTAGCCAATCCGATGCCCGCGGCGCCGCCCGTGATGAAGATCGATGACATGTGCTTCTCCTGCTTTTGACCTGCATGTACGTGTCCCACGCGAAACTTACTGGCGAGTATATATCCGACCTTGTTCACTTCCGCGCGTTCTGATGCTATCGTGACAACACGCATTGTCATAACAGTGCTCATTGTCATGAAAGAACAGTTGTTCACCAACGGCCCGGAGGTCGAGACTCGATGACTGCAGCGATGGATCGCACGCAGGCCGACACCCACCATGGTGTCGACGAAGCGCAGAACGTGGTCAGCATGCGCGACCAAGGGACCGACGAGGTCTCCGAACGCCTGCTCGCCTCGGCGGCTCGGCTCTCGCGCAATGCGATGACCGAGATCGACTGGTCGGCCCCGATGGACCCCACCAAGTACGGGTGCAGCCCGGAATGGTCGTCGCTGTACGGCACCGCCTACTGGGAGGAACTCTCCGAGTCCCAGCGCATTTCGGTGACCCGCCATGAGTTCGCATCGATCATGAACATCGGCATCTGGTTCGAGATGATCCTGCAGGAGATGGTCATCCGCGATCAGTACCTCGGCGCCTACCACAGCCCGGAGTTCCAATTCGCGCTGACCGAGGTCGCCGACGAGTGCCGCCACTCGATCATGTTCGCCAAGGCATCCGAGAAGATGGTCGGTACCTCCTACAAGCCCACCAAGAAGGTCGGGCGACTCGGCAAGCTGTTCAAGCGCACCGCCAAGAACGAGGTCGCCTACGCCGGCATTCTGGTCGCCGAAGAGGTGCTCGACGTCTTTCAGCGCGGTTGCATGCGCGACGATCGGGTGCTGCCGTTCATCCGCACCGTCAACGAGATCCACGTGCTGGAAGAGTCGCGGCACATGCGCTTCGCGCGAGAAGAGGTGCGTGAGTCGATGGATGGCGTCGGGTGGGCGCGTCGGCAGTTCAGCGCTCTCTACGTTGCGCTGGGCGCCTACTTCATCGTCACCAGCCTGGTGCAGAAGAAGGCGTTTGCCGATGCCGGGCTCGACGCCGACCGGGCCATGGCCGAGATGCGCTCCAACTCGCACTTCCAGTCCATGATCCGCAGCAGCTGCGCTCACCTCATGGAGTTCCTCGACGAAGTCGGCCTGCTCACCAAGCCGGCCATGTACTACTACCGGAAAGCGAACATGCTCTGATGTTCGTCATCACCCAGTCCTGCTGCAGCGACGCGGCATGCGTGTCGGTGTGCCCGGTCAACTGTATCCACCCGACACCCGAGGAGCGCGGCTTCGGCAGTTCGGACATTCTGCACATCGATCCCGAGGCGTGTATCGATTGCGGTGCCTGTGCTGATGCCTGCCCGGTGGACGCGATCTATCCGGCAGACAAGCTCGGCACTCGCGACAAGGTGTTCATCGACATCAACGCCGACTACTACAAGAACAACCCGGACGTGACCTCCGGGTGGTCGTCGGTCACGTATCCGGACATCCCGAAACTGCCGGCCGGTCTACGGGTTGCGCTTGTCGGCACCGGGCCGTCGGGCGGTTATGCGCTGCGGACGATCCTGGATCGCACCGAGGCGTCGGTGACCGTCATCGACAAGCTTCCCACTCCAGGCGGTCTCGTGCGTGCCGGCGTCGCGCCGGATCACCCGGGCACCAAGGGCGTGCTGCGGGGTTTCGATCTGCTTTATCGCGATCCGCGCGTCACCATGGCGACCAACGTCGAGGTCGGCACGGGCGAGGGCCAGATCACGCCGGACGAGTTGGCCGAACACTTCGATGCGGTGTTCTATGCGGTCGGTGCCAGCGAGTCACGTCGACTCGGCATCCCCGGGGAAGCCCTGCCCGGCTCGACGTCGGCGACCGATCTGGTCGCCTGGTACAACGCGGTGCCGGGCATGGAGGCTCCGCCGATCCCCCGTGACGGCACGGGACGCGCGGTCGTCGTGGGCACGGGCAACGTCGCACTCGACGTGGCACGCATCCTGGTGTGCCCGCCGGAGATGCTCGCCACCACCGACATCGCCGATCGTGCGCTGCGCATCCTGGAAGAACAGAACATCCACGAGGTGGTGGTGCTCGGTCGCCGCGACCAGGCGCACGCCGCGTACACATCTGCCGAGTACCGGGCGCTGTCGACGATCCCGGGGGTGGAGGTGGTGGTCCACGACGACCCCGACGCCGACCTCCCGGACTTCAGCGCGCCCGCCGATCCGGACAACCGTCGGATCACCTTCCTCTTCCACACCACCCCCGAGGAGATCTCGGGACAGTCGCGCGTCGAGCGGGTCACCGTTGCGACCGGTGGACGTCAACACCAGATCGCCGCCGATCTGATGGTTCGTTCCATCGGTTACCGTTCGACGCCGATCGGCGGGCTCCCGTTCGACGACGAACGTGGGGTGTTCCCCAATGTGGACGGCCGGATGACCACCGAGAGCGGCGATGTCATCCCTGGTGTCTATGTCCTGGGATGGGCCAAACGCGGGCCGAGTGGCGGCATCGGCACCAACAAGGTCTGCGCCGAGGCAACCGTGGAGGACTTCATTCGCGATGCAGCCGCCGGGCATCTCCCGCGAACAACGCATCCGGCCAAGGCATTCACCGCCCTGCTGCGCCGTCGCACCCGACAGGTCATCGGCTACCGCGGAGTCCGTGCGATCGACGCCAGCGAACGGCGTCGCGGACTCGCACAGGGTCGGCCCCGCGTCAAATACACCGAGTTGTCGGAGATGGTCGGCGCAGCCGGGTGGCGGAAGAAGTAGGCCACCGGCGATCGAGGCGGCCTGGTTGCTCTGGTGGTTGAGTAGGCCGAGGCGCCAGCCGAGACCGTATCGAAACCACCGCACGCGATCTCGATACGCTCCTCACTCCGTTCGTCGCTACTCATCAGCGGGGGGACGCTCGATCAGCGAAGGGGGCGCGCGATCGGCGGCGGGGCTCGACCACCCGACCTCGAGATCACATCGGCCGACCTTCGCGGTGAGGTCCTGACAATCGCCTTGTAACACTCAGGCAAGAAGCGATTCACGCGCGGTAGCGATAGTGGCCGTATGTCCAGCACACCGCGGTTCCTGCAAGGCGTCTACGCGTTCACCGGAACGGGGCTGACGAAACCGGCGCCCATCGACCCGTCCCTGACCTACGTGGTGCCCCCCGGCATGACGGCACAGCCCCTCTACTTTCGTGGCGGGAACAGCTCGGGCGAACTGATTTATGTGACGCTGATGCGGGACGGCCAGCCCATGCGCATCTTCCCGATGGGGGCGCGGTCCTCGGTCAACGTCCCGCTGCGTGTGGTGGAGGACGTCGATCCCGACACCACCTTGGAGTTGGTCCTGGCGGCGCCGGAAGCGACGAGCGGTGAGGTCGTCATCGACTTCGGGATGGTCATCTTCTGATGCCTGTCGACGTCACGCCGCACGACGATGCAACCACCGCCAAGCGCAAGCTGGTGGTGGTCGGCAACGGTATGGCCGGCGCACGGACCGTCGAGGAGATCCTGTCCCGCGGTGGCAGTGAACTGTTCGACGTCACGATGATCGGCGACGAGCCCTACGGCAACTACAACCGGATCATGCTCAGCCACGTCCTCGCCGGCGAGGCCACACTCGACGACGACGACCTGATGCTCAATCCGATGGCCTGGTACCGGGAGAACGGGGTCACCCTCTACTCGGGCGACAGCGCCGAGGGCATCGATCGTTTCGCCAAGACCGTCACCTGCGCCAGCGGCCGTGTCATCGACTTCGACGTCCTGATCATCGCCACCGGGTCCAACACCTTCTTCCCCAACATGGATGGGCTGCGCGAGTCCGATGGGCGACTGGCGCGCGGCGTCTTCGGATTCCGGACCATCTCCGACACCAACGGCATGCTGCAGATGGCGACGGCGCGCGACGACGTCCGTGCTGTGGTCATCGGCGGCGGACTGCTCGGGCTCGAGGCGGCCTATGGACTCAAGACCCAGGGGGTCGACGTCGACGTCGTGCACTCGCCCGGTCACCTGATGAATCAGCAACTCGACGAACGCGGCGGAAAGGTGCTGCGCAACAAGATCGAGGAACTCGGGGTCGGCGTGCACACCGGCAAACGCACCACCGCCGTGCTGCGCACTGACGACGGCACCGTCAGCGGAGTCGGATTCGCCGACGGCGAATCGCTGCCGGCGGACATGATCGTGGTCACCGCCGGAATTCGGCCCAACGTCGAACTGGCACGCAGCGCCGGGCTCGTAATCGAACGCGGCATCGTCGTCGACGACCAGATGCGCTGCGAGGACGAGGGTTCCATCTACGCCGTCGGAGAGTGTTGCCAGCACCGCAGCGAGGTGTACGGGCTGGTCGCGCCGCTGTGGGAGCAGGCGGTGGTGCTCGCCGACGTCATCACGGGTGCGAATCCCCATGCGGAGTACCATGGTTCGCGACTGACCACCAAGCTCAAGGTTGCCGGGGTCGACGTCGCGGCCATGGGTGTGAAGGGTCCCGAACGCGAGGACGACGAGTTCGTCCAGTTCTACGAGCCGCGCAGCGGCACCTACAAGAGTGTGGTGGTGCGCGACAACAAACTGATCGGCGCCATGCTCCTCGGCGACATCTCCAAGGCCAACTTCCTCACCCAGGCCTTCGATGAGAAGGTGCCGCTGCCCGAAGAACGTATCTCGATGCTCTTCGACATGGGTACGCCCAGTGCGGAGACCGGTGCGGCCGAGCTCGCCGACGACGTGCAGGTGTGCAATTGCAATGGTGTCACCAAGGGCGACATCGTATCTTGCGTACAATCCGGGTGCACCAGCGTCAGCGAGGTCTGCGCGAAGACCCGCGCCGGCAAGGGGTGCGGCTCGTGCAAGCCACTCGTCGGCGACATCGTCGAGTTCGCCGCGGGTGATGCGCTGACCGTCGACAAGTCGGCGGACTGGTACGTGCCGTGCATCCCGCTGACCAAGCCGGAGTTGATCGACGCCATCAAGCGGCAGGATCTCCGTTCGGTGTCAGAGGTTTTCGAGAACTTGGCGCCCGACGGTGAGGACGCCACCGCGAAGATGCCGTTGTCGTCGCTGCTGCGGGTGATCTGGGGAACCGGGTGGAATCGCGAACCGGGTGCGCTGTTCGTCAACGATCGAGTGCACGCCAACATCCAACGGGACGGCACGTTCTCCGTCGTACCGCAGATGAAGGGCGGCGTGACGTCGCCGCAGCAGCTGCGCAAGATCGCCGACGTCGCGGAGAAGTACGACATCCCGATGATCAAGGCGACCGGCGGCCAGCGCCTCGACCTGCTCGGCGTGAAGAAGGAAGATCTGCCCAAGGTCTGGGACGACCTCGGCATGCCGTCGGGTTACGCCTACGGCAAGTCCTTCCGGACCGTGAAGACCTGTGTGGGAACCGACTACTGCCGGTTCGGACTCGGGGATTCGACGGCGCTGGGCATCGCGATCGAGACGCGATACCAGGGTCTCGAGTCGCCGGCCAAACTGAAACTCGCGGTCACCGGCTGCCCCCGCAATTGCGCCGAAGCCCTCTGCAAGGACTTCGGCGTGGTGGCGATCGGCGACGGCAAGTGGGAGATCCTCGTCGGCGGTGCCGCGGGGGCGCACATCCGCAAGGGTGACCTGCTGGCGACGGTCGACTCACCGGAGGAGGTGATCCGCCTGTGCGGCATCTTCATCCAGTACTACCGTGAGCAGGCCAAGTGGCTGGAGCGCACGTACGCGTTCGTGCCGAGGATCGGTATCGAGGAGCTGCGGGCGATCCTGGTCGAGGATCGTGACGGTCTCGTCGGCGGTCTGCAGGAGCGCATCGACGAGGCGGTCGCCGATTACGTCGACCCGTGGCTCGACCGTGACGAGCCGCGATCGCCCGCCCAGTTCACCTCCGCGTTGCCGCTGCTGCCGCTACCGCAGGTGCCGGTCCGATGACCAGCGTCGACACCGGCGTCCCGGTCGGTCCGATCGATGATCTTCTCCCGGGGGAAGGGCGGGCCTACCCGGTCGACGGCCGCCAGGTGGCGGTGTTCCGGATGACCGACGGCACCCTGCGGGCCACCGACGCGGTCTGCCCCCATCGGGGAGGCCCGATCGCCGACGGCCAGTTCGACCTCGGCCACGTCGTGTGTCCACTGCATCAGTACGTGTTCCGTTTCTCCGACGGCGGCTGTACCGCCGATGGGATCGGCTCGCTGGGCGTGTACCGCGTGGAGGATCGCGACGGGAGGATCGTCGTCTGGCCGTGAGGTTGTCCCAGTTGACACCTCAGCGCCGCGCGGTCGTCTCAGCAGCGATCGTGTCGCGCTCAGGTGTCATCTGAGACGAGTTCCCTGGTGGGCATCAGTGGCTTGAGGTGTTCGCGCCGACGCACGAGGTCCATGATCGTCTCTTCGGCGGCCGGCCACTCGTGCACCACTTGGTGATACGTCAGTCTGATGACCAGGTATCCGAGTTCGACAGCTGTGCGGTCGCGCTCGCGGTCCTTCTCGAATTGTTCTCTGCTGCTGTGGAATTCGTATCCATCCACCTCGATGATCAAGCGAGTGCCGACCACCAGGTCGACGATGCCCACTCCCGGGATGTCGACCTGTGAGCGCACACCGATACCGCGTGATCGGAGCCGGAATCGGCACATCGATTCGGTACCGGACTGAGAACTGCCGTCGCATCGGTCCAGCAGGCGGCGGATCCGCGCGGGTGCGGACCGGAACACGACCCGGAGGTCGGAGGGTTCGAGCAGCCCCAGATTCATGATGGAGTCGCAGACCACCACGATGCCTTCGTCGTCCAGGCATTTCAGTGCGTGCCGCAGCGCGACTGCCAGTTCGTCGACGGACGTGATCTCCGATTCCGGTCGGCCGTACTGTTCGCAGAACGTCGCGCCGGGCGTGCGGTGCGCACAGGCGCGGGCCCGGATGTGAACCGTATCGGATGTACCGGGAACCCAGACCTTGAGCAGTCGTAGTGCCGACAGGCAACTCAGCACGCCGCCACCGGCCACCGCCGACACCACAGTACTGTCGGCCCACGGTGTGGCGTACCACCCTCGCCGCAGACATCGCAGTGTGCCGTTCTTGAGGGCGGCCCGGAGTTCGGTTCGCGTCATGCCGGCCTCACGCAGTTGTTTCCACGAAGCGACGCCGAACCCAGCAGCGAGGACCTCGGAGTAGTCGGGTTGATCCATGGGGTGCAGCCTGACATCCGGTGAGGCGCGGACGAGGTGGTCGGCTGGTTCCCGGACGATATCTGTGGACAGATCCGAGAATGTGCAGAGCGCACCCATAACCCCTGTCCCAGATGACACCTCAGCAGCCCGGCAGATTTCCACTGCCCGGTGGTGGTCGGCTGGCGTGTCATCTGGGACACGTGGTCAGTTGACGGTGGCGTCCGGCACGATGTATCGCTCGGGCCCGAAGGTGAGGGTTGGCCTCTCCGATCGGGATCGACAGGATGGTGAGCCGGTGCCGAACGGTGCAAGGGATGCCGGGACGGCCGGCTGCGCCGATGCGCTCGTCGCGGGTGAGGCGTACGCGCTCGCGGAGGAAGAGCTTGCGCCCCTCGCTGGAGGTCGAACTCGATGCCACCTCGCTGGTGCTACCGTGGCCCGCGCGCCCTGCCGGACACCTGGGCAGCGCGTGTCCCGACGACACCTCAGTACACGTCCCGCACGTACCGCTTGTCGGCCGCCAATGCCTTCACGTAGGACTCCGCACCGGCGGGCGACCGACGCCCGTGATGAGCCACGATTTCCTTGAGGGTCGCGTCGACATCCTTGGCCATCCGCGTGGCATCGCCGCACACGTAGACGTGTGCGCCGTCGTGCAGCCAGCGGTAGAGCTCTTCGCCGTGCTCCCGCATGCGGTCCTGGACGTAGATCTTGCGGTCCTGATCCCGTGAGAACGCGACGTCGAGGCGCGTCAGCAGGCCATCGGACAGCATGGTGGTGAGCTCGTCGCGGTAGTAGAAGTCGGTGGCCGAATACTGTTCGCCGAAGAAGAGCCAGTTCTTGCCCTCGTGGCCCGATGCCTGCCGTTCGCGGAGGAATCCGCGGAACGGGGCGACGCCCGTACCGGGACCGATCATGATCATCGGGGTATCGGGGTCCGACGGAGGTCGGAAATGCGTTGTCGACGTGACGAACACTCCGATGTCCTGACCTTCGCAGTGGTCGGCCAGGAACGTTGAGCACACGCCGCCGCGAGCCTTGCCGTGCAGGTTGTACCGGACGGCCGACACGGTGAGCTCGACCTCTCCGGGGTTGTGCAATGGGCTCGATGATATCGAATATGACCGGGGCTGAAGGGTTTTCAGGACAGACACCCATTCCTCGGGGTCGGCCTTCACCGGATACTCGGTGAGTACGTCCACCGACTGCCGGCCCCAGGTCCACGCCTCCAGCTCCTGCTTGTTGCCTGCCGCCGCAAGGGAATGCAGATGCGCCGAACCGCTGCGGTCGGCGACGAAACGCATGAAATCTGGGGTGACCTTGGCGAACTCGAGACGTTCCCGCAGTGCGCGTCGTAGCGGCATGTCGTCGCCACCCGGCGCGTTGACGATCTCTCCGCCATCGAGGCCGGTCACGTCGAGCCATTCGTCGATGAGGGTGTTGCTGTTGAGCGGCCAGACGCCCAGGGCGTCACCGGCCTTGTAGGTCAAGGTGTCGCCGGGCAGATGGAACCCGAAGTTGCGCACGTCTTTCGACGAACCGTCACCGTTGAGTCTGACATTGCGCGACAGCTGGGTGACCAGTGGCTTCTTCTTCGAGAACGCGGGCGCGGTACGCACCGACGGCTGCGCAGATGAGTCGGCCGGCTCGCTGAGGACGGTGACCCGTTCGCCATCCGTTGATGGTTCCGCGCTCTCGTCTGCGGTGATCACCGTATTGACCCGGTCGAGCCATTGCCCGGCGTGTTCCTCGAAGTCTGGTTCGCAATCGACCCGTTCCAGGATTCGTCGGGCCCCGAGTTCGTCGAGGCGCTCGTCGAGATTGCGCCCGTGACCACAGAAATTGTCGTAACTCGAGTCCCCGAAGGCGAGCACCGCATAGCGTAGTCCCGACAGATCCGGCGCTGTATCGCCGCTGAGCGCATCCCAGAACGCCGAACCGTTGTCCGGCGGTTCCCCGTCACCTGTGGTGGAACTGACGAACAGCGTCGTGCCGCTGAGAGATCCCACGTCGGCGGCATCCATCTCGGTGACCGTGACGTCATATCCCTTGGCCCGGATGTGATCTGCCGTCTCGGTGGCGAACTCTTCGGCGTTGCCCATCTGTGAGGCCCACAGGACTGTGATCGACTCGCGCACCGCCTGCACCGCGTCATCGGCGCCACCCGGTGCACCGGCGGTACCGACGCCCGACAGCGGTGCCCGCGCAAAGATTCCATCGAGCACTCCCGACGCCCACGCGTGGACGTCGCTACGCAGCGGCGCCCCGGGCGGCAGCACGGGACGGTCGTCGACAGGTGGATGCGTCCGGAGCCCGGCGATCATCCCGGCGAGGTACGTGCGTTCCGCCTCCGATGGCCTGATGTCTACGTCGGCGACCCCGAGCGCTGACGCCAGGGCATCGACCGGCCCGGCGAGACCGTGGTGAGCCTCGGTCGTGAGGCTGTCGGAACCCTCGGTGGACGAATGCTGAGCCGAAGGCGCACCCGCGACTTTGGTGAGGGTGACTGCGCACACCTTGAACTCCGGCTGCTGCGACATCGGGTCGACGGCGTCGGAGGTCACTGCGTTGATGGTCAGGTGCTCGCCGAACACGTCGTTCCAGTGGAACGGGACAAAACAATTGCCCGGTCGAACCCGATCGGAGACCGTCGCGGGTAGCACCGCACGCCCGCGCCGCGATGCCACTTCCACCCGGTCCCCGGGGCCGATGCCGAATCGTTGCGCATCCTCGGGGTGGATCTCCACGAACGGGCCCGGGTTGAGTTTGTTGAGTTTGGTGACCCGACCGGTCTTGGTCATCGTGTGCCACTGATGTGGCAGACGGCCGGTGTTCAGCAGGATGGGGTATGCATCGTCGGGCATCTCGGCGGGATCGACGTGCGGCCGTGCGAAGAACTGGGCCCGACGGTTCGGCGTCGCAAACGCGAGCGCGGGCACGGTCCCGTCCTCGGCGGTGTGCATTGTCTGGCTTACGCCGTCGTTGAGGTAGCGGATGGGGTTGCGGCCCTGACCGTTCGGGGTCACCCCGGCATCGGCCGGTGGGCTGGGCCATTGCATCGGGGTGCGACGCAGCCCCTCGTAGGTCATCCCACGGAGGTCGTAGCCGGTGCGTGGGTTCGCGAACCGGCGGATCTCGTCGAAGATCTGTTCGGCGTCGGTATAGGAAAAGGCCTCGATATAACCCATCTCGCAGGCGATGCGCGCGATGATCTGCCAGTCCGGCAGCGCCTGACCGGGCGCGGTCAGGGCGGGCTCGAACAATGTCACGTTGCGTTCCGAGTTCACCATGGTGCCGGTCGACTCGGTCCACAGTGCGGCGGGCAGCGCGACGTCGGCGTAGGCGTTGGTCTCGGTGTCGGCGAAGGCGTCCTGCGTGATGACGAGCTCGGCGTGCTCGAGCCCGGAGATGACGGTCGACCGATTTGCCACGGATGCGACCGGATTGGTGCAGATGATCCAGCACGCTTTGATGTCTCCGTCGGCCATCTGGCGAAACATGTCGATGGTGCCGCCGCCCACCTCGGTGCGCACGGTTCCGGGCGCCAACCCCCAGACGTCCTCGACGAACGCACGGTCGTCGTCGGACATCACCGCCCGCTGTCCCGGGAGGCCGGGGCCCATGTACCCCATCTCGCGGCCGCCCATGGCGTTGGGTTGCCCGGTCAGCGAGAACGGTCCGCTGCCCGGCCGGCAGATCGCGCCGGTGGCGAGATGCAGGTTGATCAGTGCATTGGTGTTCCAGGTTCCGTGTGTGGATTGGTTGAGGCCCATCGTCCAACAGCTCATCCAGTTCTGCGCGGACCCGATCATCTCCGCCGCACGGCGGATGTCGTCGGCCGGGATGCCGGTGATCTCGCTGACCACTTCCGGCGGGTACTGCGCGGCGAACTCGGGGATCTGTTCGAAGCCGTCGGTGAACGACGCGATGAACTCGTCGTCGGTGTGCCCGCCGGTGATGAGCAGATGCAGCAGCCCGTTCATCAGTGCCAGGTCGGTACCGGGTGTGATCTGCAGGAACAGGTCGGCCTTGTCGGCGCTGGCAGTGCGGCGCGGATCGACGACGATGAGCTTCGCACCTGCCTTGATCCGGTCCATCATGCGCAGGTGCAGGATCGGGTGGCAGTCGGCGATATTCGACCCGATCACGAAGAACACGTCGGCGTGATCGAAATCCTGATACGAACCGGGCGGACCGTCGGCGCCGAGGGACTGCTTGTAACCGGTGCCGGCGCTTGCCATGCACAGCCGCGAGTTCGATTCGATCGCCGTGGTCCTGATGTAGCCCTTGGCGAGTTTGGTCGCGAGGTACTGCGCCTCCATCGACATCTGTCCCGACACGTAGAGGGCCAGGGCGTCCGGTCCGTGTTCGTCGACGATGGCGCGTAGTCGTGCCGCGGTCTCGGTGATCACCTGATCCATGTCGCCGGGCCGCGCTGGAGCGCCGCGTTCGTCGCGCACCATCGGCGTGACCAGGCGCCCGCCGGCGGCCAGCATGTCCGCGGTGGTCGAACCCTTGGTGCACAACCGACCGAAGTTGGTCGGATGATCCTTGCGGCCCACGGTCTTGGCGACCTGACCGTCGGCGCCGAGCGCCAGGTCCATTCCACAGCCCACCCCGCAGTAGGCACACAGCGAATGCACGATGTCGACGGACTTCACGATCTCCACATTCGACGGGGTGTGTTTCCTGATGCGAATCGGCCAGTTACACGCCTATCAACTTGACCTCACAGGGGTGGGTCGCACATGTGCGCAGCCCGGTCGCGGACGCGACCGGCGGCGTTGCATTCGACTCGGCGCGCCCCCACCTGCAGCAATCGACGCGGGACACGGCGGTACGTCCTCAGACACATCTCAGCAGTTCGCGATAAGACTGTAGGCATGCGCATCCTTGTGGTCGACGACGATCGGGCGGTACGCGAGTCGCTACGCCGGTCGCTGTCGTTCAACGGCTACACCGTCGATATCGCGGCCGACGGTCTCGAGGCCCTGGAGAAGATCGTCGCCGAGCGTCCGGACGTGGCCATTCTCGACGTCATGATGCCGCGTCTGGACGGGCTGGAGGTGTGTCGTCGGCTGCGGTCGGCCGGCGACGACCTGCCCATTCTGGTGCTCACCGCCCGGGACACCGTCTCCGAGCGGGTGTCGGGTCTGGACGCCGGGGCAGACGATTATCTGCCGAAACCGTTCGCACTGGAGGAACTGCTCGCGCGGCTACGTGCGCTACTGCGACGTGCCAGTCCCGACGATGCGGCCGAGTCGGAGGAACTGTCGTTTGCGGACCTGACGCTGGACCCGGTGACCCGCGATGTGGCACGCGGTGAACGCAGCATCAGTCTCACTCGGACCGAATTCGCTTTGCTCGAGATGCTGATGGCCAACCCGCGCCGCGTCCTGTCCCGCAGTCGCATCCTCGAAGAGGTGTGGGGCTACGATTTCCCGACCTCGGGCAATGCCCTGGAAGTCTACGTCGGCTACCTGCGGCGCAAGACCGAAGCCGAAGGTGAGCCCCGGCTCATCCACACGGTGCGCGGCGTCGGCTATGTGCTGCGGGAGACCCCGCCGTAGTGGTCCCCGACGCATCGGATTCGACCCCTCGGTCGGCACCGACGACGATGCCGGGACGACGGTCCATCGCCCGAATACGTCGGCATGACCGCAAGGAGATGCGGGCGCCGATGCCGCTGACCCGAGCGGTGTCGTTGACGACGCGTGTGACTCTGCTGTCGGCCACCGTCGTGCTCGTCTCGGTCAGCCTGATGGCCGCGGCCGCCTACTTCGTCGTCTACCGCGCGATGTACAACGAGGTCGACTCGCAACTGGAGAGCCGCGCCGACGGCATGACGGTACTCGCCAAGACCGGCCTGCTCAACGAACGACCCGAATCGCTGGTCACCGGCACGGTGTTCTCCACCAACATCTCCCTGGCGCTCGTGCACCCCGACGGCAGCACCTACCTCATCGGGGATGTGCCCTTCGAAGACGTCGAGCGCAGCATCGCGCGGTCGACGCCGCGGCCGGTCAACAACATGCAGAGCCTACGGACCGTGGACAACCAGCGGGTGCTCGCCCGCAAGCTCGCCGACGGCAACACCTTGGTGTTGGCACAGAGCTTGCTGCACACCGATCGGGTCCTCAAGCGGCTGGCCTGGGTTTTGCTGGTCGTCGGCGGCGGTGGTGTCGCACTGGCCGCGCTGGCAGGCACCACCGTTGCACGAGCCGGTCTGCGGCCGGTGGCCCGCCTGACCCGCGCTGCCGAGCGGGTCGCGCGCACGCAGGATCTGACGCCCATCCCGGTCTCGGGCAACGACGAGTTGGCGCGCCTGACCGAGAGTTTCAACACGATGCTGCGCGCCTTGGCCGATTCACGTGATCGGCAGGCCCGGCTGGTGGCCGATGCGGGTCATGAGCTGCGAACGCCGCTCACCTCCCTGCGGACCAATCTCGAGCTGCTGATCGCCGCGAGTGAGCCGGGGGCACCCGCGATGCCGCCGCAGGACATGATCGAGCTGCGCTCGGATGTGATGGCCCAGATCGAGGAACTGTCCACGCTGGTCGGAGATCTCGTCGACCTCGCCCGTGAGGACGCGCCGGAGGTGGTGCACGAGGAGGTCGATCTCGTCGAGGTGATCACGCGATCGTTGGACCGGGTGCGTCGCCGCCGAACCGACGTGGACTTCCACACGACGGTGACGCCGTGGTTCGTCTTCGGGGAAGAACACGGCCTCAATCGGGCAGTGCTCAACGTGCTCGACAACGCCGCGAAGTGGAGTCCGCGTGGTCGGCCAGTGCTGGTGAGCCTGAGTCAGATCGACGCGAACACAGCAGAACTCACGGTGGCCGACGCCGGGCCAGGGATCCCCGAGGAGGACCGGGAATTGGTGTTCGAACGGTTCTACCGATCGACCCAGTCGAGGTCGATGCCCGGTTCCGGTCTGGGCCTGGCGATCGTTCGTCAGGTGGTCACTCGCAACGGCGGAAGTGTGCGGGCCGAGCAGTCCGATCTGGGCGGAACCCTGATCCGGATGACCTTGCCGGGAAGTCCCACCCCTGAGGAACCTTCTCCGCTGATCGTTCGTCAATAAGGGTGACGGTCGCGGCCGCGCAGACCGACCGGCATTCGGTCATCGACCCACCACCTCGATCACTTAGGGTTGAGGGCCAGGGTCGTCGCGAGCCGAGACCTGCACATCGATCGGGACACCCGCCGCCGCGGCGAGGTACGAGAGAGCTGAGGACCAGGACATGACCAGTGGCGGTTCGCACGGCGATCCGTATGGCACCGGACACGGTTCGGGCCAGGGGGCGCACGCCGCTCCGGGTTCTGATCCCGACCGGGGATACGGAGCCGGGCCGTACGCATCACCGTCGCCGTATGGGCCTGCCGCGCAGGACCCGGGCGGTTATGGGCACCACGCCGCCGCGCCCTCCCCGCAGACGAACCCCTATGGCGGGCCGCCGACGAACCCGTATGAGCAGAACCCATACGGCCAACCTGTCTACACTCAACCGGCCTACACTGCGCCGGCGTACACGCAGCCGACGACCGGTCAGCTGCCTGCGCAGCCGTATCCCGGCCCCGGGGTCGGCGGATCGCCGCCCGCGGGGCCAGCTCCTGAGAAGAAGTCCGGAGGCGGCAAGGCGGCACTGGTCGTCGGCGCGTTGGTGCTGGCACTGGTGGCAGGTGGGATCGGCGGTGTGGTCGGTGCCAATGTGCTCGACGACAGCTCGTCGTCGGCGCACAACGGCCCGCTGGGTGGTGACCCGAACAGCAGTGACCAGGGCGTGGTGCCGGCCCCGGCCGGATCGGTTCAGGAAGTCGCGGCCAACGTGTTGCCCTCGGTGGTGTCCATCATCGTGCGGTCCGGCAATGCCGAGGGCGGCGGATCCGGGGTCATCCTGTCCGAGGACGGGGTCATCATGACCAACAATCACGTGGTCTCCGAGGCCGGTGCCGCCACCGCGAGTCAGGTGCTGGTGATCTTTTCGGATGGCACGCGCGCTCCGGCTCGCGTCCTCGGTGCCGATCCCATTTCCGACATCGCCGTCATCAAGGTGGACAAGAGCGGTCTCAAGCCGATCACCGTGGGCACCTCGAACAACCTCGCCGTCGGACAGGATGTGATCGCGATCGGCGCGCCGCTGGGCCTGGAGGGCACCGTCACCACCGGCATCATCAGTGCGCTCAATCGGCCGGTGTCGACGTCGCGCGAATCGGGTACCACGTCGGTGATCGACGCGATCCAGACGGACGCGGCCATCAACCCTGGCAATTCGGGTGGCGCGTTGGTCAACGCCAAGGGGGCGCTCATCGGGGTCAACACCGCGATTGCCACCCTCGGGGCGTCCGCCGAGCAGCAGGGCGGCAGCATCGGCCTGGGTTTCGCCATTCCCATCGACCAGGCGAAGCGGGTGGCCGATGAGCTGACCGAGACCGGCCAGGCCACCCAGGCAGGCCTCGGCGTGTCGGTGCGGGCCAACACCGAGGTCGACCAGCCCGGCGCCTACATCTCCGATGTGACCGCGGGGGGCCCGGCGGACAAGGCGGGTATCCCGCAGGGCGCGGTGGTGACCAAGGTCGACGACCGCAACGTCGCCAGCGGCGACGCGCTGGTCGCGGCCATCCGGTCGCACGCCCCGGGGGACACGGTCACCATCACCTATGTCATCAACGGGCAGACGAAGACCACTCAGGTCACCTTGGAGACCTTGCAGGTCGGGTGACGCCCGGAGCACGATCTTCCTGAACGGGAGCAGAAAGGCAGACAATGAGCGACACCGGATCCACCGCCATCGACCCCGACGACGTGGTCGCCGCAGACGCGGCTGCCCGTGAGTTCGTCGCACGTCATCGTGACGACGACATCCGGCCCACCGAGAGCGGCGACGAGATCGGGCGCGCACTGGTCGTGGTCGTGGATGATCGCGCAGCGCACGGGGAGGAACAGAGTCTGCTGGGGCCGCTCGTAGGTGAGTTGCTGGCCGAGGCCGGGTTCCACGTGGATGCCACCGTCGCCGTCTCGGGTGACGAGGTGGAGATCCGCAATGCGCTGAACACCGCGGTGATCGGCGGCGTGGATCTCGTCGTGTCAGTCGGCGGGGTCGGCGTGGGTGCGCGCGACGTCACGCCGGAGGCCACCGAGCCGCTGCTCGACCGGCGTCTGCGCGGCATCGAGGAAGCGGTGCGCAGTTCTGGTCTGGCAGCGGGTTCCGCGGACGGGGGGCTCTCCCGCGGGTTGGCCGGCATCTCCGGTCAGACCCTGGTGGTCAACCTGTCCAACTCGCGCGCCGCCGTCCGCGACGGGATGGCGACCGTCGCCCCGTTGGCCAAGCACGTGATCGAGGAAATCAGCGAGTTCTAGAGTCGACGCCGATTCTTCCTGTCCAGACCCGTGAACGGCGATTTGGAACAGTCACCGGATCCCCAAGAGACCGGCGGTTCCGGCGATGAACCACGTCGCCGGACCGGCTGGCGTGCCCGTCGGCGGATCGACGACGTGTTCGGTACCGATCTCCCGGACGTGACTTCCGACGAGTGTGAGGAAGGTCACAAGGGGGTAACGCGCGATTGGTATGAGGTGAATCGTCCCCCTCATTGGGAATAAGCGAGCCACCTGCGACATAGCCGACCCAGCGTGTTTTCCCTCCGTTAACATTCTCATATCTAGCGATGGCGAATGTGAAGTTCAAGATCGGCAGTGTGGAACCTGAGACACGGCTGAACGTAGCTGTTGCCCCGCTGGATATCGCTCCGATAACGTTCGCAACGACGAAGCGCGCGGTGCACTCGAGGGGGCACCGACGGGGAGTCCTGCGATCTGTCGCGAGTGACGACGCAGCAGTGACCAGGGGTGTGCGGAAGGTGACTTCCAGCGAACCGAAACCGACATGGGTTCGGTTGCGGGGCGGGGGTCCGCAGCCCACGAGGGTCGACCCGTGCGTACAGAGGTGTGCGCTGCGGGGCAACAACCGAATCCTGTGAGAGGGAACGAATGAGCAAGTTCAGCAAGCTTGGGCTGCGCCGTATGGTCGGTGCAGGTGCCTTGGCCGCTGTGGCGGCCATGGGCCTGTCCAGCATGGGGGCGGGCGGCGCAGCGGCGGCTCCGCTGGCCAACGGTTACAAGTCCGCTTCCGGCGTCGACGGCGAGCGGGTACAGACCTGGCGTACCGGCGAATCGCAGTACTCTGTTGCGCGGGTGGCCTACAACGGTGGCCTCGGCCGGACCGCTCTGCTGTCCGGTGTCTACCGGTCCCAGGCCAGCGCGGGCGTTTCCGGTGAACTGAAGGTCTTCATCGTCGCCGGGTGCCAGCTCGACGTGGGTGATCTGAATATCGGTGGCGGCTCCGGTCTCTCGCTTGGTCCTATCTCTTCGAATCCGCTGTCGCTGCTTCCGAGTGTCTCGTTGAGCGGCGGCATCTCGATCCCGATCGCCCCGGGCCAGGCCGGAATTGTTTCGGTGACCGACAAGGACATCGCGGAGGGTGGTACCGCTGCCATCCAGCTGTCCGACTACGAAATCGAGTTCCCGAACTGCGGCGGCTACGCTTCCGCGCGAACCATGGTCAAGACGGTCGCGGCCACGGGCTATGAGGTCAGCGACGACGATGACACAGTCACCGGCGAGGGTTCCTTCATCCAGTCCACCCTGTACGGCCAGCCCTTCTTTGTGAGCTGAGCGGCAGCAGATAACCAGCAATTCTGAGACTTATCTGCTCGCGAGCAGAAATACTTTCCACGAAGGGGAATCATGAAGAAGATCAACACTCGCGTGGCCGCCGGTGTCGGCCTCGCAGGTGCCGCTGTGATGGGCCTGACCAGCCTCGGTGCCGGTGGTGCCGCGGCCGGTCCGCTGCCGGGCGGGTACGTGAGCAAGACGCTGGTCGACGGCACTCCCGTCACCGTTCGTCTGTTCGACGAGAACGTCACCGTCAACAAGGCGCTGGTCAGTTCGGCGCTTGATCGTCAGGTCTGGGCGTCCGGCAAGGTCAAGGTGACAGTCGGCGGCGAGGCGGAGGGCGGAACCATCGCCGCCGGTTACATCGTCGGCTGCCAGGTCCACATCGGCGTCGGTGGTGGCGTCGGCGGCGGAATCGCCGGCGGATACGACTTCGGCGACACGGCTGCCCCCGGCGATGAGTACGCGCCTGGCGGTCCGAGCTTCGGCTGGGATGACGACGGTTATGGCGCCCCGGGCGCGAGCGGATCGTTCACCCTGGGGCCCGGCCAGGCCGGCTATGTCCCGCTGATCCAGGAGACCGACGACGACGATGACGCCGTCAATGACTACACGTTCTCCGGGAGGAGCGGCGGTGTGGCCTACAGCCAGGAGACCTTCAAGATCTCCGAGTGCGCCGGTTTTGCCGAGGCCAAGGCCAAGGTGACCGTCACGGTGGACACCGACGCGGTGAAGGGCGTTGTCACTCTCTACGGCAAGCCGTTCAGCCTGGGCTGATCGCACGGGGTCCGCGATCGCGGACACCACAACATTCCGCAAGGGGCGGGATCGGGTAATCCGATCCCGCCCCTTGCGCGTCTGTGTTGCCGGATTCCGGCGCAGATCAGCTCCCGAAGAACGGGAACGGGAAGAAGGGTTGTGGCTGCTGGCGACGACGCGGCTGGGGGCTCGGCGTGCGACGTGTGGAGCGATTGTTGGTGCGGCCCCTCTGGCCCGGCTTCTGCGGCATGCTGGTGCAACCTCCGTGTCGATTGTTTGTTGTCGGTGTCGGCGGATGTCTCCGTCGACTCCTGCGACAGTAGGGAGGCAACCTTGTCGTCGGCTGCCGGATCGGCTGTCAATGAGCTGGGAGCCGATGCGGCTGCCCCGCAACGACTTCGGGCCGCGCTCGAGGAGAGCGCGGCCCGAAGTCGTTGCGGTTTCAGCGGGAGTGACGTCCCGGTGCATCCGGCGGCGGGTACTCGCCGGGGAATTGTCCCTGCTGCGGATGGCTTCCCGGCGGGTAGGTGCCCTGCGGATAGCCGCCGGGAGGGTAGTTGCCCTGCGGAAAACTGCCCGGCGGCGGATACGACCCCGGTGCGGGTTGCGGTGTGGGATACGGCGGATTGGTGGCCGGGCGGGACTGGGCTTCCACGGCTGCCGGCGGGGGAGTGGTGAGTCGTTGTGTCGCACCCGGTTCCGCGCGATCAGACGGTGCGCCCGGCTCCCGCAGATGCTCGGGCAGATCGCTCTGGGCCTCTTCTTTGGCCTTCGATGTGCCTTCCGGATCGAGCAGATCCCGGATCTCGGTGAGCAACGAGACCTCGCTGACCTCCGACTTCTTCCCGAATCCGCCGAGCTCGGAGAGCTTGTTGTACGGCACGATGATCAGGAAGTACACGACGGCCGCGATGATCAGGAAGTTGATGACCGCGGTGATGAGGGCGCCGATGTTGACGAAGGTCGACGGGTTGTCGGTGATCTGGAAGCCGAGACCCTCGGCGGCGTCGGTCCCGATCGGAATCGCGTTGATCAGCGGCTGGATGATCTGATCGGTGAAGGCGGAGACGATGGCAGTGAAAGCCGCTCCGATGATGACCGCGGTGGCCAGCTCGACGACATTGCCCTTGAGTATGAAGTCCTTGAAGCCCTTGAGCACGGTGTGCGGTCCTCTCGTGTTCAGTTCCCGCTCTGTCCGGTATTCACTTCGCTTGCAGGTCAACGGTCATGAGTGCGCCAGACGCAGGCCGCGTTCGGCAAACCTATCCAGGATCGTAAACGACCATTGCACTGTTTCGCCGGAAGCGCGCCGTTTTGGCAGGTCAGTGCACGACGACGGTGAGCGGGCCATCTAGTCCGGCGGCGGCGACCTGGTGGGCGTCGCCCTCGTCCATGGCCAGCAACACGGGTCGACCGGGTCCGCTCCCCGGGGAGAGTGCGCTGGCGCTGCCCGGCCCGACGGTCAGGGCGACGATCGCCCCACGGGCGAGCACAGCGCTCGGCGCGGAGTCGTTGTCGCGCACGGTGAGTACGTCCACGACGTCGCCTTCGCGTAGTAACGATGCGACCGTGTCGTCGGCGAGCGCGACGGGCACCAGCCGCGCGTCCCGCCGTCCGGTGAGTTGTGTGGGCAGGTGTGCGGACAGGAGTCGGACGTCGGTGAGGATCTCGCCGCCGCGGACACGCCCCACCAGGGTGCGACCGATGGCGTCGGCAGTCATTCGCAATGCGCCTGTCGGGACCAGTCCACCCGGCGCGCTGGTCACGGTCAGGTCTTCGGGAGCGACGGTGTGTCCCGGGAGCAGATCGTGAGCCGCCACCACCACCGCGCGCGATTCGTCGCTGCGATGATCCACGACAGCCGTGATGATCGCGGCGATCACCAATGCTGTCGACACCGCCCTGCGGATGATGATCGACCGAGCCCACCCTGGATGCGTCAGATGTCGTACGCGGTCGACAAGGCGAGGGGACAGTTCGCTGCGGAACAAGGCCGGCATGCGGTCACGGTAGGCCCGCCGGTCCCGCGACCCGCGGGCTCGACAGTGATCTGTGGACAGCGGCCGCACCGTTCACAGCTCGCTGCCGCCATCAGGTGACGCGCGCACACCGAGATGGTCACAGCCCGACGCCGATACCCATCGGGGTCGTGGGCCGATTGGACCCGGTTGCAGGCTTCGGGGAGAATGACCGAACGGTGTGCCGGGAAGTCTGGTCGGCTCCTGTCGTCGAGTGGGCAGGGATGTAATACATGTGTGCCCGGCCTGCGACCGATGACCAGGAGAGTTGATGTCCACAGTTGGTGACCAACATTCGTCCGCCGCCGATCGCTTCCGTCGGTGGATCTCCCTCGACACCCCTAGTGGGGCACTGTTGCTGATCGCCGCGGTCGTGGCGGTGATCTGGGCGAACTCACCGTGGGAGGCGGCATATCACTCCCTCGCCGAATTCGAGTTCGGGCCGGCGAGCCTGCACTTGCATCTGTCGCTGGAGGAGTGGGCCGCAGACGGACTTCTCGCGATCTTCTTCTTCGTCGTCGGAGTGGAACTCAAACAAGAATTCGTGATGGGCAGCCTCCGCCAACCGAAACAGGCCGGTGTGCCCATCGCTGCGGCTCTGGGTGGGATGGTGGTGCCCGCACTGTTCTACGTCGTGATCGTCGGCGTCGGCGACCCCGACGCACTGAACGGCTGGGCCATCCCGACGGCAACCGACATCGCTTTCGCGCTTGCCGTGCTGGCGATCTTCGGGCGCGGGCTGCCGCTGGCGCTGCGTACCTTCTTGCTCACCCTGGCTGTGGTGGACGATCTGCTGGGCATCACCATCATCGCGACCTTCTATACCGAGACCATCGACTTCCTGATGTTGGTGATCGCGCTCGCGCTGATCGTGGTGTTCGCGTTCCTCGTGCGGATGCGGAAAACCCACTGGTGGATGCTCATCCCGGTCGCAGTCGCCGCGTGGGGATTCATGCACGCCTCGGGCGTGCACTCGACGGTCGCCGGGGTTCTCCTCGGTTTCGTGGTGCCGGCCAAATATGTGCACGGAGAGAAGGAATCGCGCACGCACCGGTTCGACGACGCGGTACGACCCGTGTCGTCGGCGGTGGCGCTGCCGATCTTTGCCTTCCTCGCCGCGGGGGTCACCGTGGTGGGTACCGATGCCGAGCTCATCCAGCCGGTGTCGATCGGGATCTTCCTCGGCCTCGTGGTGGGCAAGTTGATCGGTGCGATGGGGGTGACCGCGCTGATGACTCGGTTCACACCGCTGCGGTTGCCCGACTCGATCGGGGTGCGTGACCTGCTGCCGGTCGGTTTCCTGACCGGGATCGGCTTCACCGTGGCGTTGCTGATCGACGAGCTGTCCTTCGTGGACACCGATCCGCACGCCGAAGCCTCCAAGACCGCGATTCTGGTCGGCTCGCTGGTCGCGGCGACCTTGGCCGCGTTGTGGCTGCGGTGGGACGCGCGGCAGACACGTGCGGCGGATATGAACCGGGACAACGTGCCCGACCGCAACATCGACGTTATCGGCGGCTGACCTCCCACCGGCTCGCGCCGGCGGAACCCTCTTTCTCGCCGACGGCACTCGTGGCCGCGCCGACGGCACCCGCGGCTGCGCCGGTGGAACCCATCATGCCGTTGACCGAACCTGCAATTGCGTCGACGGAACCCACATACCTGCACCGTCGACGACGAGCCACCGTCGAACTCCCGCAGGTTCTCACCGTGTCCCGCAACGACAACGGCCGTCTACCTCGTGGGGTAGACGGCCGTTGATTCGTCGGTCGATGGCCCGTTGGGCGCTCAGGGCGCGTCGGCGGTCTCGCGGGTCTTGCCCGTGACCGGGTCGTAGTTCTCCCAGAAGGTCGCGCCCATGATGCCGAGCGCTTTCGGATCGAAGGTTGGGTCCTGGCCCAACTTCTGCTGACGCTCGTAGTCGCGAAGCGCCTTGAAGGCGGGCTGTTGCAAGATGATGATGCCCACGATGTTGAGCCAGGCCATCAACCCGACGCCGATGTCGCCCAGTGTCCAGGCCTCCGACGCGGTCGACACGCATCCGATGACCACCGACACCAGGATCAGCGCCTGCAGCAGTAGTGTCAGGTTGGCGCCGAGCGTGCTGCGCAGTGGCTTGATCTCGATCGTCGCAGCCTTGCCCATGAGGAACCGCAGGTTGGTCTCGGCCATGTAGTAGTAGGCGATGATCGTGGTGATGCAGAAGAACAGCAGCGAGATCGCCACGAACGAGGAACCGGCGCCGCCCCAGAACGAGTCGAAACCGGTCTGGACGAAGGTCGGGCCCACTGCCACGTCGGCCGGCAGGATGCCGCCCTCGGCGATGACCGAACCGTCGGCGGATTCACCTTCGAACACCCGGTAGGCGCCGGTGGACAGGATCAGGAACCCGGTCGCGGTGCAGATGAACAAGGTGTCGACGTAGACCGCGAACGCCTGGACCAGTCCCTGCTTGGCCGGGTGTGAGACCTCGGCGGCGGCCGCTGCATGCGGGCCGGTGCCCTGACCTGCCTCGTTCGAGTAGATACCGCGCTTGACGCCCCACATGATCGCCGAGCCCACGATGGCGCCGAACGCCGCATCCGCTCCGAAGGCGCTCGCGAAGATCGTGCTGATGACGTTGGGAACCTCCGAGGCATTGAGAGCCACGATGATGATGGCGAAGAAGATGTAGATCACGGCCATGAACGGCACCACGATCGAGGCGAAGCTGGCGATGCGTTTGACCCCGCCGATGATGACGAACGCCAACACGATCACCGACCCGACCGCCACGACCCATTCGGAAAGTCCCCAGGCCTCGTTCATGGCGACCGCCATCGAGTTCGACTGGACGCTGGGCAGCAGCAGTCCGCAGGCGAGTACGGTGACCGCGGCAAAGACCAGGCCGTAGACCTTGAATGCGCCGCTCGCGTTGGTGTGGGCCATCGCCCGGCTGAAGTAGTAGGCCGGACCGCCGCGGTACTCGCCGGTCAGTCGGTCCTTGGTCTTGTAGATCTGGCCGAGGGTGCACTCCACGAACGACGTGGACGCACCGAGGAAGGCGACCATCCACATCCAGAACAGCGCACCCGGACCGCCGAAGGCGATGGCCGTGGCGACACCGGCGATGTTGCCGGTGCCGACGCGGCCCGCCAGGGAGATGGTCAGTGCCTGGAACGAGGAGACCCCCGACGGTGACTTCTCGCCGCGGAACATCAGCCGGATCATCTCCGGGATCTGACGAACCTGGACCAGCCGGGTTCGTATCGAGAAGAAGACGCCTGCGGCCAGGCAGAGGAACACCAGTGCGTTGCTCCAGATGTAGCCGTTGATATCGCTGAGAAAATCGCTCATCGGCGGAGTCCGCCCTCTCGGAGTCAGATGACCGGTCCCGGGTCCCCGCACCCGGAGTTCATGTGCGTAACACAATCGCATGTCGACCGGCGGGCCGCACGATGAACGGACATCGTTGGCACTCGGAATGGCGGAGTGCCAAAATCGGTTACACTGTGCAACGATCACTAGTCTTCCGGAGGTTATCGGTGCCCACTTACTCGTATGCGTGCACGGAGTGCGACAACAAGTTCGACATCGTGCAGTCGTTCTCCGACGATGCACTCACCGAGTGCCCGCAGTGCACTGGCCGACTCCGCAAGCTGTTCAATTCCGTCGGCATCGTGTTCAAGGGCAGCGGTTTCTATCGCACGGATTCGCGCAAGTCGTCGTCGGCGAGCGAATCGTCGTCGACGTCGGAATCGTCGAGCAGCTCGTCGTCCGGCAGCTCCTCGGATTCGTCGAGCAGTTCGTCGGCGAAGTCCGACAGCACGTCGGCCACGGCGCCGGCCGCGTCCTGACCTGACCTGCTTCCCGCTCCGCGCGGCACAACGCAACGACGGGTCAACCCAGCTCGCGGAACCCACCGTCGGGTGTCAGAGCCCACCGGACACGGACGTCGTGCGGCGCGGCGGGTAATGATTCGACGAGTTCGTCGTCGTAGACCACCGCGATGATCTCGGCGGTCAGCCCGGTCAGCGTCCGGTCGTAATACCCGGCTCCGCGGCCGAGTCGGTTTCCCGTCTTGTCCACGGCATAGGCGGGCACGAAGATGACCGACGCCGCCTCGACGGCGTCGGAGCCCAATCGATGTCCGATCGGTTCCAACAACCCCCAGCGTCCACGCGTCAACGACTCGGCGCCGTCGTAACGCACCCAGTCGAGCGCGGTGGGTTCGCCTGCCGGTACGGCCGGCACGATGACGGTCACCCCGCGGTCGATGAGCGCGTCCAGCAGACCCGGTGAGCCGGGCTCGGCGCCGAACGGGACATAGGCGGCGACGGTGACGTCGTACTCGAGCCGGAAGGGTGCCGATGAGACCCATCCGGCCAGGTTGTCGGCCGCCTGCTTGCGTGCCGCGAACGGTCGCGCCACCCGGCGCTGTTCGAGTTCGGCTCGCAAACGTCTCTTGGTGGATCGCACCCGACCGCCCTCTCCTCGTCCGCCTCGTCGGACCACGCCGTGAAACATCGCACCCGGGAATCTGCTGGCCACACGACAGGATGTTGCCGGCAAACAGCACTAGGGTGGTCGCATGAGCACCAGTGACGTGAGCCAGAATACCGACGTGTTCACCGAATACGAATCCGTGCCCAACACCCCACCGATCCCGCGAACCGCGGTGGTTCCCGCAGCGGGTCTGGGTACGCGGTTTCTTCCAGCAACCAAAACCGTTCCCAAAGAGTTGTTGCCGGTGGTGGACACTCCCGGAATCGAACTCGTCGCCGAGGAGGCGAAATCGGCGGGCGCCGAGCGACTCCTGATCGTCACCTCACCGGGCAAGGACGGCGTGGTCGCGCACTTCGTGGAAGACCTGGTGCTGGAGAACACCCTTGCCACGCGCGGGAAGGCGGCGATGCTCGCGAAGGTGCGCAAGGCTCCCTCTCTACTCGAGGTGGCGTCGGTGGTTCAGGAGAAGCCGCTCGGACTCGGACACGCGGTCGGTTGTGTCGAGCCGTACCTGGACGACGATGAGGACGCCGTCGCGGTGCTCCTGCCCGACGACCTGGTGCTGCCGGGCGGGGTGCTGGAAGTGATGTCACGTACGCGACAACGTCGTGGTGGATCGGTGCTGTGCGCGATCGAGGTGCCCGAAGATCGCATCAGCGCATACGGGGTCTTCGAGGTGGAGGACCTGCCCGACGCCAACAACCCGAACGTCAAGCGGCTCAAGGGCATGGTCGAGAAGCCGGCCGCCGAGGACGCGCCGTCGAATCTCGCCGCCGCCGGGCGATACATCTTGGACCGCAAGATCTTCGACGCGTTGCGTCGAATCGAACCGGGCGCGGGTGGGGAATTGCAGCTGACCGACGCGATCGCGCTGCTGATCGAGGAGGGCGAGCCGGTTCACGTCGTGGTCCATCACGGGACGCGGCACGACCTGGGCAATCCGGGCGGGTACCTGAAGGCCGCGGTTGACTTCGCGCTCGATCGCGACGACTACGGGCCCGACCTCCGCGACTGGCTCGGCAAGCGCCTCGCCGACAGCTGACCGACGGCGACGACAGCGCGCCTGCGCCATTCGGCGGCAACCTCCGGCTAATGTCTGGTCAAGTCTGTCAGCCGAGATGGGGCGAGAGGTGAGATGCGTTCGGTCGAAGATCATCTGACCCGGGTGACCGCTGCCGCGGTGGCGCCGCGGCCGGTGCGTGTCGCGATCTCTGAGGCGCAGGGCCTGATGTGTGCCGAAGAGGTGGTCACCGAACGGCCCATGCCCGGCTTCGACCAGGCCGCGATCGACGGCTATGCGGTGCGGGCGGTCGATGTGGACCTGGCCGGCACGATCGCACCCGAAGACATCGAGGACTTCGATCCCGGTGGGGCGGAGCTGGTGGATCTCGAACCCGGCACGGAGATGATCGTGTCCCTGCCGGTGGTCGGGTCGGTGGAACCCGGCGCACGCACACCCACCCGGCTGCAGCCGCGCCAGGCGGTCCGCGTGGAGACCGGCGCGCCGATGCCCACACTGGCCGATGCCGTCGTCCCGCTGCGGTGGACCGACGGCGGCGAGAAGAAGGTCAAGGTCGGCCACGCAGTCGAGAGCGGTGACTATGTTCGCCGGATCGGCGACGACGTGCAGCCCGGCGACGTCGCGGTGCGTGCCGGATCGATCATCGGGCCCGCGCAGGTGGGTCTGCTGGCAGCGGTCGGCCAGGCGCGCGTGATGGTCCATCCGCGGCCGCGGCTGTCGGTGATCTCGATCGGCAGCGAACTCGTCGACATCGATCGTTCGCCGGGGCCGGGACAGATCTACGATGTCAACAGCTACGCCTTGGCGGCCGCGGCCCGCGACGCCGGTGCCGACGTCAACCGGGTGGGCATCGCCGAACGGGAGATCTCCCGAATGCGGGAAGTCGTTGAGGCGCAACTGATCCGGTCCGAGATCGTGGTGATCTGCGGGGCCGTGGGAGGCAGTGCGTCGCGGGCCGTCGCCGAGGCGCTGAGTGATCTGGGTGAGCTCGAGATCCTCCGGGTGGCGATGCACCCGGGGTCGGTACAGGGATTCGGTCGTCTCGGGCGCGACGAGGTGCCGACCTTCCTGTTGCCGTCCAATCCGGTCAGTGCACTGGTCACCTTCGAGGTGATGGTGCGCCCGTTGATCCGGATCGCACTCGGCAAACGTCAGCCGATGCGACGGGTCATCACCGCCCGGACCATCGGACCGATCGCCTCGGTGCAGGGCCGTAAAGGCTATCTGCGCGGCCAGTTGATGCGCGACGAGCGTTCCGGTGAGTACCTGGTGCAGGTGATCGGCGCGTCGCCCACGGGCAGTTCCCACCTGCTCGCCGAACTCGCCGAGGCGAATTGTCTGATCATCGTCGAACCGGATGTGGAGGAACTGGCCATCGGCGATGAGGTCGAGGTCGCGTTCCTGGCGCAGCGCGGTTGACGTGGACATAAACTCACTCTCGTGTTGAGGTGGTTGTCGGGGGCGCAGATCAATCCTGGCTGGCCCGCGACATTGGGTCCCCTGCATACGCAGGCGGGCGCGGTGATGTTGCGCCCGGTCAAGATGCGCGACGCCAAGGCCTGGAGCACGTTGCGCATCCGAAACCAGAACACGCTGATGCCGTGGGAGCCGACCGGGATCGGGTCGTGGGCCGAACGTCACCAACCCAGTGCCTGGCCACCGCTGTACTCGGTGCTCCGGTCGGAGGCCAAACGCGGCAGTGTGTTGCCCTTCGTGATCGAGCTGGACGGCGTCTACATCGGGCAGCTCACCATCGGCAATGTGCAGCGCGGTGCGGTGCGCAGCGCGTGGATCGGGTATTGGGTCGACGCATCACATGTCGGCCAGGGAATCGCCACCGCGGCAGTGGCGCTCGGTGTGGATCATTGTTTCGGTCAGGTCGGGTTGCATCGTCTCGATGCCACCGTGCAACCCGCCAACGTCGCTTCCCAAGCGGTCCTGACGAAGGTCGGCTTCCGTCGCGAGGGCTTGTTGGAGCGCTACATGGACGTCAACAAGCGCTGGCGTGATCACATCCTGTTCGCGTTGACCGCCGAAGAGGTCACCGGCAGTGCCGCAGAGACACTCGTCCGGTCCGGGCGCGCTTCCTTTCACTGAGCCCCCCTCGCGCGCGGCGGGCTGAGAGCGCCCTGTGAATCCGTCGAATGTTCATGGGCCTCGGCGCGTCTGCGCTGGGTGCACTGTCCGTGCGCCTAAATTGTGAGGTGGCCTCGTGTAACCAGAGTGAAAGAAGGGAGAGTCGCATGCCGAACTCAGTCTTGTGGGTCTGCCTCGTGGCCGTATGGCTTTTCGTGCTGGTTCCGATGGTCATCAAGGGCCGACCGCAGATGCGGAAATCCACAGTGGCCGCGAAGGAGACGCGTCTGTTGCACCGCGGCGGGACGCGAACCCGCAGCGACCGTCGACGCTCGGCCGGATCTCACCCGCATGACCCGTCGTGGACGTCGCGGCGCGCGAAGTCCGACCGCGCCGAGTCGGCCACCACGGTCCTCGACGAGGAGGATGACGAGCGGGCCGAAGGCGACCAGTCCGACGTCGAGAACGTCGATTCCGATCGGTTCGACGCTGACCACGACACGATCTCTGCCGATGCGGACGCCGACGACGACGCAGTCCAGACGACGATGCGGCGCGCGAGGGTGGCCGACACCGTTGCGCCGAGCGTCGACGACACCGACGGTTCCGATATCTCCGCCGATGTTGACCTGGACGGCGACTCGGACGCGGACCACGCTGCCGATCACGACGAGGAGATCACCCTCGACGGAGAATTCGTCGATGCCGAGCGTGACGAGGTCGACGAGGAACTCGACGACGTGGAGGATGCCGAGATCGCCTCGATGGAGGAGATGGCGACCGGGGAGCACGAGCCGGCCGACCTGGATGACGGTGACCTGGAGGACTCGGCTGACGATTACGAGTTCGACGACGAGTTCGTGGACAGCGATTCCGAGTTCGCGACCGACGACGCCGATGACGCCGATGACTACGAAGATGATTACGACGTGGACGACGAGTATGGCGCCGACGACGAGTATGACGAGGCCGGGTTCGACGACTCGGACGCCGACGACTCGGACGCCAACGACCATGACGCCGACGACTATGACGCTGACGACTATGCGGACGCCGACGAGTACGACGATCTGGCGGATGACGTCGAGACCGACCGCGACGGTGTGGCCGAGGCACCCGCCCGTTCCCGACCGCGAAGCGCGGATACCGCTTCGCGGTCGCGACGACGTTCGGTGTACTCGCCGGATGCCCGCCAGTCCGAACTCCGCTACCGGGAACGTCAGCGTGTTCTGATCGGATTGCTGACGCTGCTGGTGATTGCCGGTGGCGTCGGCTTCTTCGTCGGGTTACCCGGCTGGATCGCCACCGGTGTCCTCGCCGTGATGCTCGTGGCCTACCTCGGCTACCTGCGCCGGACCGTCGCGCTGGAGCAGAAGATTCGCGCTCAGCGGGCCGCCCGGGCGCGCCGGTCCGAACGTGAACTCGCGTCGCGTCGGCGTCGGGCCGACGCGGCGGCGGCGTTCGAATCCGCACCGCCGCCGCCCCGGTTGCGGCGACCCGGGGGTGCCACAGTTCTCGAGATCGACGACGAGGACCCGGTCTTCGACCATCTGCCGCCGTTCCAGCGTCGGCGCATCATGCGCGAGGACGACGGCCTCAGGCGGGTCGCCGGCTGATCGCCGCAGGGTGATCGGCGATCCACTTGCGGCCGCGACGCGTTGCCTGCGACAACGCGAGGCGTTCCCCCACATAGGTCACCGGAGCCCCGACCACCGGGATGTAGGCGAGCATCCGCAATGGCAGGACGGGCTGCGGACGTCGATCGAACTCGTCGGAAAGACCGCGCAGGATCGTGGCGATTTCCCAGATCGCGCCGATCAGCGTGGCGCCGTGGTGCTGGTCGGCGTCGTGCGCGTCGGTGTCGGCGCGATCGGCAGCGTGGTCGACCGTGGTGGCCGACATCTCCCGGTTGCACAGCACCGACGCCAGCAGCTGCACCTGGTG
The DNA here is from genome assembly GCF_044543825.1 of Gordonia sp. NPDC062954. Lineage (NCBI taxonomy): Bacteria > Bacillati > Actinomycetota > Actinomycetes > Mycobacteriales > Gordoniaceae > Gordonia > Gordonia sp. NPDC062954. The sequence goes on along the minus strand of NZ_JBITWL010000007.1, from coordinate 132,367 downwards.
GGCGCGGTCGGTGACCCCGTACTCGCGGGCGATGGCGATGAGCACGATGGCCTGATTGGCGAAGCCGAGCACGGAGGCCAACGGAAGTCGACGCGTCCAGCCGCCGAAGACGCCGGGGTAGGCCACGGCCACTGTGTTGACGGTGCCGATCCGATTGACCCACCAATCGGCGCGGTCGTGCATCGAGCGGCGCGTCCAGCCCTGCGTGCCCGGCCAGTCGGCGGCGTCGAGGCCCTGGGCGAGTAGATGCAGCGCGCGTTGTACTCGGGAGTCGGGGTGGGGGTCGTCGTGGAAGGTGTGCTTCTTGAGCCCCAGTGGGTCGCGCCGGGCCAGCGTGTCGAGCACCGGGTTGATACCGGCCACGGCCCGGTCGAGCACCCCCGCGACCTGGTCATCGGACATTTTCGCCATGCCGCGAGGTTAGCCCGCTCCCGGGCCGGCAAACATTTCGCCGAGTCCGTGAGCGAGCCGGTTTCGTGGCGGTGCGGTGGTTTGGTTGCACCGGGGTGCGGGCTGCTAGAGTGGCCAACGGCCGGTCACACGACCGCCCGGGGCTATGGCGCAGTTGGTAGCGCGACTCGTTCGCATCGAGTAGGTCAGGGGTTCGATTCCCCTTAGCTCCACAGAATCCGCCTTGAATGCACCCGACACAGCGCCGCCGCCGACACAATGTCGACGGCGGCTTTGCGTCGGGCGCTTTTGTCTGGAGCATTTCGGTGTCGAGTGCGGTGAGGGTACTCACGCCTGGCCGATCGTCGATCCGCTCCGCCGCGAGCGACGTATATTCTCCGGTGTGCTGTGTGAATTAGTGCCCCGCGCCGGAAGTTCGTTGATGAGTTCGACGTGCAGGCAGTGCGTGGCCTCGTTGGCGTCACCGCCCAGAGGGGCGTGATCTTGGATGGCAGACCGTCGGGGTGACCATACAGGTCAGGGTGACGAGCAGGCGGGGCGCCGAGCGATGCTCGTGGTCGCATCCATGGCGCAACCGGTGATCGTTATCGGCGCTGATGGATGCGTCGAGATCGCCAACGCGGCCGCGCGCAGCGTGTTGGATCTGGGATCTGACATCACGAGGGCGCGAATCGACGATGTCGGCCTCGACTTCGCCGCCACCGAGATGTCACCGATTCTCCGGTGCGTGCAGGCCGGGGAACCCTTCGACGATCACATCGCCACGATCATCGCGCCGCAGGGACGGCGCTGGCTGTCGTGCAGCGGCCGCCAGATCGCGCACGACGGGACGCTCGCGGCGGTGGTCACGTTCACCGATATCACCGAACGTCACCAGGAAACCGCTCGACTCGAGTGGGACGTGAGTCGATTCGAATGGCGGGCGTTTCACGATGATCTGACGGATCTGCTGAACCGCGCAGGCACACTCGCCGCCATCGGCGATCACTTGGCGACGCGTTCGGCGCCGCTGGACAGCGTGGGCGTGTACTACGTGGATCTCGATGGTTTCAGGGTGATCAACGATTCGCTGGGGCGGACGGTCGGCGACGACATCCTCACCGCGGTGGGCGGCCGGTTGCGGGACGCCTTGGGCACCGATGCCGCCATCGGCCGACTCGGTGGCGATGAGTTCGTGGTGGTCGAGCTCATCCGCGACGACCTGAGCGCGCGCCTCGAGAACCAGGTCTCGCGCATCCGAGAGCTCGTGGACCAGCCCATTGCGCTCGACGGGCGAACCGAACGGATCACCGCGTCGGTGGGGGTGGCCGTGGCCCGCCATTTGGTGGATGATCCCGCACCGGTAGACATGTTGCGCGACGCCGAGATCGCCTTGCAGGAGGCGAGGACGAACTCGGCCGGCCGGCCGTACGCCTCGTTTCGCCCGCAGTACCGTTCGGATCGGTTGCGGCGGCAACGCATCGAGTACGAACTACGGAACTCGGTGAATTCCGACCCCGGCCAGCTGTACTTCGACTATCACCCGGTCGTGGATGTCGGGCGCGGGCACGGGCGGGTCGCGCTGGAGGCGCTGATGCGTTGGCGCCACCCGGAGTTGGGCCAGGTGTCGCCCGGTGAGTTCATCGCGATCGCCCGGCGCACTGATCTGATCGAACAACTCGGAGCACACCTCGTGGACACCACGATGCGTGAGTTCGTCGTGAACGAGCGGACGACCGATGGACTGACGTTGTGTCTGAACTTCACTCGTCGTGAACTGGCCGACCGTCACTTCGTACCGCGCTTGCAGTTGGCGCTCGGTGACGCCGGATTGGACCCCGGCCGCTTGTGCGTGGAGGTCTCCGAGCGAGATCTCGCCGCCGGGGACCGCACGGGCATCCGGGCGACGATGACGTCGATCCGCGACCTCGGATGCCAGCTCGCCATCGATGACTTCGGTACGGGCGGAATGTGTTTGAGCGACCTGTACCAAATGCCCATCACCACCATCAAGACGGCCAAGGCGTTTGTCGACGACATGGAGGACGGCGCGGCCGACGAGGCCGACCGCGCCGAACAGATGTTGACCGGCATCGCATCCGCCGCGCACGCGTTGGGGATCACGGTGATCGCCGAGGGGGTGGAGACGTCTCGGCAGGCTGCGGCGATCGTGCGCGCCGGGTGCGACTTCGCCCAGGGGTTCTTCTACGCCTTCCCGCAGCGGCTGGTCGACATCGACTGAGTGTGGTCAGTGCACCAGGATGCGCCGCGCAAATCCATTCAGGTGCCTGCGCAAGGTGGCAATTCGCTGTTGCCGAACCGCTTCGGGGTCGTCGCCGGCGAAGATCGCCGACGGCCTGGTCCGAACGTTCGCCGAACACTCGAACCGCGAACACATGAGAATGCCCACCGTGTCGCCTTTGCGCCCCGCGGCTCCGGCGAGTTTGGCGCTGTAGAACGACACTTCGTTGGGCAGGTGGACATCTTGGCAGAACGAGCATTGCGGCCGGGTTCGTGGTTGCCGACCGCCCAGGCGCAGCATGATTCCGACGTCGGTGTCGTCGTGTGGAATGACGAGATAGCCGACCTGCGGCAGTTTTGGATCCCGCCAACCCAGGAAATCCATTTCCTCCCAACGCAATTCGGTATAATCGAGCGGCAGGCTCAACGCCTTGCGCTCGCGGACCGAGGCGTTGACGAGCGAGGAACGGATAGCGGATTCGGTAAGTGCATACATGTGTATCGATGACCTCATGTCGTGGCGTGTGAAGGCATGCGTCTGCCGACGTGGTCCGAGCGGAGTCACGTCGACGGGGCAGGGCGGTCAGTTGTCGGCGCGCACGACGCCGGCAACCTCCGCACACCCGGTGGGCAACGACACGAATGAGTACACGGTGGGTCATCGTCGTCGTCGACGGTTGAGGTGTCAACGTCATTTCGGCTGCCGCGCATGTCACCAGGAGCAACAGGCATGACGTGCATCACGATGATTTGGCCGGGTCGACGGGCCTCGCGTAGCCTGGTCTCATTGATGCACCGATCAGGTGCGGTCAACGCGTCGTAGAACGCTTCTTCGACAGGCTTCAAGCGCCTGCTCTTTGACTTCATACGGCGAACGAACACGCACAGATGCGTCTTCGCCATCCGACCCCGACCCGCGGTCTGACGCTGCTCGGTGTCCACAGAGAAAGACGGACCTTGTCCACTACTTTTGCTTCACTCGGCGTACCTGCCGAACTCGTCCGTGTCCTCGCTGCCGAGGGCAAGACCGAGCCGTTCCCGATCCAGGCCGAGACCCTCGGCGACACCCTGGCCGGCAACGATGTGATCGGTTCCGGCAAGACCGGCTCCGGTAAGACCCTCGCATTCGCCATCCCGATGGTCGCCGGGTTGGCCGAGATGGAGGTCACCCGACGACCGGGCGCACCCACCGGCCTGGTGCTGGCGCCCACCCGCGAACTCGCGACCCAGATCGCCGCGGTGCTCACCCCGTTGGCCAAAGCGCTGAACCTGACCGTGACCACCGTTTTCGGTGGCGTCCGCCAGAATCGGCAGGAGGAGGCGTTTCGCCGTGGGGTCGACATTGTGGTCGCGTGCCCCGGTCGGCTCGAAGACCTGATGGGCCAGGGCATCGTGCGACTCGACGATGTCGAGATCACCGTGCTCGACGAGGCGGATCACATGGCCGATCTCGGCTTCCTTCCCGGTGTCACGCGCATTCTTGCCGCCACCCCGCGCGACGGGCAGCGCATGCTGTTCACCGCCACGCTCGACAACGGGGTCGACAAGGTGGCCAAGCGCTTCCTGAGCAAGCCGACTGTGCATTCCACCGAGGAGACCACGGCTCCTGTTCAGATGACCCACCACGTCTTCGAGGTCGACCCGGGCGCCAAGAACGATCTTGTGCGCGAGCTCGCCTCCGGGCGCGGGCGTCGAATCCTGTTCACCCGCACCAAGCATCAGGCCAAGAAGCTGGCCAAGAAGCTCACCGACGGCGGAATCCCCGCCGTCGACCTGCATGGCAACCTCAGCCAGGCCCAACGCGACCGGAACCTCAAGGCCTTCGGCGCCGACGGGGTCCGCGTGCTGGTGGCCACCGACGTCGCGGCGCGTGGCGTGCACGTTGACGGTGTGGAACTCGTGGTTCACGTCGACCCGCCCGCCGAGCACAAGGCCTACCTGCACCGCTCGGGACGTACCGCACGCGCGGGCAGTAGTGGCGACGTGGTCACCATCTGCCTGCCGGATCAGCGCCGCGACGTCGCGGGACTGCTGCGTAAGGCCAATATCAAGGTGGCGCCGACCCGCGTCGACGCGGCCTCCGTCGAGGTCGACGACCTCATCGGTGCCCGCGCCGAGTTCGTGGCGCCGCAACCCAAGCCGGTGCAGAATCCGCCCCGTAACGCCGCACCCCGTGGCCAGCGCGGCAACGGCGGACGGGGACGTGGGCAGGGCGCGCGTCGCCCGAGTGACGGCCAGCGGCGCCGTGGTGGCGCCGCCCGCCGTGGTGGCCGCGGCGCTGCCACTGCGGGTAGCCGGAGCGGCGCGGGAGCTCGGTAGACCGCGGGGCACCAGCGTCATCCGGACCGTGAGGCCGACCGATCTGCCGGTTCGGCTTCGCGAGAGATCACGCGACGCCGAGTGCTCGCATGCCGGCCGTGACGCCGGCCGCGAGCAGGATCACGATCATCAGGGGTGCCCGGCAGACTGCTGCGACCACGCCGACGGCCACTCCGGCCGGACGGGCCCAGCCGGCGAACTCCTGACCGGCGAACACCGCGCCCGTCACCGCGACGCCGACGAGCAGCAGGATCGCCGCCCGGTCGAGCAACGCGGCCGCGGTCGGGCTCACCTCGTAGCGGTTGCGTAACGCCGGTCCGGCCACCCGGATGAGGTACGTACCGACAGCGAGCAGTGCCGCTCCGGCCAGCAGGTCGATGGTGCTCATGGTGCGTACTCCTGCCGTTGATGGTCGACGGGGGTGCCCTGGGCGGCCGGGGTGCCACGTCTGTCTCCGGAGTCGCGTGCGATCACGGCCAGACCGGCCAAGGCGCACAGGATGGGCACCCCGGCCGGTAGGAGCGGTGTCGCCGCCACGGCTGCTGCTCCGCCGACAAGGGCGGCGCACAGCGTTTTTCGTTCGCGCAGTGCGGGGATGGCGAGTGTGGCGAGCAGTGCGGGGAAGGCTGCGTCGAGACCGAGTGACGCCGGGTCCGCGACGATCTCGCCGATCGCGACCCCGATGGCCGACCCGAGTGGCCAGCTGACCAGCACTCCGGCGCCGCAGAGAAGGAAGGCGGCGCGAGCCCGCCGCTGATCGGTTTCGACGGCCGTGACCGCGGCGGTCTCATCGTTGATCAGGTGGGCGGCGAGCGCTGTCGGCCATCCGCGTGGAAGGAATCGCCCCATCGACAGTCCGTAGCCGAAATTGCGTGTGTTGACCACCAGACCGGCGAGCGCGGCGAGTAGGGGCGCACCGCCCACCGCGATGATGCCGACGAACACGAACTCCGAGGAGCCGGCGAGGACCACAGTCGCAATGACGACGATCTGCCACCAATCCAGGCCTGCGGAGTGGGCGGTGACGCCATACGACGCGCCGATGACCAGCACGGACATGCTCATGACGAGCACTGTGCGAACAGTGGCACGATCAAGTGTTCTCCGAAGCGAACGCATGTCCACTATAGTGGACCTATGCCAGGTGTTCGTCAAGATGGACGATCGTCCTATGAATCGAACGATTCGACGGATGTTGCTCCGTCGGATCCCAAACGCGTCGTTGCTGCCGCGCTCAAGCGGGAACGGACCCGGGCGGGATTGTCGATCGGCGAACTGGCTCGGCGCGCCCGGATCGGGAAGTCGACCCTGTCGCAGCTGGAGACCGGCGAGGGGAACCCGAGTGTAGAGACGCTCTGGGCACTCTCGACGGCGCTGGGAGTGCAGTTCTCGGCATTGTTGGACACACCGACCCGGTCGGTGGAGGTGATTCGATTCGGCGACGGTCCACTCATCCCGGCTGCCGCAGCCGACTACTCGGCGACCCTGCTGTCGACAGCACGGCCCGGAACGCGGCGCGACCTGTATCTGATCCGTGCGCAGCCGGGTGAGCCGAGAATCTCCGCGCCGCACGCCCGCGGCGTGGTGGAACTGGTGGTGATCAGTAGCGGTAGAGCGAAAGTCGGGCCCACCGGCAGCGAGGTGGAACTGGCCGCGGGTGACTACGTGTCGTATGCGGGCGATGTCGAGCACGTGTTCGCCGCGCTCGAACCCGAAACCGTTGCCGTCATGATCAGTGAATCGACCTGATCGCGGAATGATGCCTATCGGCGAAGGATCTGATCACGCCGGTGCGAAGCGGCGGCAGAGGCCGGCGGCCAGCCACGGGCGCGCGCCCCAGGCGAACGCCCGGCCGGTCACGGCCGCCCACGTCGGCGACATCCGTCCGTACGCCGCCAGCATGGCTACCACCGGGTCGACACTGATGTGCACGTCGGGATGGCGCGACTGCGGTGGGTCGATCACGAGTCGGCCGTCGGTGAACTCGTAGACATACCTTTCGTCGCACCCGCGGAGGCGGATGTCATAGGTCGCCGAATGTCCGCCGCACGATGACTCCACCAGCCACCGAGGCAGCACCTGATGGCGCCCGCGCGCCACGAGGGGCGCCACCTTCGGGTCGATCTGCCACGACGCGCCGACGGCGGTGGCCACGTCGTGACCGTGGATGAGGAACTCGCCGATCAGGATGCCCAGTGCCGCGTCGGACCGAACCCGTGAATCCGCATCGAAGTTCATCACCGGTACCCGGGCGCCGAAATGTGACACGGCGTAGAGGAGGCGGTCCAGGTCGTCGAGGAAACGCTCGGTCAGCCGATGGATGTCCCGGGTTGACATGTTCGCTATCTGCTTGGCGTTGAAATCGGGTAGGTCCTTGGGCCGGTGCGGCCACGAACCCGTGCCCTCGATCAGTTCGAGGTAGCGGCCCGGCGTGGCGGCCACGTGGCCGAGGCAGTCGACCACGGTCCATCCCGGGGTACTCGTGAGGCGGGCGTCGGGTTCGGCGACGGTCCGCACCAACTCGGCGAAACGTTCCCCCGAATCGCGCGCGGCGTCGATGTAATCGAACCGCGAGTACATTGTCTTCACCCGTGCACCCCCTGAACAAGTGGATGCCAGGATATCTCGGAACCGTTTGGCGGACAGGGGAATCACGACTGTTCACCTGGAATGTGCGGTGGTGAACTCAATTGCTGTCAGTGATCTGGTGTGCGCCGTCGCAGTGCGAGATCTGGGACAGTTGTCTCAGTCGGTGGTCCCCGATGGCGTTGCCTGCCTCGTCAGATCACCGGCTCTTCGCCTCGGGTAGATGCTTCGCCGGACCGCACGACAATCACGCCGACGACGATCAACACACCACCGACGAGTTGCACAGCGGTGGGTAGTTCGGCGAGTGCTGCCCAGGCGAAGGCGACTGCGAACAGCACTTCGGACAGTCCGACGAAACTCATCACCCGCGACCCCAGGCGTCGGCCGGCGGCAATACCCATGGAGTAGGCAACAGCCGCGCTCACCACCCCCAACACGACAGCTGGTACCCACCACGGCATCGACTGAACCGCCCCGGGTCTGTCGGAGGCTCTCGAACCTGTGAAGGATGGAGAGCATGGCAGCACCACGCAAGTACAGTGAGGAACTCAAGGACCGGGCCACCCGGATGGCATGTGAAGCGCGACAAGATCCCGATTCGTCGAGAGGTGCGATCAAGCGGATCGCCGATCAGCTCGGAGTCCATCCCGAGGCGTTGCGCAATTGGGTTCGTCAGGCCGAGATCGACGGCGGGGTCCGCCCGGGCACCACGAGTGAGGACGCTGACCGCATCGCGGCGTTGGAGCGGGAGAACCGTGAACTGCGGCGAGCGAACACGATCTTGAAGCAGGCTTCGGCTTTCTTTGCGGCGGAGATCGACCGCCCACAGCGCTGATCGTGGAGTTCGTCGCGGCTCACCGCGATGAACACGGAGTCGATCCGATCTGTGCGGCATTGCGCGATACGTCCGCCCAGATCGCTCCGTCCACGGTACGAGCCCACCTGAGCCCCCAGAAGACCGAGGCGCCTCGTGTGGTGCGTGACCGGGAGCTCCTTACCCAGGTCCGCGCGGTGCATGCCGACAACCTCGGCGTCTACGGTGCCCGCAAGGTGCATGCCCAATTGCGCAGACAGGGCCATAGTGTTGCCCGCTGCACCGTCGAGCGATTGATGAAAGCCGATGGGCTGCAAGGGATAGCGAGACTCAAGACACGCAAGACCACGCGCAGCGAGGGAGCTGAAACACCCCGGCCGGCTGACCGGGTCAACCGTCAGTTCACCGCGGCGGCACCGAACGCGTTGTGGGTGGCGGACCTGACCTACATCCGCACCCACTCGGGCTGGGTGTACGCGGCGTTCGTCCTGGACGTGTTCTCGCGGATGGTCGTCGGCTGGCAGGTCTCGACCACCATGCACACCGACCTCGCCCTCGACGCCCTGAACATGGGATTGTGGGCACGGTCGCGTGCCGGCCACGACGTGGCCGGGCTGATCCACCACTCCGACCGCGGAGTGCAATACCGAGCCATCCGCTACACCGAACGACTGGCCGAAGCCGAAGCGGTGACATCTGTTGGCTCCAAAGGGGATTCATACGACAACGGGATGGCTGAGGCGTTCAACTCGCTGTTCAAAGCCGAATGCATCCGTAACCCCGTGATGCGCCCGCGAGGCGGCTGGGCAGGTGTGGGCGAGGTCGAGATCGCCGTCGCTGAGTACGTCGAATGGTTCAACCACCGCCGCCTGCACGGCGAGATCGGACACGTCCCACCCGTCGAGTACGAGAGCGCCTACTGGTCGACCCACACCGTCACCAGCTACCGTGAGAACCCGGTCCCCGCAAACGCTGGAACCAACTAACCGAGCCTCCAGCAAACCCGGGGCGATTCAGACCGGCCGGCGAGCGTTACGTCGAGTGACGACGTCGCCATCGGCAAGACCCCCACCAGGCCGGCCACTGCGAGAATCACCGCACCAACCGTGAGCCCGCCCGCCGCCAGCGTCAACGGCGGTAGCGCGATCCGGTCGTCGGCGGAGATCACGAAGTATGCCGCCGCACCCACCATCGCGATCAGGGCCCACAAGACACCGATCACGTCGGTGCCGACGTCACCGCGCAGATCGAGCACGAGTGCGAGACCTGCCAGCGCAATCACCGCACCCATGATGGTCAGCCGCCCGGGGCGTTGGCGGTGACGCAGCCACATCCAACCGATGACGGCCACGGGTGCGGTGTACTCGATCAGCAGCGCGACCCCCACCTGTAGGTAGGTCACCGCGTAGAAGTAGGCGAGCTGGCAGGTGGCCACGGCGAGAGCGCCGTAGGCGAGCAGGATCGGCCATGCGTGGCGCAGCGCACCCCAGCGGCCGCGCAGTGCGACGACTCCGGGAACGAGAAGAATCGCCGCGCCGAGCGCGATCCGTACGGTCACGGTGGCGCCGGCGGTCCACCCGGCATCGATCATTGCCCGGGCGAGCACGCCGGACAACCCGAAGGCGGCCGAGGAGCCCAGGCCGAGCACCAGACCCGTCGACGTGCGTGACCGGATTGTCACGACACCGGTCGGCGTGCATCATGCCCGGTACGGGGACACCATTGGCTCATCGGCACAATGTAGCGAAGCCGACGGTGCGGGCGAACCTTGTCACAGGGCGAGCGTGCACATCGGCACGACCGGTCAGCCGAGCGGACTCAGTGCGTCGGACGTTGCCGCGAGTTTCCCCGATTCGTGATCGCGCAGCAACGATGCGACGGTTTCGGCGGAGTCGGTCTTGTTGGTGCCGATGAAGCCCGAGGGACCGCGCTTGATCCACCCGGTCACGTACATGCCGGGGCGGGGCACACCGTCGTCTACGACGCGGCCGGCATCGTGCGGGATGACGCCGCGGACGTCGTCGAAAGGCAGGCCCGCGATGGCCACGCCGCGATATCCGATCGACGTGAGAATCAGCGATGTGTCGATCGATTCGGAGACGCCGGTGGGTTCGACGGCCCCGGAATCTCCGATGCGTGTGTGGTCGGTGACGAGGCCGCTGACGTGGCCGTCGGGGCCGAGGCGGACCGCCGACGGCGAACGGTGAAAGGCGAGCCGGATGCGAGGTCCGTCACCGGGTGGCCGACCGGCCACCTCGGCCAACACTTCCAGTTTCGCTCGCGTCGTCGCGTCGTCGACGACCAGGTCGGCCGCCGAGCCGAGATCGGCGGGGTCGAGGACCACATTGACGCCGGTCTCGACCAACCCCACCAGCTCGGGCAGGGTGAACGCGGCGTGGGCGGCTCCGCGACGACCCAGCACCACCACCTCGTCGATCGCGGAGCGCCGCAGCGCCGCCAACGCGCGCCGCGAGATCGTGGTGTCGGCGAGAGACGCCGGATCGGCAGTGAGGATTCGGGCCACGTCCAGGGCGACGTTGCCGTTGCCGATCACCACGGCCCGTCGGCTGGAGAGGTCCACATCGAGATCGGCGTGATCGGGATGGCCGTTGTACCAGCCGACCAGCGCGGTTGCGCTCAGGACGCCTGGGGCGTCGGCATTCTCGATGTCGAGCCGCCGGTCGGTGGGCGCGCCGCCGGCCCAGATGACTGCCTGATGACGGCGCTGTAGTGCATCCAACGTGACGTCAGCCCCCACGGCGACGTTGAGCCGGATGTCGCAGCGCGGTTCGCGTGCGATGTCATCGAACAGTCTCATCACCGATCGCGTGGCGAGGTGGTCGGGTGCCACCCCGAAGCGGGCCAGGCCGAACGGGCGGTCCAGACGTTCGTAGATGGTCACCGAGGCCTGTGGATGCCGCAGCAACTCGTCGGCCGCGTACATCGCCGACGGGCCGGAGCCCACGATGCCCACCGACAACGGCGCATCGACACTCAGTTGCCTCGGCTTGCTGATGGGGGCCAGTGGGAGTCGTTGCGCGGTGTCGACCGGGAAGCGGACGGCATCGGCGGCGGGCCCATCGAAGTGGGCGGCGTTGATGTCGGCGAACCGTGCCTGTTCATCGGGGAGTCGATGGCCGGGCACGATGGCGCTCACCGGACATGCGCTCACGCAGGCACCACAGTCGACGCACGTCGACGGATCGATGTAGAGCATCTCCGAGGTGCCGAACCCGGGCTCCTCGGGAGTGGGATGGATACAGTTCACCGGGCATGCGTAGACACACGAGGCATCTCCGCAGCACGCCTGTGTGACGACGTGAGGCATTTCGGTTCCGTTGCAGCAGTGGGCGGGTGCGGTATCAGGCCGCGGTGTAGGTGGGCTCGCTGCGGAACCGTGACGGGCGTCCGCCGATACCCAGCAGCTTCCACAACAGGCGCGAGACGGGGTTCATCAGCCCGCACTGCTCGCCGAGCATCCGGACATCGCCGAATACGTTTCGTAGGAACTGCTTTGACTCCGGTGACCGCCAGAAGATGTCGCGCATCACCTCATTCGGGATGTCGAAACGCCGCTGGAACGACCTCGGCGGCACCACGATGGCACCGCACAGGATGCGCATGGTGAGCGGGAACATCAACGACAGCAGGAATCGCTGGACGCGACCCTTCTGCGGCACAGTCTCGCGCAGGAGGTGGTGCGCGAAGGAGATGTGGCGGGCCTCCTCAGCGACGTGCAGCTGCATCACCGCGGCCATGGTCGGATGCAGGTTGGCGCGCGTGCGTAGGAAGTCTTTCTGGATGTGGTCGATCGGTTCCTCGCCGCCGAGCACACCGAAGAAGAACACCGTCGGAAAGATCGTCGACGCCAGAGGTACCAGCGGCGAGATCAGGCGATAACCGATCTTGGCGCCGGGCACGTCCATTCCGGAGCGGTTCACGAACTCCTGGAACATCAGGGTGTGATTGCACTCCTCCTTGGATTCGTGCGTGGTGTAGCGGAACTCCTTGGCGCCATTGGGCAATTTGAAGCTGTACTGCATGAGGCCGCGGATCAGAATCGATTCGAACTGCAGTCCGACCTTGGCGACATTGGCCTGTCGCCACATGCCGATCTCGATCTGCTTGTCGCGGGGTAGCTGCTGGTACCAGGGGTGTCGACCGACCGGGTCGACCTCGGCGGACAGAATCCAGCGCTCGTCATCGGGCACGATGGCCATCTCCGGCGAGTCCCAGTCGATATCGATGTAGGGGTCGAAATTCCGATGCACCGACGCGCTCGACAGGTCGTCGAGCACCTGTGTGTAGTCGTCTGCCGGCGCCTGGGGGGCCTCGGGGACGTAGGTGGCGCCGATGCGGTCGATGGCGTTCGTCATGATGGCTGCGGGTCCTTTGCGTGCTCAGAATCCTGCTGTCCGGCTCGGTTGACCAAGATCTCGACTCAGGTGGCCGAGGGCTCGGTCGATGGTTTCTGAACGTAGTTCGACGGCAGGTATATGTCAACATTCAATGTCACAATTCGCGATGGCACTGCGTGCCGCACCGGCATCGGCGATGCTGCGACAGGATGGTCGGCATGGAGAAAATCCTGTTCGTGATCCTCGCGGTGCTCGGCATTGCCGCCGCGCACGTCATCGGCCCGCGGATTCGCGTGGCAGCGCCATTGCTGCTGGTCGTTGCCGGCGCCATCATCGGTGTGCTGCCGTTCGTGCCGGAAGTAGAGGTCGATCCGGAATGGATCCTGATCGGCGTGCTACCGCCACTGCTCTACTCGGCGGCGGTGTCCATGCCGACGATGGACTTCCGGCGAGACTTCGCGGCGATCAGTGCGATGTCGGTGGTGCTGGTGGTCATCAGTTCGGTGGTCTTGGGTGTCTTCTTCGACCAGATCATTCCCGGCGTGGATCTGGCCACGGGGATCGCGTTGGGGGCCATCGTCTCGCCGACCGACGCGGTCGCGACGTCGATCGCCAAACGACTGGGCGTGCCTGGCCGGGTGATCGCCATCTTGGAGGGTGAGAGCCTGCTCAACGACGCCACCGCACTTGTGCTGCTTCGGGCTGCGGTCGCGGCAACCGCTGCCGGTTTCTCGTTCGGTCACGTGGCCGTCAGCTTTCTCTGGGCGGTCATCGCCGCGGTGGCGATCGGTGCCGTAGTCGGTTGGGGAAACCTCTGGGTTCGGCGCCGGGTCGGTGACGCCACCGTCAACACCGCGATCTCGTTCACAGTGCCCTATCTGGCTTACCTGCCGGCCGAGGAGCTCGGGGCCTCCGGGCTCGTCGCGGCGGTCACCGCCGGCCTGATCACCGGTGCCGGCGCGGTCCGCTACCTCTCACCCCGTCATCGGGTTTCGGACGCGCAGAATTGGCGAACGGTGGAGTTTCTCGCCGAAGGTGGGGTCTTTCTCTTGATGGGGTTGGAGTTGTGGGCTCTGTTGGTCGACGTCCGTAATGACCACGGCGGCATCGTCACAGCTGTCTGGATCGGGTTGTCGGCGCTGGCCATGACCGCGGTGGTGCGGGCGCTCTACGTGACCCCGCTGATCGTATGGCTCGACCGGGTCGCACGTCGACGTACGGCAATGCGGCCATATCTGGAGAACATGGACGCCTCCATTGTCGAGAAGTCCCGCCGGGCGGCCGCAGATGGCACCGGGGTCGCGGCCACCAGTGCCGAGCGGGGACGACGGCCCTCGCTACGGTTCGGTCGGGCAAAACGGAACCGGGCGAGAGCCGAACAGCTGTCGACGGCCGCATTCGCCGAGAACCCCGAATCGGCGCAGCGGGTGCGTGACCGGATCACCCGTGCCATGGCCGATATCGACTACTACACCGCCTCGCCGATGGGCCCCAAGGAAGGCGCGATCATCGTTTGGGCCGGGATGCGTGGTGTCGTGACCCTGGCGGCAGCGCAGACCCTCCCGGCCGACACTCCGTCGCGAGAACTGTTGGTGCTCATTGCGTTCGTGGTCGCTGCGGCCTCGCTGATCGTGCAGGGTGGAACTCTCGGTTGGCTGATCCGGGTGCTGCGGTTGGCTGATGTGTCCGACGACCGCGCGGCCGAACGCACTCGCCTGCATGCCGAGTTGTCGCGGACTGCGTCGGAAACCCTCGCTAGATCCGATGTCGCGGGACGCTTTCCCTGGATTCGTGAACGGATCGAGAAGATGGAACGCCAGGCCGATGCCGACGACACCGTCATCGGCACCAACCTGGCTTTTCGGGCCGCGTTCGAGCAGACCCGCCGCGAGGTCATCGACGCTCAGCGGGAAACCCTCATGCGTATGCGGTCGACCGGCACCTACCACTCCAACCTGCTGAGTCACGAACTGGCGCAACTCGACGCGGAGGAGATCAGTCTGGACATGCGCGTCGACGACGATTGAGCTCGCAGTCAGCGTCGGGTGTCGTAGGGCAGTAGGGCCATTTCCCGGGCATTGCGGATCGCGGTGGCGACCTGGCGCTGTTGTTGGGGGGTCAGGCCGGTCACCCGGCGGCTGCGGATGCGTCCTTTGTCGGACAGGAACTGTCGGAGCAGGGCCACATCCTTGTAGTCGACGGGGTTGTTGCCGTCGACATGGATGCCGTGACCGTGCAACAGATTGCGCGCGCGTTTCGTCGGGATGTCTCGGGACGGTCGAGTTGGTTTGCGGGCCACTGTGTTACCTCGGGTTCGAATGGGTGATCACCAGCTGGACTTCTGGATGCCGGGGAGTTCGCCCCGGTGGGCGAGTTCGCGGAAGCGCACCCGGGAGAGCCCGGCCTTGCCGATGTAGCCGCGGGGGCGTCCGTCGACGGCATCGCGGTTGCGCAGCCGCGTCGGACTCGCATCGCGGGGTAGTCGCTGCAACCGGCGCTGGGCGTCTCCCCGTTGCCGGGGGGACGACGTCGACGCGGCGATGGTCCGTTTGAGCTCGGCGCGGGTCTGCGCATACCGGGCGACGATCTCGCGCCGTTGTCGGTCGCGGACGATCTTGGACTTCTTGGCCATCAGCGGTCCTCTCGGAAGTCGACGTGCTTGCGCACGACTGGGTCGTACTTGCGCAACACCATCCGGTCGGGGTCGTTGCGCCGGTTCTTGCGCGTGACGTAGGTGTAGCCGGTGCCGGCCGTCGACCGCAGCTTGATGATCGGTCGGATCTCGTTGCGGGCCATCAGATCTTCTCTCCGCGCGCACGGATCGTCGCGAGAACCGACTCGATTCCGACCTTGTCGATGGTCTTGATTCCCTTGGCGCTCACGCGCAGGGTCACGTAGCGGCCCTCGCCGGGCACGTAGTAGCGCCGGCGCTGGATATTGGGGTTCCACCGCCGCGACGTGCGGACGTGCGAATGTGACACCTGTTTGCCGAACCCGGGTTCGCGGCCGGTCACCTGACAGCGTTGGGACATTGAGGTGCTCCTCTCGTGCTATTGGAAATGATTGGCGTTTGTGTGGCTGTCACGGTACCGTCGGTCTCGACTAAATGGAAATTGTTGTCAAGAAGGTGGTAGACGGTGAACGACGGAGGACCGGCTCGGCGACGTGGCGCGCCATCGACGACCGACGAGCGGACGCCGATCGTGCTCGTGACGGGGCTTGAGGCGGCGGCGGTATCGCGGGTCGGGGATGCTCTCACGGGTGAGATGAGTTTGGATACCGCAGGGACCGTCCTGGTGCATCACGACTTCTCGCACGTCGCTGACGGCAGGGTGGCTCGGCTCATGAGCTGGGTTGACCCGGATGGGCGGCGACGCGAACGGACAATCGGCGTCGAACTCGCCCACGGATGCGTGCCTTGCACGCTTCGTGAGGATCTGCTCCCGCTGTTGCGCAGGCTCCATCGACGTTCGTCGGTGCGCCGGATCGTGTTGACCCTGGATCCGATCCTCGAACCCGAGCGCATCGCCTGGGCGATCGACGAGGTCGTGGTCGAGTCAATGCCCGGCTTCCTCGACGGTCCGGCATCGCGTGATGTCCGGATCGAGGCGACGATAGCCTGCGTCGCCGAGCAGGATTGGCTCGAATCGGCAACCGGCGACAACACACTCGCCGAGGCCGGGTTCGATCATGTCGACGACGACCGCACGCTGGCGCAGGTGGCAGTCGGCCAGGTGGCATTTGCCGACGCGCTCGTGGTGGCGGGCTGCGATCGGGCAATGCGCGACGCGTGGGAGTCCGCGCGGTTGACCGCTGTGCTCAAGCGGCTCGCCCCGAACGCACCCATCATGATCGAGTTGCCGCAGCGTCCGGTGACGACGATTCTCCTCGAACGCCTGCTCGCCGCGGTGGCGCCGATGTCGCGCCGGGGCCGTGTGGACGCCCCACACGACCCGTTGCTGCGCGGCGAGCCGCCACTGGACGCCGACTGCGGCGTGTCCTGGGTGGAATTCCACTCCGAACGGCCCATGCACCCGGGGCGACTGCACGATGCCATCGACGCCCTGCTCGACGGGGTGGTGACCGCACGCGGCAGGCTGTGGATCGCGACCCAGCCCGCAGAGGCCTTATGGCTCGAGTCGGCCGGTGGTGCCCTGCAGGTTGCCCGCGGTGGCGCATGGCTTGCCGCGATGGACGAGTCGGAGGTCGACCGGGAGCCCGCGGAACGACGCGCGATGGCGGCCCTGCGGTGGGACGAGCGCTACGGCGATCGGCACACATCTCTGGTGGCCCTGGTTCATCGCGCAGACGCATCCGAAATCCAGGACGCACTGCGGGATGCGTGTCTGAACGAAGTCGAATTCGCCGCCGGACAGGAGTTCTGGGCGACCCTCGACGATCCGTTCGGCGGATTTCATACCGATCCCTGCGACGATCTCGATCTGACCGACACCGCGACCGTCGACGCCGTGTCGATCACCGACAACACCGACCAACGAGAGGCCTGACCGATGAAACGAGACATCCACCCCGACTACCATTCCGTCGTCGTCCGCGATGCGTCCACGGGTTCGCAGTTCCTCACCCGATCGACCGCCACGTCCGACGATCACGTCGAGTGGACCGACGGCAACACCTATCCGCGCATCACCGTCGACGTGACCAGCGAATCGCATCCGTTCTACACCGGCGTGGCACGCGTACGCGATGTAGCCGGTCGAGTGGAGAAGTTCAACCGGCGCTACCCGAGATACGGTCGCTGACGCCGGCTGGAGAGGCGTCCTGTCTCAGCGAATCTGGTCACGAGGTGATCAGCGGGCCCACCCCGGACAAGAAGAAGATGAACATCGCCAGCAGGAACCATGCGGCGCCCTGCCAGATCTGCCACCGTCCACCGGAGCGCCAACTTCGGTAGGTGCGCCACAACGCGGTCAGCGCACCGATCAGCACCACGATCGGCGCGAGCACGATCAGTGCGGTCTCGGCGGTGCCGTCGGTGGCACCGGCGACCGTCGCCACGATCAGTGCGATCACCAGTGTCGCGACACCGTGCACGATGGCCGAACGCACCTCGTTGCCGCGCGGTGCGGGTCCGGTCCGCCCGAAGTCGTTGGGTGCCGCACGGTTCTCGTCGGACTCCGACGGTGCGGCCGGTGCCCTCCGCTCGCGGTGTAGTTGCTCATGGTTGGTCATCGCTCACCTCAACTCCACCCTACGCGGTCGGTGAAACCTCCTGTGACCGGGACTTTCTGCCCTTTGCTCGAACGGCCGCGCAGGGGCAGGATGGCAGGAGGACCTAGGTGGACACGAGTGAGGAGTGGTACCGAAATGAGTGCGATTCTCGTCGGTGTGGACGGATCGGATGCCTCGGACGCTGCCGTCCGTTGGGCTGCGAAGGCGGCCGTGACCGAAGGCGTGGAACTGAAGCTGGTCGGTGTCTATGACATCAGCACCAGCAACTACGCACCGGGCCTGATCATCCCGCAAGACGTCGTCGACGCGATCCGACAGGACGCCACCGACGCGGTACACGCTGCCGCCGAGCTGGCCAAGCAGACGGCTCCGGACGTGACCCTGCACACCTCGACCGCCGAAGGCGACGCCGCGCGTGTGTTGCTGGAGCTCGGGAAGGACGCCGGCACCATCGTGCTCGGTACCCGCGGATTGGGCTCGATCAAAGGCTTGTTCCTGGGATCGGTCAGTGTCAGTGTCGCCGCACACTTCCACGGCCGGGTCGTGGTGGTCGCCGGTGCCGGTGGCGACGGACCGGTGGTGGTGGGTGTCGACGATTCGCCGGTCAGCGATGTGGCGGTGGCCGAAGCCTTTCGGCAGGCCGCGCTGCGTAAGACCAAGCTCGTGGCCGTGCACACCTGGACACCCCTGGACGTGGACGCCCTGCACGGCTACGGCATCGAGCCCGCCGAGGTCACCCGGATGTCGGGCGAAGCTGTCGAAGCCGTCGCCGAACGCCTCGCCGGCTACTCGGCCGACAATCCCGACGTCGTCGTCGAACGGGTGGTGATCCCGGAGGAACCGGCCAAAGCCGTCCTCGATGCGGCGGGCGACGCACAGCTGATCGTGGTCGGGAGCAGAGGCCGCGGCGGCTTCACCGGGCTGTTGCTGGGCTCGACCAGCCAGAAGATCCTGCACCAGGCCGAGTGCCCGGTGATGGTCGTGCGGGAGTGATCTCGACTCGAGAGCTGCCGGATACCGGCAGCTCTCGGCTTTGGTGGGTGCCGACCTACGATGGTGGCGTGTCGCTGAAGAAGCTCGAACTGTCGGTGGGAGAGTTGGCGCAGCGGGCCGGCATCGCACCGTCGGCAGTGCGGTTCTACGAGGACCAGGGGCTGATCTTCAGTCGACGGACCTCGGGCAATCAGCGCCGATATCATCGCGCGATGCTGCGCCGCGTCGCCTTCATCCGCGCCTCGCAGACCGCCGGCATCCCGTTGGCCGTGATCGCCGACGTGCTCGGCGAACTCGGCGATCACGAGTCGCCGCCGAAGTCGATGTGGGAAGCCGCCTCCAAACGATGGATCGACGACATCAACAACCGCATCGCCCTGCTGGAGAACATGCGCGACATGATCGGCTCTTGCGTGGGCTGCGGTTGTCTGTCGCTGGGGGAGTGCCATCTGCTCAATCCCGGCGACGAGATGAACAAACTCGGCCCCGGACCGCGGCGGCTGATGCGTGACTGAGTGGTCCTGAGCGCCGACGATGATCGATGCCGCTGGGCATCGTGACGTCGCGGGTCGATAGTGTCGTGATCATCATGGGCCCAGATATCGACACGACAAGACCGGCATCGTGAGACAGATCCCCCGCGGAATCTGGGTTCTGCTGGCCGCCAACGTCGTCATCGCACTCGGATACGGCCTCATCGCGCCTGCGCTGCCGGCATTCGCGCGTAGTTTCAACGTCAGCTTCACCGCGGCATCGGCGGTCGTCTCCGCATTCGCAGTCATGCGGTTGCTGTTCGCCCCCACCACCGGTCGCCTCGTCACCGTCTTCGGCGAGCGTCGGATCTATCTCATCGGACTGCTCATCGTCGCGGGCAGCACGTTCGCATGTGCGTTTGCGCAGGGCTATTGGCAACTGCTGCTGTTCCGCGCGGCCGGTGGGGTCGGTTCCACGATGTTCACGGTGTCGGCGATGGCACTGCTGATCCGGATGGCGCCCGGCGAGATCCGCGGCCGCGTCTCAGGATACTTCTCGGCCGGATTCCTGATCGGAAACATCACCGGTCCGCTGATCGGCAGCGCCCTGGTCGGTTTCGGTCTGCGGATGCCGTTCGTCGTCTATTCGATCGCCCTGATGATCGCGGCGGCGGTGGTGGCCACACAGTTGCGCGATCAGGGCGGGCGGCCCGACCCGTCGTCGGCTCCGAGCGCCGGCGTCATCGCATTTCGGACCGCCCTGCGCAACAGCACCTACCGGGCCGTCCTCACGTCGAACTTCGCGCAGGGATGGGCGTCGATGGGGGTTCGGGTCGCGGTGGTGCCGCTGTTCATCACCGACGGACTCGACGAGGGCGCCGCGATGGCAGGGGTGGCGCTGGCCGTCTATGCCGTCGGAAACGTGGCCGCCATCGTCGTCGCCGGACGACTGTCGGACACCTTCGGCCGACGGCCGGTGATGCTGCCCGGCCTCGCCATCGCCACGATCGCCACCGGTGCGCTCGGCCTGTCGCCCAATCTGTTGGTGGCGCTGGGACTCTGTCTGGTCGCCGGAGTCGGCTCCGGCCTGTTTGCGCCGACACACCAGGCGGCGCTGGCCGACGTGTTGGGCAATCGGCAGCAGGGCGGGTCGGCATTGGCCGCCTACGGTATGTCGTCGGATCTCGGCGCGGTGAGCGGGCCGGTCGTGGTGGGCTTCGTCGCCGACCGCGCCGGATTCGGTCCGGCGTTCCTGTTGACCGGGGTCGTCACGGCGGTCGCGTTTGTCCTGTGGTCGTTCGCCGGCGAGACCGCCCCCGCGGTGGTGGGCAGCGGCCCACACCTGACCGAGGTGGAACGCGACCCGAACGATCCCTAACACGGGTGAGATCGCCGGTGACGAACTACCGTTGAGCCATGAGCATTATGGCAGCCGACTACCCGCTGGGATCGCGGTCCGAGGTCGGCAGGCTGCGTGCGGTGATGCTGCATCGTCCGGGCGACGAACTGCTCCGGCTGACCCCGCGCAACAACGATCAGTTGCTCTTCGACGGGCTGCCCTGGGTGGCGCGAGCTCAGGAAGAACACGATGCCTTCGCCGACGTGCTGCGGGCCAACGGCGTCGACGTTCACCTGCTGGGTGACCTGCTGACCGAGACGATCGGACACAGTGGCGCGGCGCGCATTCAGGGCATCAGTTCGGCGGTCAGTCCGCGCCGGCTGGGGACACACCTCGCCGAGGACCTCGCCGCGCACCTACGGGGTCTGCCGGCGGCCGAACTCGCGCATGTGCTGACGGCCGGGATGACCTTCGACGAGTTGCCGGTGACCCCGGCGGCCGCATCGTCGTCGTTGGTCCGACGGATGCACCACGGCCCCGAGTTCGCGATCGAACCGTTGCCGAATCTGTTGTTCACCCGGGACAGTTCGTTCTGGATCGGTCCGCGTTTCGCGATCACCTCGCTGGCACTTCCTGCGCGCGTGCGGGAGACGTCGTTGACCGACATCATCTATGCCCATCATCCGCGGTTCCGGGGCGCGCGGCGCGCCTATGAATCGCAGGTCGCTCCCGTCGAAGGTGGCGACGTGCTGTTGCTCGCGCCGGGAGTCGTGGCGGTGGGGGTGGGGGAGCGAACCACCCCGGCCGGCGCGGAAGCGCTGGCCCGCAGCCTCTTCGACGACGAGTTGGCGCACACCGTGCTGGCGGTCCCGATCGAACAGGCCCGTGCGTTCATGCATCTCGACACGGTGTGCACGATGGTCGACGTCGACGCGGTGGTGATGTATCCGAACATCGCCGAGACGATGTCGGCGTTCACGATCCGATCGGTTGGTGACGTGGTGAGCGTGTCCGGGCCCCGCCCTTTTGTGGACGCGGCGGCCGAGGCGATGGGAATCGAGAAGTTGCGGGTCATCGACACTGGGCTCGACCCGGTGACCGCCGAACGCGAACAGTGGGATGACGGTAACAACACGCTGGCGCTGAGCCCGGGCGTCGTGGTGTCCTACAACAGGAACGTGGAAACCAACCGCCGCCTGCGGGATTCGGGGATCGAGGTGTTCGAGATCGAGGGCCGTGAGCTCGGGTCGGGCCGCGGTGGACCGCGGTGTATGTCGTGTCCGCTGGCCCGCGACGAGCTGGGCGGGACCTGACAATGGATCTGGGTGAGAGTCTCACGATCGATCCCGACGGTGGCCCGCCGTTCGAACAGGTGCGCAGCGGCATCATCGAACTCATCCGGCGCGGCGACCTCCTGGTGGGGCAACGCATCCCGACCGTCCGTCGGTTGGCGGCCGATCTCGATCTGGCGCCCAACACGGTGGCCAAGAGCTACCGCGAACTGGAGTCCGCCGGGGTCATCGAGACCCGTGGTCGGCACGGTTCGTTCATCAAGGCCGGACAGGACACCGCCCGCGACCGGGCCCAACAGGCGACCGTGGACCATGTCGCAGCATTGCGGCAACTGGGTATCGACGACGACGCCATCGTGGCCCTGGTGCGTCAGGTCGTCAACGGGTGACCCAGTGGCCCCGTCGGTAAACAGCACCACTCAGCCCCAGCTGGGCAACCAGATCTGCTGTTGCCACTGCGCCGGCGAAATGGGACTGGCCGTGAGGATCGGCCACAGCCAGATGAAGTTGACCACCACCAGTGCCACGTAGACGGCAACGACGAGCACCGCCAGGGTGCGGCGTTCGGGGCGCCATCGGGCCGTTCGTCCTGCGGTGCGGAGCAGGTCGCCGCAGGCCAGTGCCAGGCCCATCGCCAGGAATGGTGCCATCACCGTTGCGTAGAAGAAGTACATCTGGCGGTCGAGGTCGGCGAACCACGGCAGCAGTCCGGCCAGGTAGCCGGTGAGTACCGCCGCATATCGCCAGTCGCGGCGCACGATCCATGACCACAACCCCCACAGCACCATCGGCAGGGCCAACCACCACATCGCGGGCGACCCGATCAGCATCTGCGCGCGGACGCACTCGCCTGCCCCGCACTGGTCGGGGCCGTTCTCGATGGCGTACAGCATCGGCCGCAAACTCATCGGCCAGGTCCACGGCTTGGATTCCCACGGGTGGTGGTTTCCCGCCGAGTTGGTGAGGCCGGCGTGGAACTGCAGGATGCCCGATTCGTAGAACCAGAACGAGCGCCACGCGCCCGGTACCCAGGAGAACGAGCCGCCGACCCCGATCTGATTGCCCACCTCGTATCGGTAGACCGCGGTCTCGCTGTTGAACCAGGGTATGAAGGTGACAAAGTACAGGACGACGGGCAGCACTGCGAGACTCATCCCGGCCGGGAACAGATCGCGCCGCAGTACCCCGAGCCAGGGGCGTCGTACGTGATAGGCCTTGCGCGCTGCCACGTCGAAACCGACTGCGAGGAGTGCGAAGAACACCACGAAGTACGCGCCCGACCACTTGGTACCGCAGGCCAGACCGAGCATGACCCCGGCGGTGAAGCGGTACCAGCGAAACCCCAGCCGGGGGCCGAACGCGCTGTCGGTGATCCGGCCCTCAACGTAAACCCGATGCATCCGGGCTCGGACCTGATCACGGTCGGCGATCAGCGCGGTGAACGCCGCCACCAGGAACGCCGCCTGGAAGATGTCGAGCATCCCCATCCGGGACTGGACGAACAGCACGCCGTCGCAGATGGCGAACACCCCGGCGATGGCGCCGACCAGCGTCGAGCGCGTCATACGGCGAACCGTGCAGTAGATCATCACCACGATGGCGATGCCGGCGACAGCCGGGGCGATCCGCCAGCCCACGGGCCCGTAGCCGAACATCGCCTCACCGGCCGCGAGCAACCATTTGCCCACCGGGGGATGGACGACGAGCCCATAGGCCGGGTTGTCCTCGATCCAGTTGCCGCCGGTCAGTACCTGCCAGGCCTGGGGGACATAGTGTTTCTCGTCGAAGACCGGTGTGCCCTGATCGGTCGGCCGGGCCAGCCCCCAGAGCCGGGTGATGGTGGCCACGGCCGCGATCACCACCCCGACCAGCAGACCGCGCCGGCGGTCGGGGGCCCCGAACACCGGGGTCGGGATCGACGGGCCGGGCGCGGTGCCCAGGTCCTCGGCCCGGCCGTGGTCGACAGGTGCGGGGAGGTCGCCGTCGGTCGGTGAGTCTCGGTCGAGGACGGCGGAGTCGGTCACCCGATCGATCGTAGTGGTCCCTCGTAAGCTGACTGATGATGAATGCAGGACGACACCCGGCCGGCGCACCGACACCACACCCATCCGACGACGATGAGGGCTGCCTGTTGTTGGCGGCGACTCCGATGGGGCAGGTCGAGGACGCCTCGCCGCGACTTCGCGCCGCGCTGGCGTCGGCCGACATCGTGGCCGCGGAGGACACCCGCCGGGCCCGGGCGTTGGCCAACGCGCTGGAAGTGTCGATCGGCGGCAAATTGGTGAGCTACTACGACCAGGTGGAGGCATCCCGCACGCCCGGGTTGGTCGGCGCTGTCTCCGAGGGGGCGACAGTGCTGCTGATCACCGACGCGGGCATGCCCTCGGTGAGCGATCCCGGCTACCGCATCGTCGCCGCATGCGCGCAGGCCGGGCTTCGGGTCACCTGCCTACCGGGGCCGTCGGCGGTGACGACGGCGTTGGCGGTGTCGGCGCTGCCGTCGGAGCGCTTTTGCTTCGACGGTTTCGCGCCCCGACGCCCGGGTGCGCGGCGTGACTGGCTCGCCGGCCTCGCCGACCAGCCTCGCACGACCGTCTTCTTCGACTCACCCCATCGGCTCGCCGACACCCTGGCCGACGCGGTCGACGTGCTGGGACCCGATCGCCGCGCCGTGGTGTGCCGGGAATTGACCAAGACTTACGAGGAGATCCGCCGCGGCACACTGGCCGAACTCGCGCAGTGGGCATCCGACGGCGTGCGCGGGGAGATCACCGTGGTCGTCGAGGGAGCCATCGCGCGGGCGCCCGACGCCACCGAACTGGTCGACGAGGTCGAGCGCCTCGTGGCCGGCGGCATGCGCCTCAAGGATGCGTGTGCGCAGGTGACCCACGCCGGCGGTGCTTCCCGACGTGAGGTGTACCAGGCGGTGCTGGAGCGGCGTCGGCAGGAGCCCGATCGATGACGGCGCCCTGGTCGGGTTGGTCGGTCGCGACGTGCAGGGTGACCCCGGGTGCGAGTCGGTAAGGCCGGCTGGTGATGAGGGCTCCCACCGCACGCCGCAACCGGGACATCTCGGCGCGCACCGTCACCGTGTGGCCGGTGTCGCCGAATATCAGTCGGCTCAGTCGGGCCGACGTGAGACCCGAATCACCGGCCTCGGCCAGCAGGAGCAGGATCTGCGCGTGACGTCGGGTCAACACCGTGCGCCACTCGTCGCCGTCACCTTCGACGGTCAGCGACGGTTCCCCACGCAGGTCGAGTGAGGCCACGATCGGGTTCGCCGGACCGACGCGGCGCAACAGCCACCCGGTGCCGACCGGCTGGGCGATGCAGCTCCCGATGCCGGGGACGAATTGCGGCACGTCCTCCGACGGTGCCGCGACGGCCGCAGGCGAACTGCAGCCCCGGCTGTCGGCGACCCATCCATCGCGATCGACCAGCAGAGCGGGCCCGCGGATTCCGGTGAGGCTCGCTCCGGCGCTCCGGCGCAGTTCCGCGAGCGAACGGGCGTGGGCGGCGGCGATCTCGTGTTCACCCAGCGCAGCGAGACTGGTGGCGAAGGCGGTGGAGGACGGCTGAACTGCGGTCGCCGGCCCGGCCAAGCCGACGATGCCGGTCAAGACCCCGGTCCGGGGGTCGTGGACAGGGGCCGCGGCACAGTACAGCGACTGCAGCGCGTGGTTGTAGTGTTCGGTGCCGAACACCCGGATCGAGCGGTGTTCGGTCATCACCAACGAGACGGCGGTGGTGGCGGTGGACTGCTCGTCCCACCGGCTGCCCTCCACCAACTCCAGGGTGTCGGCGACGTCGAGCCAGCGTTGGGTTCCGCCGCGCCACAGCAACACTCCATCGGCGTCGAACACCCCCATCATCAGCTCGGAGTCGTCGGCGCTGTCGGCAAAGATCTGCTGCAGCCGTTCGACCCCGACAGCCAACGGATTGGCCGCCTGTCGGATCTCGACGTCGGAAGTCTCGAGATGGACCGGAGCATGCTGATCTGCCCGCGCGCCGGCCGCACTGACACGTCGCCAGGACGCTGCCACTTCGGTACGTTCGGTCGGCACCGGCAATTCGGCAGTGACCTCTATCGCTGATTCATCACCCCGACCGCGAGCCGACCCCGTACCTCCCGTACCGGGAAGTATGGAACCTCGCATTCTCACATGCTATCGCAGGGAGTTCGCTCGGCCGGATCGGCCACCGACCTCGCCGACGATGCTGGCAGCCTTGTCGAGGCACTCCTGCCATTCGTGGTGCGGGTCGGAATCGATGGTGATGCCACCGCCGACACCGAGAGCGGCCGATCCGTCGGGGGTCACCGTGACGGTCCGGATGGCGACATTGAGATCGAGCGCGTGGCCCGGCCCGGCCATTCCGACTGCGCCGCAATACACGCCACGCGCCTGTTGCTCCCAGTCGGCGATCAACTCCATCGCGCGCAACTTGGGCGTACCGGTGACCGACGCCGGTGGGAAGGTAGCCCGCAGCAACTCGGTGTTGCCCACCCCGGGATCGACCAGCGCCTCCACCCGCGAGACCAGATGCCACACCCCGGGCGCGGCGACCACCGACAGCAGATCGGCGACACGCACCGATCCGGTACGCGCGAGCCGGCCCAGGTCGTTGCGGACGAGGTCGACGATCATGACGTTCTCGGCGACGTCCTTGGCTGAGTCGGCCAGTGAGCTCGGGTCGGCAGAGGCTGCCCGAGTGCCCTTGATGGGTGCCGACGAGACGAGGTTGCCGGTCCGGCGCAGGAACGACTCGGGTGAAAAGCTTGCCACCGTCCCCCACGTTCCTTGTAGGAAAGCGGCTTTCGCGGGAAGAGTGGCGGCCGTGATGTCGCCGAAGAACTCGAGTGGTTCGCCGGTGACGACGCCCGTGAAGTGGGTGCACACGCAGGCCTGGTAGACCTCACCGGCGCGGATCGCCTCGAGACAGGCATCGATGGCGGCCAGATGGGGTTCGCGTGCCGGTGGTTGCCACCGCGCCGACCAGGCCGCGGTGGCATTTTCTGGGTCGGCATTGGTCGGGCCGGAGTCCAGCGCGTTCGCGATCCACGACGCGCACGCCGCTCCGTCGACGTGCTGGTGGGTCCAGCGGCCCTCGCGCAACACCAGGATCTCGTCGGTCATCCCACCCACGGCCGGTGGCAGCGGCGACTCGGTGGCGCGTACCGGAAAGCCGAGATAGCCGAGCCAGAAACGGTCCGGGTCATCGGGCGGGGCGAATCCCGGTCGCAGTCGGATCGACGGTGCGATGACCGCGTCGGCATCCCACCAGTCGCCGACGAGCGCGGCCGGTGGTGGCATTCCGGCCGCGGCCGTATGTGCGTGCAGCGCACGCAGAACATCGAGCGCCGGGGTGGTCACGCCTCGTGACGCGGGAAGATCGGCGCCGGCTTGGGCAGAGCGGTACCGGCGACGAGATGGTCGTCGACCGCGCTGAACTGTCGTTCGTCGTCAGCAACCGCGAGCAGATCGAGCATGCGACCGGTGGAGGCGGGCATCACCGGCTGGGCCAGCAGGGCCACCACGCGAACCACCTCGGCGCAGACGTAGAGCACGGTCGCCGTGCGCTCGAGGTCGGTCTTCGCGAGCTTCCACGGCTCGTTGGCGGAGATGTAGCGGTTGGTCTCGGCCAGTACCGACCACAGGGCCTCGATGCCGAGGTGGATGGCCTGTGCGTCGAAGTGATCGCGGACCCGGGGGAGGAGTTGCGCGACCCGGTCCAGCAGCGCCGCATCCTCGTCGGTGCGGGGACCGGCCGCAGGCACTGCACCGTCGAAGTACTTGCCGATCATCGACAGCGTGCGTTGGGCGAGATTGCCGAACTCGTTGGCGAGATCGGCGTTGATCCGACTGATGATGGCCTCGGTGGAGTACGAACCGTCCTGCCCGTAGGAGAACTCACGCAGGAAGAAGTACCGGACCGGATCGAGGCCGAACTCGTCGATCAGCACATCCGGGTCGACGACGTTGCCGACCGACTTGCTCATCTTCTCCCCGCGATTGAACAGGAAGCCGTGGGCGAACACCCGTCTGGGCAGATCGATACCTGCGCTCATCAGGAATGCCGGCCAGTAGACGCAATGGAACCGGATGATGTCCTTGCCGATGACGTGCAGATCGGCGGGCCAGTACCGGTCGAATGCGGCCTCGTCGTCGGGGAATCCGACACCGGTCAGATAGTTGGTGAGCGCATCGACCCACACATACATCACGTGCTCGGGATGACCGGGGACCGGAACACCCCAGTCGAAAGTGGTGCGGGAGATGGACAGATCGGTGAGACCGCCCTTGATGAAACTCACGATCTCGTTGCGGCGGGCCTCGGGCCCGAGGAATTCCGGGTTGGTCGCGAACAGGTCGAGCAACTTGTCCTGATATGCCGAGAGCCGGAAGAAATAGGTCTGTTCCTCGGTCCAGGTCAGGACGTGCCCATTGTCGGTGGCGACCCGGCTGCCGTCCGTGGCGATCGTCGTGTCCGCGTCGCTGTAGAACAGTTCGTCGCGGACGTCGTACCAGCCGGAGTACGTGTCGAGATAGATGTCGCCCGCGTCGGTCATCCGCTGCCAGATGGCTTCCGATGCGCGTTTGTGGTCGGCGTCGCTGGTCCGGATGAAGCGGTCGAAGCTCGACCCGAGCCGCTCCTGCAGGGCCTGGAACCGGTCTGAGTTGCGGTCGGCGAGCTCCGCGGTGGCGATGCCTTCGGCTGCCGCTGTCTGCTGCATCTTCTGGCCGTGCACGTCGGTGCCGGTGAGGAAGCGGACGTCATAGCCGTCGAGACGCTTGAATCGGGCGAGGGCGTCGGCCGAGATGTACTCGTAGGCGTGGCCGATGTGCGGGACGCCGTTCGGATAGGCGATGGCCGTGGTGATGTAGTACGGCCGGCCGGCGCCATATGAGGCGTGATCAGCGGATTCGGTGCGGGTCGAGTCGGTCATGGTGTCGCCAAGGATACTTGGTGGCCTGTCTCGCGCATCGCCCGTACCGCCATCGACGGATCCCGGTCGTCGCCTGCTCACTCGTTGCGACGGTACGGCTCGCAGCCCGGTGGGGCCTTCGGTGCGTCACGCTTGCGAAGTTCGGGTATCTCCTTGGTGACCGGATGTGCCTCGTGCAGGGAGAATTTCTCGCCGTGATGGGCGAGGTCGATCGAGGGGCCTGACAGCAGCCGATAGGTGGCACTGTCGCGATCCATCGCGACGACGATCTTCGAGTCGCCGACCGCCATCCGGAACGACAGGTAGGTGAGACGACTCGGCAACCGCGGCGCGAAGGTGATCTGGCCGCCGAAGTCACGCATCCCGCCGAACCCCGCGACGCAGTCGGTCCACGCGCCGGCCAGCGCTGCGATGTGCAACCCGCTCGACACGTTGTTGTGCAGATCGTGCAGGTCGGTGAACACCGACTCGCACATCAGGTCGTAGGACAGGTCGAGGTAGCCGACTTCGGCGGCGACCACCGCCTCACAGCACGCCGACAACGACGAGTCCCGCACGGTCAACGGATAGTAATAGTCGAAGTTGCGCAGCTTCTGTTCCGGGGTGAACGCCGCCCCGAACATGTACATGGCGAACACCAGGTCGGCCTGCTTGACAACCTGTTTGCGGTAGAGGTCGTAGTACGGGTAGTTCAACAGCAGCGGGTAACGCCCCACCGACGACTCGAAATCCCATGCGCCGAGCAGTGTGAATGATTCGCACTGTTGATGGACGCCGAGGGCGTCGTCGAACGGGATCGACATGTCGTCGGCACAGGACTCCCAGTGGGCGGCCTCGGCGTCGGTCACCCCGTATTCGCGCGCCAGGTCGGGTCGTCGGTGCACAGCGGCCACCGCATCCCGAAGATTCTGCTGCGCAGCCAGATTGGTGAACACATTGTTGTTGACCACCGCGGTGTACTCATCCGGGCCGGTCACGCCGTCGATACGAAACTTGCCGTTCACGTCGTGGTGTCCCAGACCCGCGAACAGCCGGGCGGTCTCCACGAGCAGTTCGACGCCGCACTCGGTCTCGAACTGCTCGTCGTCGGTGGCGCGCAGATACCGGGCCGTCGCGTTGGCGATGTCGGCGCTCACGTGCACGCCTGCCGTGCCCGCCGGCCAGTACCCCGAGCACTCGTCGCCGTTGATTGATCGCCATGGGAACATGGCACCACGTTGTCCCAGTTCGGCCGCGCGACTCTTGGCCTTGTCCATTGTGGAGTGCCGCCAACGCAGCTCCTCGCCGGCCGCGGCGGGCACCGTGTAGGTGAGCATCGGCAAAATGAAACTCTCGGTGTCCCAGAAGGTGTGGCCGTCGTAGCCGGGACCGGTCAGGCCCTTCGCCGGGATCGAACGGGACTGGCCGCGCGCACCGGCCTGCAGCACGTGGAACAGCGCGAAACGCACCGCCTGCTGCAGTTCGGGATCGCCGTCGAGTTCCACGTCGGCGTCGCGCCAGAAGTCCTCCAGATACTCGATCTGGTCGGCTTTGAGTGCCTCCCAACCGGTTTCCATCGCCATCGCCAGGGCGGCGTCGACCTGCGCGCGCAGGGCCGGTACCGATCTGCGCGCCGACCAGCCGTAACCCATGTACTTGGTCAGCGACAGCTTGGTGCCCTGCGGGACGTTCGCCGCCACGGTCAGGCGGGCCAGGTCGTCGTCTGCGCGGATGAAGGCGTCGGCGCGGTCGGGGAACTCGATCTCGTGATCCATTCCGGCCGCGATGTGCAGACCCGACTGCTTGGTGTGGTGAACCAGCATGCCCCAGTAGTTGCGGCACGCCGAGAGGTCGGAGACCAGCGGGGCCTCGAGCGCGGCCGCGAGCCGGGGATCGTTGCCCGGCGCCGGCACCGGCTCGTTGGCGAGCAGGTCCGACTGCAGCACCAGCTTCATGTCCTCGTCGATCGGCTCCACCTCATAGTGGATGGCAGCGATGGTGCGCTTGGTGAAGGAGACGAGCCGTTCGGAGCGGATGCGGACCGTGCGGCCGGTCGGCGAGGTCCACAGGGTGTGCCTGCGCAGTGTGCCCGTGCGGAAATCCAGCGTTCGTTCGTGTTCGACGGTGCGGCCGTAGCGCAGATCCATCGGCTCGTCCTCCACGAGCAACCGGATGATCTTGCCATCGGTCACGTTCACCACGGTCTGCCCGGATTCCGGGTAGCCGTAGCCGCTTTCGGCATAGGGCAGTCCGCGCAGCTCGTAGAAACCGTTCAGATAGGTCCCCGGGTGGTCGATCGGCTCGCCCTCTTCGAACGTGCCTCGTAAACCGATGTGGCCGTTGGACAGTGCGAACAGCGTCTCGGTGCGACCCAGCATGTCGACGTCGACGCCACGCCAGCGCAGCTGCCACGGGTGGACGTCGAACCCGTGTTCCATGGCGCCCGGGCTCACGCGGAGACCAACTCGTCGAGATCGGTCACGACCCGGTCGGCACCTGCCGTGCGCATCGCTGCGGCTTGTCCGCCGCCGACCCGGTCGATCGCGACGACATAGCCGAACTTTCCGGCCACGGCCGCCTGCACACCGGAGATCGCATCCTCGAACACCACGGCCTCATCGGGGGTCACCCCCATGAGTTCGGCGCCGAGCAGGAAGGAATCGGGCGCCGGCTTACCGCGCAGTCCGCGCGACACGATGTCGAGGCCGTCCACCCTCACCTCCACGAACTTCGTCAGGTCGGCCGCATCCAACACAGCTGCTCCGTTCTTCGACGACGTCACCACGGCGATCCGCAGGCCGGCGGTCCGGGCTGCTTCGAGGTATCGCACCGACCCAGGGTAGGGATCGACACCGTTGGTCTCCAGGGTCGACACGAACATCGCGTTCTTGCCGTTCCCGATCGCGGCGACGGTGTCGTCATCGACGTCGTCGATCCCGCGCGACCGCAGGAATGCGCGCACACCGTCGTCGCGCGGTCGGCCGTCGACGTGGTCGAGGTAGTCCTGCTCGGTGAACGGTTCGAAGTTCTCGGGATCCCGTTCGGAGAGGAAGGCATCGAACGCCTGCTTCCATGCGTCGCGATGCAGGACGGCTGTGGACGTCAGCACACCGTCGAGATCGAACAGTGCGACCGAGGTGCTTTCTGGCAAACCCAACACCCCACGAACGCTACCTGTCCGAGCGGGTGCTGGCGCGCTGTGCGCGGGTATTCGGACTCAGCGCACGTGCGGGCCGTGACTCAGGCGGAGGAGGCGGCGGTGTCGGAATCGATGTTGTCCCAGAAACCGATCGACTCCAACCGCTGCACCAATCGGTCGCGCGCGTCGGCGAATTGGGTGTGGATCTCCTCGCGAATCGCTCGGGTGTCGCCCGATCGCAAGTAGTCGATCAGGCGGCGATGACTGGCGACCGCCTCGTGCCCCCACTCGGTATCGCGGGCGTAGAGGTCGTAGGGGTTGTATTTGCTGGCCGAGAACACGAACCACGCGAGTTTCTTGCTGTTGGCGGCTAGGTTCACCTGACGATGGAATGCGTACTCCCGATTGAGTACCTGCGCGTCGTCACCGGTGTCCACCGCCAGCTCCAGCTGATCGACGATGGTCTGCATCTCGGCCAGATGCACCCCGAGTTCAGAGTTGTCGACGGCGTGGCAGGCCAACCGTGCGGAGAGTTCGGCCTGGATCCAGAAGATGTCGATGATGTCGCCGCGATTGAGCGGCTCGACGATGAATCCGCGATGTGGCGACGATCTGACCAGGCCCTCGCCGCGCAGGGTCACCAGCGCCTCGCGCACCGGCGTGACACTGCAGCCGAGCGTGGACGCGGTGTCATCGAGGCGGATGTACTCGCCGGGACGGAGGCTGCCGGTCATGATCCGGTTGCGCAGATGATCGGCCACCTCGTCGGTGAGCTGGGTGCGGCGTAGCGACACGCGACTCATGCCGTCTGCTGCCCGTCGCGGGAATCGTGATCCACGAACTTCTCTTTCACTCGTGATGCCGCCGTCGTGCATCGCCGTTGCGCCCGTCGTCGCCCGGCGACCACGGGTCCATCGACAACGGTACTTTTTCCGGCGCCCGAATGGGTGATCGAGTTCGGTGGGTCGTCGAGATCTGCTGGATCGATCGAGGACTGCCGGACATAGCGCCCTTTGCAGGGCCGCCCGGTGTCAGACCACCGACCAATCGTGTTTGATGCGAAGGCGCAGGTCGCGCATCAGCAGGCGGTTCCCGCCGAACCGGATCGGCTTCGGCAACGCGCGGTTGGCGGTGGAAACTGTCGCGAAGAGTCGGTTGAAACGTCGTTGGTCTCGCGCGCTCCACTCGAGTCCGAGTTGCTCGCGGAACAGCGGCGGAAGGGTCCCGATCGTCAGGAAGCGCAACAGCGGGGCGAATGGGACCCGAAGCGCCGGACTGATCATCCGCAGGTCGATTAGATCGTTGAGGAACCGTTTCGTCGTCTCGTCGATGGCGACGCGACCGCTGGCGACGTTCCAGTAGTGATCGAATTCGGTTCGGGTGGCCGGCCACATGTCGTCGGGCACCTGCAGCGTGGTCCCCAGAGTCTTGGCCGATTGGTAGAACTCCTCAGCGTCGGCCGGGCTCATGATCCCGTGCAGCAGTTGATGGGTGTCCTCGATCCCGACGAACAAGCATGCCGCGACCCACATCTGGAGTTCGCGATCGAATGCGTTGTATGCCACCGGGCTCTTCTCGTCCGAGCGGACGTGTCGATGGGCGGCATTGACCGCGTCCCGGAAGGCCGCTTTCTCCTCGTCGTCGCCGAGGATCGCCACCGACAGGTACTGCGCGGTGGTGCGCGCCCGTTTCCACGGATGTTTCATCAGCGAACCGGACTCGACCTTGCTCTCCATCACGCCGTAGGCGACCTCGGGCCACCCGAGCTGCATGACCACATTGGCCGCTGCGCCGGCGAAGGCCCAGAAGTCGACCGCCTCCTGAATTCGTGCAGGCTTGCGACCGGTGGTCACCCGTTGCCTACGCGCGGGGATCGTGATCCGCGTCTGTGCGTTCGTCAGCTCCGGTGTGGTGTCCGCCATGGACGCCAGATATCGCCCCGACATGATGTGGCCCCCCTGTTCTGCATACCGCACAGTCACCCCGACCGTGACTGTGATCTATGTCGCGTACCTGGCAGGTTATCCCACCAGGTTTCATATATGAAACCTGAAACCGCGAAACCGGCCATCGGCGCTGGATAAAGAACTGGATGTGCGATGGCCGGATCGTGAGGATGGAGCGATGACGACTCGTCGCTTCGCTCAGGTGGATGTCTTCTCGACCGTGCCCGTCCGCGGCAACCCGGTCGCGGTCGTACTCGATGCCGAGGGGATGACCGACGAGCAGATGGCCTCGTTCGCGCGCTGGACCAACCTCTCGGAGACGACGTTCGTGCTGCCGCCGAGCGATCCCGCCGCCGACTATCGTCTGCGCATCTTCACCCCATCCGGTGAACTTCCGTTCGCCGGGCATCCCACCCTCGGCTCGGCCCACGCGTGGCTGGAGGCCGGCGGCGTGCCGAGTGGTGACCGCATCGTGCAGGAATGCGGCGTCGGGCTGGTGTCCATCCGGTCGGAGCAGGGTCGACTGGCGTTCGTCGCCCCGCCCCGCATCCGCTCCGGACCCGTCGACGAGGCGACGGTGCGGTCGGTGGCTGATGCGCTCGGCCTCGACCCCGACGAGGTGATCGCGGCCGAATGGGTCTCCAACGGCCCCGATTTCCTGGCATTGCTGCTGCCGTCCGGGGGCCGGGTGCTAAAGGTCAGACCCGACATGGCCGCGCTCGGCACACACGACGTGGGCCTGATCGGCCCGTACTCGGGCGGTTTGCCCGACGAACCCGAGGTGCTGTTCGAGGTCCGCGCGTTCGTTCCCGGTAGCGGCATTCCCGAGGACCCGGTGACCGGGAGTCTGAACGCGGGCCTGGCCGTCTGGTTGCGCCAGGCAGGCCGTGCGCCCGCCGGCTACGTCACCGCTCAGGGCACCGCGCTGGACCGGGCAGGGCGCGTTCACGTCTCCGACGACGGTACCGACATCTGGGTGGGCGGTGCGACCACCACGGTCATCGCTGGCACAGTGGTGCTGTGAGCGAGACAGCCGAGATCGCCGACGCGGAAGCCGCCGGAGTCGCCGCTACCGAGAGCAACAAGGCCGCACGCAAACGTCGTCGGCGGGAACCACCGCCGGACCCGGTGCCGCTGCCGGGGCTGGTGGACGCACACACCCACCTGGCC
Organism: Gordonia sp. NPDC062954; assembly: GCF_044543825.1. Classification (NCBI taxonomy): domain Bacteria; kingdom Bacillati; phylum Actinomycetota; class Actinomycetes; order Mycobacteriales; family Gordoniaceae; genus Gordonia; species Gordonia sp. NPDC062954. Next base: position 97,186 of record NZ_JBITWL010000007.1, on the reverse strand, counting down.
GCATGCGGCGGCCGCGACCCGGAATCGGTGCGCGCGATCCTCGATCACGCCGAACAGGTCGGCGTCGGGCAGGTGATCACGGTCGCCGACGACATGATCGATGCGCGGTGGGCCGTCGAGGCCGCTGCATGGGACCACCGGGCGTTTGCCGCGGTGGCCCTGCACCCGACGCATGCCGGCGAACTCGACGACGACGCGAAGGCCGAACTCGAGCGGATGCTGGCGGACCCGAGGGTCGTCGCAGTGGGGGAGACCGGCCTGGACCACTATTGGCCGAGTCGGTCCGACGACTGTGCTGCGCCCGATGTACAGGCCGAGGCGTTCCGGTGGCACATCGACCTCGCCAAGCGCACCGGCAAGCCGTTGATGATCCACAACCGCGAGGCCGACGCCGATCTGCTCGACATCCTCGCCGCGGAGGGGGCGCCAGAGACCGTGATCATGCACTGCTTCTCCGGTGACCGAAACGTTGCACAGGAATGCGTCGATCGCGGTTACGTCCTGAGTTTCGCCGGCACTGTGAGTTTCGCCAACGCCGCCGAACTGCGTGTGGCCGCCGAAATCGTGCCCGATGAGCAGGTCCTGGTAGAGACCGATGCGCCGTTTCTGACGCCGCATCCCTATCGTGGCCAGCCAAATCAGTCCTATTGCCTGCCGTATACGGCCCGCGCGCTGGCCGAGGTCCGGGGTGTCGACGATGCGGCGATGGCGCGAATCCTGGGCGCCAACGCACGACGCGTCTACCGACTGCCTTTGCGGTAATCACGCCCGTTCGTTATCGTATTGTGATCCCGCTGCCTGGGGGCAGCGATTCCGGCCAGAGAGGGCTGTGCCGTCCGGGGGTTTCGGGGTCGCTGATGAGCGCAGTGCGGACGCAATTGTCCCCGACCAGGATGTTCCGCCTTGTCTCTCCTCGCCCACATCAACAACTCGAAGTCCACCCGTGCGCGGGTCGCTGTCGGCGCCGTGCTGACCACCCTCACCGCGGGCGGCGTCATGGGTGTCGTAATGCACAAGGACGTCGAGCTCAACGTCGACGGTCAGGTCCGCAACGTCTCGACCATGTCGATGTCGGTCGACTCGGTGCTGCGGTCGCAGGGTTTCGACCCGGAGTCCGGTGACCACGTCTCCCCGCCGCTCGACGCCGGGGTCGGTGACGGACAGACCATCACCTTCAACCGGCTCAAGGAAGTGGCCCTCGACGTCGACGGGCAACGGCAGATGGTCGAGACGACCGCCGCCGACCTGGATGACCTGCTCACCGAGCAGGGGCTCACCGACACCGCCACCGACACGAACTTCCCGAGCGGCAACGCGTTGCCGGTCGACGGCGCGGTCGTCGACGTCACCACTCCCAAGCCGGTTCGGCTGACCGACGGCGTGACGAGCTTCCGTCCGGTCGTCGCGGCCAAGACCGTCGGTGAACTCCTCGCCGAGACCGGCAAACCATTGTCCGGTGACGACGAGGTGGAACCCGCCGCCGACACTCCGGTCACCGAGAACATGAAGATCACGGTGACCCGTATCCGCACCGCGGACTCGACCGTCACCGAGGATGTGGCCCCGCCGGAGATCGAGAAGGAGGACCCCAACCTGGTCCGCGATCGCAAGGTCGTCGTCAACCCGGGCAAACCGGGTGAGGCCAAGGTCACCTATTCGGTCACCACGGTCAACGGCAAGGTCGTCAAGCGCGAGAAGCTCGACTCCGAAATGCTCACCGAACCACTGGCCGCCACCGTCCGCATCGGCACCAAGCCCGGCGCACCGTTCGTCCCTTCGGGTTCGGTCTGGGATGCGCTGGCGCAGTGTGAAGCCACCGGCAACTGGGCGATCAACACCGGCAACGGGTTCTACGGCGGCGTGCAGTTCGACCAGAACACCTGGGAACGGTGGGGTGGCACCGAGTATGCCCCGCGTGCCGACCTCGCATCCCGCGAGGAGCAGATCGCCATCGCCAAGAAGACCCAGGCAGCCCAGGGGTGGGGCGCATGGCCGTCCTGCTCATCGAAGCTGGGACTGCGCTGAGCGACTCACCACGCCTCCTCGGGCCCGCCCAGATCCGCACACTGGCCGCGGAGATCGGGGTGCGCCCCACCAAGACGTTGGGGCAGAACTTCGTCCATGACGCCAACACGGTGCGGCGCATCGTCGCCGAGTCCGGTGTCGGCGTCGACGACACCGTTCTCGAGGTCGGGCCCGGCCTCGGGTCGCTGACCCTGGCGTTGCTCGGCGCGGCCGGGCGCGTGGTCGCCGTCGAGATCGACCCCGTCCTCGCCGCCCGGCTCCCCGCCACCATCGAGGAGTTCGCACCGGTGCAGGCGGATCGCTTCACCGTCGTCACCGCGGACGCCATGACCGTGGGGCAGGCCGATCTCCCCGTCGCCCCGACCGCGCTCGTCGCGAACCTGCCCTACAACGTCGCCGTTCCGGTGCTCCTGCACCTGATGGCCGAATTCCCGACCATCGCAACTGCTCTGGTGATGGTGCAGGCAGAAGTGGCCGACCGGCTGGCCGCCGGGCCCGGTGGCCGGGTCTACGGGGTGCCGAGCGTGAAGGCCCGCTACTTCGGTACCGTCCGCCGCGCCGGCGCCGTCGGACGCAACGTCTTCTGGCCTGAGCCGAAGGTCGAATCCGGCCTGGTCCGGATCGATCGCACCCAAGCCCACCCCGACGACCCGGGAGTGCGGCGCAGCGTGTTCGCGGTGATCGACGCGGCGTTCGCGCAGCGCCGCAAGACGATGCGCTCGGCGCTGGCCGGCTGGGCCGGCGGCGCGGTGGAGGCGGAACGACGACTCCGGGCCGCCGGCATCGATCCCGGCATCCGTGGTGAACGCCTCGACATCGACGACTTCGTCCGGCTGGCGGCCGTCGACGCCTCCTGATCGCCGCGTCGGCGTCCGCGACCCGCGATGCCCTCTCGATTACCCTGATTACCTGTGTCTCGAGCGTCGTTGTCGGTGGTGTCCGATGCGGTCACCGTGCGGGTGCCGGCCAAGGTCAATCTGCACCTCGGCGTGGGTCCGCTACGCGATGACGGATTCCACGATCTGGTCACGGTGTATCAGGCGCTGTCGCTGTATGACGATGTGCGGCTGAGCCCCGCCGGTGAGCTCCGGGTGACCACCCGCGGGGAAGGGTCCGCCGACGTACCCGGCGACAGCACCAATCTCGCGGCCCGTGCGGTGGCCGAGGTGGCGCGGCGCGCCGACCGGAGCCCGCGGGTCGCCATCGACATCGACAAGCGGATACCGGTGGCCGGCGGAATGGCCGGCGGAAGTGCCGACGCCGCCGGCGCCCTGGTCGGGGCCGTGAATCTGTGGGGACTGGACATCGGGCGTGACGAACTCACCGAGATCGCGGCCGGTCTCGGTAGTGACGTGCCCTTCGCCCTGCACGGTGCGACGGCGTTGGGAACCGGTCGCGGCGAACAATTGATGCCGATCCTCGCCCGCGGTGAATTCCACTGGGTGCTCGCGATCGCACGATCGGGACTGTCCACGCCCGCCGTGTACCGCGAACTCGATCGACTGCGGGACAACCGCGCCGACACCGATGTCGCGGCGCGGCGACCCGATGACCTGATGGCCGCGCTCACCTCGGGCGATCCGCATACCGTGGCACCGCTGCTGCACAACGATCTCCAACCCGCCGCGCTGAGCCTGCAGCCGGTACTGCGGCGCACCTTGCGCGCAGGTATCGATGCGGGTGCGCTCAACGGGATCGTCTCCGGGTCGGGGCCCACCTGCGCCTTTCTGTGCGCCGACGAGACGTCGGCGGTCGACGTCGCCGCGGAACTGTCCGGTGCCGGGGTGGCTCGTGCGGTACGCACCGCCACCGGGCCGGTCCCCGGTGCCCGGATTCTGTCGGCCTGACCAGTCAACTGCCGAAGACGTTGATGGCGTTGCCGTAGGCGCGCAGCGAAGCGACGGATCCGTTGTATCGGTTGAGATCCACCGGAGTGGACACACCGGGTAGTCGACCCGAGCTGGTGAACTGCCAGAAGGTCCATGTCCGCCAACCCCCACGGGGCATCTGCGGTGCCGCGGCGCCGTTGTACGAGGCGATCCACAGCGGGTGGTCGGCGAACTCCCGGGTGGCACCCATCGCGGTGTTCCAGAAGTTCGGGTAGGTGTAGAGGATCGTCTTTCGCCCGGTCAACGGCTCGAGGACAGCGAAGAACTCGCGGACCCAGGCGGCCAGCGCGCGCGGGCCGAGGCCGCCGGAGTGTTCGAGGTCGAGTACCGGCGGAAGGTCCAGAATGCCGTTCTGGCCGAGCACTGTCGCGGCATAGAAGAGTGCCTGTTGTCCGGCCGGCCGGCTCGGATCGGCGTAGTGGTAGGTGCCGCGGATGAGACCTGCAGCGCGAATCGCCAGACTGTCGGGCACGAAATGCGGGTTCACGTACCACGTGGACTCGGTGGCCTTCACCATGGCCATCTGCTGTCCGGAGGCGCGCACCGCGAACCAGTTGATGGCCGCGCCGTCGGGATGCTGATGACTGGACACGTCCGGCCCTACCTGTGGGGCGGCACCGGCCTGCGGCGAATCCGTCATCGCAGCGCAGAGTCCGACGGAGGCCGCGGTCACCGTGGCCACGATCAGTCGCCGGAGGATCACGGCTCCACGCTATTGCATCGATGCAGGATCGCGCAGAATGTTTGTCGACTGGATCTGATGCCCGGGCGGTGTCGCCGGTCACCGAGGGTCCGTTGCTAGGGTCATCCGAGTGGCACCCGCAAATCCCGTCGCGCTGATCAACGCGGACCGAATCAGCAAGAGCTACGGCATCAAGCCGTTGTTGGACTCGGTGTCCCTCGGCGTTCACGAAGGCCAGCGGATCGGGGTCGTCGGACTCAACGGTGGTGGCAAGACCACGTTGCTGGAGATCCTCGGTGGAATCACCGAACCGGACAGTGGGCGGGTCTCACGCGCCGGCGACATCCGCGTCGCCACGGTGACCCAGCGAGGTGAGCTGCCGGCCGGCGCGACCGTGTCCGACGTGGTGGTCGGCGGACCGCAGGTCGCAGTCCACGAGTGGGCGGGCGATCCCCGGATCCGGGGCATTCTCGCGGGCATCGGCGTCGATGAGCTGCTCGATTCCAAGGTCGACGAACTGTCCGGCGGGCAACGCCGTCGGGTGGGACTGGCAGCCGCGCTGATCTCGGAGGCCGACCTGTTGATCCTCGACGAGCCGACCAACCATCTCGATGTCGAGGGCGTGCAGTGGCTCGCCGAGCACCTCGTGGCGCGCCGCAGTGCCCTCGTCGTGGTCACCCACGATCGGTGGTTCCTCGACACCGTCGCCACCCGGACCTGGGAAGTGCACTCGGGTGGCGTCGACGAGTACGAGGGTGGCTACAACGATTGGATCTTCGCGCGCGCCGAACGATCCCGGCTCGCCGACGCCGCCGAAGAGCGTCGCCGCAACCTCGCCCGCAAGGAACTGGCCTGGCTTCGACGTGGACCGCCCGCGCGTACATCCAAGCCGCGCTACCGGATCGAGGCCGCCGAACGGCTCATCGCCGACGTCCCGCCGCCGCGGGACAGCGTGACGCTGTCGGCGTTCGCCAAGCGCCGGCTCGGACGAGTGGTGGTGGAGCTGGAGGACGCCCGGATCGCCACACCCGCCGGTGAGACGTTGGTGGACGATCTGACCTGGCGGCTGGCGCCCGGCGAGCGCATCGGCCTGGTCGGGGTCAACGGTTCGGGTAAGACGACCCTGCTGCGCGCCTTGGCCGGAGAGGTCGACGTGGCCCCCGGGCGCCGCGTCGAGGGCACCACGGTGACGATCGGATGGCTGCGCCAGGAGCTCGACGACCTCGACGAGGACCAGCGGGTGCTCGACGCGGTGGAGGATGTGGCCACGCGGATCATGGTGGGCGACAAAGAGATGTCGGCATCGCAGCTCGCCGAACGGCTCGGGTTCAGCCCGGCGCGGCAGCGCACACCGGTGGGCGATCTCTCCGGCGGGGAACGTCGACGCCTCCAGATTACGCGGGTGTTGATGGCCGAGCCCAACGTCCTGCTGCTCGACGAGCCCACCAACGACCTCGACATCGACACCCTGCAGCAACTCGAGGACCTGCTCGACAGTTGGGCGGGCACCTTGGTCGTCATCAGCCACGATCGCTATCTCATCGAGCGAATCTGCGACAGCACGTGGGCGCTGTTCGGCGACGGCGCGCTTACCAATCTGCCCGGCGGCATCGAACAGTATCTACGGCGTCGTCGCGAGATCGGTTCCACCGCAGCACGCCCCAAGAAGTCGTCCGCGTCGGAGGCGGATTCCGTAGACGTCGGTGCGACGGCATCTGCGGTGGCCACGCCGACCGTCAGCGCCGCCGAACACCGCGAGGCACGCAAGACGATGAATCGTCTTGAGCGCCAGATGGATCAGCTCACCAAACGTGAGGAAAAGCTGCACGTCTCGCTGGCCGAGGCGGCCACCGATCCCGAACGCCTTCAGGAGCTCAACTCCGAACTGCGTCAGGTGGTTGCCGACAAGGAAGCTGCCGAGGCCGAGTGGCTCGACGCCGCGGAGAAAGTCGAGTGAGCGCCGGTGGTCAGCGACGGATGGCGCCGTTGACCATCGCTGCAATCGCCACGGCGCCTTGCTGGTTGATGTGATAAGGGTAGGCCAGACTGCCGTTGGACAGTGAGCTCTCATACCAGGGGGCGATCAGATTGCACGGGTCGTGACCGGCCGATCGGCGGTTGGCGTCGATGAATGTCCCGCCGACCGTGGACGTCGCCCGCCGCAATGCATCACCGGCGCGGTCGAACACCCGATTCATCCATCGGACGTCGGGATCACTGATCGGCACCATCGGCCAGCAACCGTGACTGCCCATGAACCCGCCGATGCCGACGACGATGATCTGGGCGTGGGGCGCCTTGGCGCGGATGGCCCGCAGCGCGGGGCGCACGCGGTTCTCCATCCGCGCGATCCGCCATCGAACCTCGTTCTCGAGGCGCGGATTGTGTCGACACCGACGATCGTTGAGCGGTGTCGTGTTGCAGTGGACCAGGATCGCACCCCAGCGCATGTCGTTACCACCGATGCTGACCGTGATGACCTGTGCATCACGCGGTACCAGGTGTGCTTGGGGTGGCTTGGTTCCACGGTTGGTGCGTTGGGTGGTGCGGTAGAGATCCGGCGCCTGCGCGCCGGCACACGAGGTGTCGATGAACCGGCGCGGTAACGTCATCACCGCGACTATCGCCGGATAGTTGAACGCCGAGCGTTTGCAGCCCAGGAAGTAGTCGGGGGTAGGGGAGAAGAAGCCGCCGGACGCGCGGGAATCGCCCATCGCGACGTAGGTGCCACCCGTGTAGCGAGCCGGTGTCGCATCCGCCGCCGGAGCCACCACGGTGCTCAGACCGGTCAGCAGCACGACCGCCAACAGCATCGACGTCAGCACGAGGCGGGCTCGCCGCCTCCCGGCCGGGATGGTGGGCAAGTGACGAGAAACCATGTGTGGTGCAACCCCCTGAATGTTCTTTGGGATTGTAGGGGACATCACTTCGTTCGCGCGGCCGTAATCCGGATCCGCCGCGGGGTCACACGGTTCGCAACGCGTCGCACCGGTGGGCGAATCGCGTGATCATCGCGGCCGTCTCGGCGGGCTGGATCAACGGGAACAGGTGGCTGGCCCGCGGAACCACGTGCACCTGCGCCAGCGGTGAGACAGAGGCGAAGCGCCGCTCATGGATGCGGAACTGGTCCCAGCCGCCGTTGAGAAACTCGATCGGACCCGGATACTGTGCGACCTCGCTCAGCGCATCGAGATCGGCCAGGGCGTCGACGACATCGCGAATGGAGTGCAGCGCAAGGCCGCCGGCCTCCATGTCACGGGCGACCTGACCACCCACGGCCATCCGGGTCAGGGCCTTGCTGATCGCCGCCGCCTGCCGGGGCAGGACGCTCGTCGCGGCGCCGAAGGCGCGGAAGGGGGAGGCGAGCAGACGGCTGGGCTGCGCGGTCGCGCACATCACCACCAGTCCGGCCACCGCATCGGGGTGGCGGCCGGCCGTGGCCATCGCGACGTAGCCGCCGAGCGACATACCGGCGACCACCGCAGGTCTGCCGAGTGAATCGATGGCGTCGAGCACCGCCTGCACCGCGCCGTCGATGTCGAATCGTTCGTCGGCTCGCGTTCCGTGCCCGGGGAGATCGGGGGTGGCCACCGGGCGGTCGGTGATACCGGCCGCGATGCGGTGGAGGGCCGAGCCGCTGACTCGGAGTCCGTGGACACAGACCACGGGAGTAGGTGAGACTTCCTGCGCTGCGCTCATCGGAGGCCAGTATGCCGTGGGCGTCACGGCTTGTCGCGGCCGGCGGGCCGCTCGACGCTCCGGTCGATGCCGATCCGGTCCAGGAACCCGTGGTCATGCGACACCACCAGCAGCGCACCTTGCCACTGCCGCAGGGCCGCGACGAGCTCTTCGGTGGTGTCGACGTCGAGGTTGTTGGTGGGCTCGTCGAGTATCAGCAGTGCGGGGACGGGATCGGCCAGCAGCGACATCGCCATGGCCACCCGTAGCCGCTCACCGCCGGACAACTCACCGAGAGCTCGGTCGGCACGCTTGCCGCGGAACAAGAATCGGGCGAGATGCGCGCGGATCGTCTGTTCGTCGACCTGCGGGTGCGTGACGGCAATCGCGTCGGCGATGCCCTGCCGGGGGTCGGCGAAGGTGATCTGCTGCGGCACATACGCATACGGAGCCAGTATGCGTCCATCGGTGATCAACTCGGCGATCAACGTGGTCTTTCCCGAGCCATTGGCGCCCACCAGCGCGACCCGCTCCGGTCCGTCGATCGTCAGCTGGTCGTCGTCGACGATGCGGGCCCGGGTCGCCACCTGCGCCACGGGCATCACGATGCGGGCGGTGCGGTCGTCGCGCACCCCGTCGCGTGCGGTGTCGAGTCGCTCCGATGCGGCGGATACATCGTCGCGGTGGGCGTTTCGCAGCTTTCCCGCCGACACCTGTGCGGCGTCCCGGCGCAGGTGGGCGACGATCTTCGGTACCCGCTTCTCCCGTTCGGCCGTGGCGGCCGTTCGGGCCCGCCGGTCGAGCTTGATCTGCGCCTCCTTCAGTTCACGGCGCTGTTTGCGCAGGTCGGAGGCTGCGTTGGTGACTGCGGCCTCGGCTGCCTGTTGCTCGGCGTCGAGGGTCTCTCGATACAGCGAGTAGGGGCCGCCGAACACGCGTACCGAGCCCCGATACAACTCCAGTGTCGAATCGGTCCGTTCGAGTAGCTCGAGGTCATGGCTGACCGCCATGACCGTGCCCCCGAATCGGTCCAACGCGTCGAAGAGGCGGGCGCGCGACGGTGTGTCCAGGTTGTTCGTCGGTTCGTCGAGCAGCAAGATCGACGGGCGTCGGATGAGCTCGGCGACGATCGCGAGCAACGTCGCCTCTCCTCCCGACAACGAACGGACCGTGCGATCGGTGTCGGTGGGCAGCCCCAGCGCGTCCAGGCTCGCTGCGACCCGTTCCTCGATGTCCCAGTCATCGCCGACGACCGCGAAGTCGTGTTCGTCGATAGAACCGCTCTCGATGCGTCGCAGCGCGTCTCGGATGGCGTCGACGCCGAGCACCGCGGCGATGGTGCGTTCGGGTGCATCGTGGGGATGCTGCGTCACCACACCGACGTCTCCGGCCACGGTGACGCTGCCGGTGCGCGGCACGAGGTCGCCGGCGATCAATCGCAGCAGGGTGGACTTCCCGGCGCCATTGGCTCCGACGAGTGAGCAGACCCCGGTGGGGACGTGCATCGTCAGATGGTCGAAAACGACGGTGCCGTCGGGCCACGCGAACGAGACGTCGGACAGGGTGACGGCCGGCGACGGTTGATGGGTGGATGCGGTCATGGAGAGCTCCCTGAGGTGGTGAACGGTAGCCGGCGTGGCGTGATGAGCACGCGGGCGAGTCGGGCCGACCTCAGCGGTTCATGACCGGTGAACACTCCTCGTTGTCGGTGGTGGCGTGATGCCGATGACCTCACGATAGCGCCGCAGGTCCGGAAGACGCCAACTCTTTTCTGCCGACCGAGACGCTAACGTGGCCGATATGTCGTTCATCCGCACATCGATCGTCAACCGGGTCGGTGAGATCGTTCTCGACCGGCCTGCCGCCCTCAACGCGCTGGATCAGACCATGATCGACGACATGTACCGAGTGTTGTCGGACTGGGGAGACGACGACGGCATCGACACGGTCCTGGTCACCTCGGCGAGCGAACGCGCTTTCTGCGCCGGCGGCGACATCCGCGCGATCCGCGACCATGCGCTGGCGGGACAGGCAGACGCGGTGAGCCACTACTTCGCGAGTGAGTACCGGCTCGATCAGCTCGTGGCCGAGTATCCCAAGCCGTATGTGGGTGTGATCGACGGCGCGGCGATGGGGGGTGGACTCGGCATCAGTGTGCACGGAGAGGTACGCGTGGTGACCGAGAGGGCGGTACTCGCCATGCCGGAGACCGCGATCGGGTTCGTCCCCGATGTCGGTTCCACCTACTTCCTGCCCCGGCTACCGGACGGAGTGGGCATGTGGCTCGGGCTGACCGGCTCACGGATCGGTGGCGCCGATGCCGTCGAGGTCGGTATGGCAACGCATTTCGTCGATTCGGCAGAGATCGACGACGTCACCGAGGAAATCCGCACCGGGGTGCCGCTGATCGATGTCCTCGGTGGTCGGCGGCATCGTCCGGCCGCGGAGTTGCCGCTGGCCAAGATCAAGGAGTACTTCGTCGACGACAACGTCACCGGCATCGTCGGCGGTTTGCGGGGTGCCCTCGGCGACCCGTGGGCCGAGCGGATGGTCGACATGATCGAACAGGCGTCACCGACGAGTCTCTGGGTGACCGCGGCAATGCTCACCGCCGGTGCGCATTCGGTGCTCGACGAATGCCTGGAGCGCGAATTGCATGCCGCCGAGCAGATCACCGCGACCGCCGACTTCGCCGAAGGTGTGCGCGCCGTCCTCGTGGACAAGGATCGTCGGCCCCGATTCGATCCGGCATCCATCGATGACGTCGATCCGGAATCGGTGGCGCGCATCGTGGGAGCGGCCTGAGCCGCTCGGTCACGGCGTCGTCTCGAACCACCCCGAGAGTGTCACACTGGCGTCGCTGACGGTGGTTTCGGTTTCGGAGTCCTCGTCGATGTCCTCGTTGGGTGCGAACGGGTTGCTGTGCGATCGTGTGGCCGCCGAGCAGGTGAAGGTGCCGGCGGCCCGCTCCGACGACATCGCGGTGACCGTCAGCTGACATGTCGCGGAGTGATAGTACGTGCCCCCCACCGTGACGCCGACCGACGAATCGATGGGGGCGTCGAGCGGGCCCACACGCGGACGAACGCCGCCGATCGGTGGCAGGACGCCACCGGTGAGGTCACCCACTAGTAGTTCCAGCTGTGCACCGTCGTCACCCGGTCCGGTGAACACGAACAACAGGCTGTCCGGCGGCACCGACGGATCGGCGTTACCCCACTTGGTGAATCCGTAGCAGGCCGATCCGGCCGCACCGTCGGCACCTGTGCCGGCGATGGCTACGTGCATACTGCCGGAACGGAACTCGAGATCATGGCCGGCTCGGTCGATTCGTCCCCCGGCCGGTCGTTCGCGGCATTCGGCGGCGTCGACCGGGGCAACCGCGGCCGTGGCCGGTCTCGAACTCGATGGGCCGTCCGGGTCGTGATCGCCGGACCCGCATCCGGTGAGCGGACCGAGCGTGACCGCCGCGGCCGCAAGCGCGATCACCGGTGTCGAAACCCGTCGTGCGGGCTCAGTCCGCAGCGGCGACAAGGGGTTCGAGCATCAGGTCGGGATGTTCCTTCTGGATGAACTGCAGTCGCCACTTGTCGCTGAACAGAGCCAGGAGCGCTCCGTCGGTGCGAGTGAACACCTCAACTCCGCGTTGGCGGCCGAGATCGGCGGCGCTGTCGGCGTCGGTACGCCGGGCCAATGAGTAGCCGAGCGGTTCGATGGTGGTGTCGACGTTGAACTCGGATTTCATCCGGGCCGTGACCACCTCGAACTGCATCGGCCCGACGGCGGCGAGGACGGGCGAGGCGTCGCCGCGCAGTTCGTTGCGCAAGACCTGAACCACGCCTTCGCTGTCCATCTGCTCCATCGCCTTGCGGAACTGCTTGTACTTGTCGGCGGTGTTGACGCGGATCGCCGAGAAGTGCTCGGGCGCAAACGACGGGATCGGTGGGTACTGCACCTTCGAATCGATGTACAACGTGTCGCCGGGTGCCAACGCCATCGCGTTCACCAGGCCCACGACGTCACCCGGGTAGGCTCGGTCGACGGTGGAGCGGTCCCGACCGAATACCGCCTGGGCGTACTTGGTGGCGAAGGGTTTTCCGGTCTGTGCGTGTGTCACTACCATGCCGCGCTCGAATTCGCCGGACACGATCCGCATGTAGGCCAGGCGATCTCGATGACTGGTGTCCATTCCCGCCTGCACCTTGAAGACCACGGCGCTGAACGGGTCGGTGACCGACCGAACCGATCCGTCGATATCGGCGCGACCGGCCGGGGGTGGTGCGAGTTCGACCAGCGTCTCGAGCAGTTGTCGCACACCGAAATTGAGCATGGCCGACGCAAAGATCATCGGCGACGTCTGGCCGGCCAGGAACATCTCCTGATCGTGGTCCTGGCCCATCTCGCCGAGCAATTCACTCTCCTCGAGCGCTGCCGTCCACTCGTCGCCCTCGCGTGCGGCAGCCGCGTCGCCGTCGAGGATCTCCTCCGGGGCCACCTTCGCCCCACCGGCGGTACGGGTGAAACGGATGTACTCGCCGCTGCGGCGGTCGAGGAGTCCTCGGAAGTCGCCGGCGATGCCGACCGGGAAGTAGAGCGGTGTGGGGATGAGGCCGATGCGTTCGGTGATCTCGTCGATGAGTTCGAGCGGCGTCTGGCCGGGCCGGTCCCATTTGTTGATCACGGTGATCACCGGGATGCCGCGATGGCGACAGACCTGGAACAGCTTGAGGGTCTGCGGTTCGAGGCCCTTGGCGGCGTCGATCAGCATGACCGCGGCGTCGACGGCTGTCAGCACCCGGTAGGTGTCCTCGGAGAAATCGGCGTGACCGGGGGTATCCACGAGGTTGATGACGTTCGGGACGTCGTCGGTGGAGTGCTCGGAGGCGTAGTTGAACTGCAGCGCGGTGGAACTCACCGAGATTCCGCGCGCCTTCTCCATTTCCATCCAGTCCGATACCGTCGACTTGCGGCCGGCCTTGCCGTGGATGGCGCCGGCCTCGCTGATCATGCGCGCGTGCAGCGCCAGCGCCTCGGTCATCGTCGACTTACCGGCGTCGGGATGACTGATGATGGCGAAGGTGCGACGCCGCTTCACCTCGTGGGACACGGTGGCAGCATCTGAACTCACCCGACGAGGCTACCGCCCGGCGCGCTCACCGGGCAAAATCGCGCGCCGGGTCCGAACATGGTTCGGTTCTCGCACGTCCACCGTGGTCGCGCGCACGACGCTGCGCGCGCGAACAAGTGGTGGACGCGCGAGGAAGGTGGTGGCTATTCGAACGGGACCGGCGGCATCTTGACGACCTGTGCGGCGTAGCTGAGGCCGGCGCCATAGCCGAGCAGCAGCGCGGTGTCGCCGGGCTTGGCGGCACCGGTGGACAGCAGTTCTTCCATGGCCAACGGGATCGACGCGGCCGAGGTATTGCCGGTGTGCTCGATGTCGTTGGCGACCGGAACCCCCTCGCGCAGGTGCAGCGTCTTGGCAAGCAGGTCGTTGATGCGCGTGTTGGCCTGGTGGGGGACAAAGACGTCGACGTCTTCGGAGCCGATCTTGGCGGCCTCGAGCGCGCGCTGCGCGACCTTGCCCATCTCGAAAGCGGCCCAGCGGAACACCGCAGTTCCCTGCAGCCGCACGTACGGCCGCTGGGTGCGGTCGCTGTCGAGGAAGGTGACCCAGTCGATGTCCTGGCGGATCGCGTCGAACTGCGAGCCGTCGCTGCCCCAGACGACCGGCCCGAGCTGCTGATCCTCGGTCGGCCCGACCACCACGGCGCCGGCACCGTCGCCGAAGATGAAGCAGTTGCTGCGGTCGGTCATGTCGAGCGTGACCGACAGCTGCTCGGCGCCGATCACCAGGACGTGGGTAGCGCTTCCGCCGCGCACCATGTCCGACGCCAACGCCATCGCGTAGCCGAAGCCCGCACAGCCCACGGTCACGTCGAATGCGGGAACGCCGTTGGCGCCCAGTTCGGTGGCGACCCTGGTCGCTCCGGCCGGCGTCAGCAGCAGGTGGGTGTTGGTGGCGAGGATGACCGCGTCGATGTCGGAACCGGACAGCAAGGCGTTGGCGATCGCTGTGCGGCCGGCGTGGACGGCCATTTCGGTAACATCCTCGTCGCGGCGGGCGAAGCGGCGGGTCTTGATGCCGGTCCGGGTGTAGATCCACTCGTCCGACGAGTCGATGTGTTCACAGATCTCGTCGTTGGTGACGACCCGTTCGGGCCGATAGGCACCGATGCCGAGCATCCCGATGTTGTTGATCCCGGTGGTGTCCGCGATGACAGCCATGCGTGTCCCTTTCCCTATGCGACCCGACATAGACGGTCTCACATTGCGGCCCTACTGGGAAGTAGCCCGTTCGTCGTTGCCGGCGTGTACACGGTGTTGCGGGGGACACGGCCGTGTGCTGGACGGGGAGCGGGCGGGTTTCGTGATCTCGATACGCCGCGGGCTCGCTGCGCTCGCTCGCGTCTACTCGATCACCGGGTGGCGGCGAGTCCTCCGTATCGAAACCCTTGGGTTGAGTAGGTGACGAGCGTAGCGAGGAGCCGTATCGAAACCCACCCCACACCTCAGCGCAAGCTCGTCTCCGTCGGCGCCGGCGGAAGCGTCACGACCGCGCCGGCGTAACTCAGTCCGGCACCGAACCCGAGGAGCAGGGCGATCTGGCCGCCGGTGGCCTTGCCGGTCGCGAGCATCTCTTCCATCGCCAGCGGGATCGAGGCGGCCGACGTGTTGCCGGTGTTCTCGATGTCGTTGGCCATGGGGATCTCGTCGGCCAGACCAAGGTTTTTCTTCATCAGCTCGTTGATCCGGGCATTGGCCTGATGTGGCACGAAGACCTCGATGTCCTCGATGCCGACGCCGGAGGTCTCCAGCACGGTCGTCAGGGCCTTGGGCAGGGTGATGGCGGCCCAGCGGAAAACACGTGGCCCCTGCATGGTCACCACCATCCGCCCGACCGGGTCGGTGGCGGGGTCCTTGTGCTGGAACTCCTGTGCACGGTCCATGTACTCGGGGATGTCGTAGTTCTGACCGATGGCCTCCGCATTCTCACCGTCGCTACCCCAGACCGTGGGCGAGATTCCGTTGAGTTCACTTGGCCCGACGACGACGGCGCCGGCCCCGTCGCCGAAGATGAAGGCGGTGTTGCGGTCGGTGGGTTCCATCACCACCGACATGGTCTCCACCCCGACCACCAGGACATACTCTGCGGAGCCTGCGCGCACGGTGTCGGCGGCGATGCCCAGGCCGTAGCCGAAGCCGCCGCAGCCGGCCGCGACATCGTAGGCGGGAATGCCGTTGAGCCCGATGTCGAACGCCACGATCGGGCCGCCGTGCGGGATCTTCGTCTTCCAGCTGTTGGTGGCCAGGATGAGGGCGCCGATCTTCTCCTTGGGCACCCCGGAGTTGCGGATCGCCCGCTCGGCGGCGGCCGCCGCCATCGAGCGCGCCGACTCATCGCCGCTGATCCATCGACGGTTGCGGATACCGCTGCGCTCAAAGATCCACTCGTCGTTCGAGTCGAGTACTTCGCAGACCTCGTCGTTGGAGACCAGCCGGCGCGGCCGGTAGGCGCCGATGCCCAGCATCGCTACGTTCTGGTGGCCGGTGTTTGCCGCAATGCCCACGCTGACTCCGTTCGTCGTTGATCGGACGCTGCGATTGTAGGCATGTCTTTACCGGGAAGTAACCACGCCGCCGGCCAGCGGCAGATCTGTGTTCGGGAGGGTGTGCGGCATGCGCGACCTGCTACAGCGGCCAGAACACCGGTATCAGCAGGACCGCGATGACCAGCCAGCACGCCATCACGATCACGCCGAGTCGCCAGTAATCGCCGAACCGGTATCCGCCGGGATTCATCACGATCATGTTCGCCGGAGTGGCGATCGGTGTCAGCACCGCCGCGGCGGCCGCGGTACACACCAGCATCAGGATCGGCCGGGGATCGACACCGATGTCGGCTGCTGCGGCCAGCGCGATCGGGATCACGATCAAAGTCGTGGCGGCGTTGCTGATGAACTGCCCGAGAATGGCGGTGAGCAGGAACAACACGATCAGCAACAGGTAGGCGCTGCGGTCGGCCACCAGGTCCACAATCGGCTGGGCGATCAGTTCTGCTCCGCCGCTGTCGGTGATCGCAGACGACATCGGGATGAGTGCCGCGATGAGCACCACCGTCGGCCATGACACTGCGCGATACGCCTGTTCGGAGGTGATGACCTTGCTGACGACCATGGCCAGCGCGGCGAGCAGCCCGGCCACCACCGGAGGTACCGCACCGCTGGCGAGCAGGGCGATCATCGCCACCAGGATCACGCCCGCACGTGGCGCGCTGTGGCCGAGAGCGACGGTCTGGCGGCGTAGCTGCTCGGAGGAGCCGACGACCAACACCTGCTGGTTGTCGGCGAGGGCATCGATGGCACGCCACGGGCCGTGCACCAACATGGTGTCGCCCTCGACGAGTTCCACCGACCGCGGGCCGACGTCCTTGTTGCGCCGGCGGATCGACATGACCAGCAGGCCGTCCTCGGAACGCACCATTCCGGGGCACACCTTGCTGCCGATCCACTCCGAACGTGGCGGAATGACCACCTCGCTCACGCCGGCATCGCGATCGATCAGTCGTCCGGACCGGGCATGCCGTCCGGCCACGTCCTCGACGGTCAACTCGCAACTGCGCGCGAAGTCGTCGACTGCCTGCCCGGATCCGGACACCACCAGGACATCGCCGTTCTGGAGTCGATGCCCGGATTCGACGAGCCCGGCGCCGAGACCGCCCTGCGCGGCGATCGGCAGCACGTCGGAGGTGTCCGACGCCACGGCATCGCGTACCGGCGTGCCGACGCAGCTCGACTCGGCCCCGACATGCAGACGGTAGACGCGTTCACCGAGTCCGTAATGGTCCACGACGGTGCCGAGATAGTTGCTGAAGTCGGCGGGCAGCGCCGTGGAGCGGCGGTCCGGCAGCAGTCGATCACCGAAGATCGCGATCACCGCGAACGTGACGACGACCAGGGGAATGCCGATGAGGCCGAATTCGAAGTAGGAGAATCCGTTGCCGGTGGCGGTGCGGGCCGCGTCGTTGACGATGACGTTCACCGGACTGCCGCTGAGCGTGAGCATCGACCCGGCGCTGCAGGCGTAGGCCAGTGGGATCAACACCTTGGAGGGCAGCATGAAGGCGTGCCGTGCCACGGCGACGGTCACCGGCACCAATGCGGCGGCCGCACCATTGATGGTGATGAGCGCGGACAGAAACGCCGACAGAACGGTGATCGCCCCGAGCACCCGCACCCGGCCGGTACCGGCAGCCCGGGTCAGCAGTCGTCCGGCCCACGCGGTGATGCCGGAGGCCTCGAGTCCTTCGCTCACCACGAACAGCGCCGCGATGAACACGATCACGTTGTCGCCGAGTCCTGCGGTGAGACCGGCCAAGTCGATCAGTCCGCAGAAGTAGAGTGCCAGCGCCGAGGCGATGGCGACCACGCCGACGGGCAGCCGATTCCAGACGAAGAGGGCAATGGTGACGGCGAGGATCACCAGGCTCAGCGTGGCGTCGGACACCGTCTCATCGTTGCATCACGGTCGCCTGTCCGCAGTCGATGTCACGCAGGACCAGGGCCACTCACCACGCGTGGACGGTGTTCTGCGCGGCTTCAAGACCGTGTGAGACCAGGAGCTCGGCGGCGTCGACGCCGCGGCCGATCAGCAACTCCACCTCGGTGCGCGCTGCCGAGGGAAACGGCTTCAGGACGAAGTCGGCCGGGTCCTGACGTCCGGGGGGCCGTCCGATGCCAAGCCGAATTCGGAGATAGTCGCGGGAACCGATGGCCTGACTGATCGAGCGCAGACCGTTGTGTCCGCCCTCGCCGCCGCCCTGCTTGAGACGTAGCTGACCGAAGTCGATGTCGAGTTCGTCGTGCAGCACGATCAGGTCGGCGGGTGGTACGGAGTAGAACTTCGCGAGTGGGCCGATCTGACGGCCGCACTCGTTCATGTAGTTGCGTGGTTTCGCAACGAGTACCTGATGGCCGGCGACGGTGATCGGGGCGACCTGCGCGCCCGACTTCTTGTGCAGTTTCCACCGCTCGCCGGCCGAGGCGACGAGGCCATCGGCGACCATCGCGCCGATGTTGTGCCTCGTCTTCTCGTACTTCGGACCGGGATTACCCAGCCCGACAATCAATTTCATTCTCGACGGAACGTCGGTGACTATTCGGCCGACTCTTCGGCGGGCTCATCGGTACCGGGAGTCTCGGCACCGGCCTCTTCGGCCTCTTCTTCCAGCGCCGAGGCCGACGGGGCCTCATTGATGGCGACGACGAGGGTGTCGGGATCGCTGATCAGCGTGACGCCCTCGGGCAGGGCCAGATCGGAGGCATGCACGGCGTTGCCCGCCTCGACACCTTCGACGTCGACGGTGATCTGTTCCGGGATCGAGAGCGCGTCGGCCTCGATCTCGATGGTGCTGGCGTCCTGGGTGACCAGGGTGCCCGGCGCTGCCTCACCCTCGACGACGACGTAGACCTCGACGGTGACCTTCTCGCCGCGACGGATGACGAGCAGGTCGGCGTGCTCGATGTAGTTGCGGATCGGGTGGACGTCGACCTGCTTGGTCAGTGCGAGCTGGCTGGAGCCCTCGATGTCGAGGTCGATGACCGCGTTGACGCCGTTGGCACGCAGGATCGCGGCGAATTCGAGTGCCGGGAGGCTCAAGTGCTGCGGGTCGGTGCCGTGGCCGTACAGCACGGCGGGAACCTTTCCCTCGCGGCGGGCACGACGCGCTGCGCCCTTGCCCTTTTCGGTGCGGACACCGACGGTCAGCTTGGAGGCCTGAGTCGCCATTGTTCTTCTCCTCATTCGGCGGTTCGGAATGAACCGCGGTGGTTTGGGTCGGTCGCGACGAGCGACGACGACCGGCAACCAACGTGCAGGCTCCAGATGGCCCGCGGAGAAGATTCGCGGTGGTCGCGCCGATTACGGTGGATGCCCACCCTCGCCGTGACAACGTCGGCAAGGATAGCCGATGGCCAGGGCGGATGTCACATGCGCGTTGGCCCGGTCCGGTTTGCCGGTCGGGTGAGCGTCTGTGTGGAGGCGTATCGAGGCCACCCACTTGCCGGTTCCACGGTGCGTCCGCCGAAATCGTTGGAACCGATCGCGGGTACGGTGCGTCCAAGTCTGTGACCGAGTGGGAATCGGGCAGATCGAGTTGGGGGAACAAGCGGGGGCATGGGGGAAACGTTCAAAGCCGAGCCGGCGGAGATTGCCGGTTTCGGGAATTTCGTCGGGGAGAACTACGCGGACTTCGGGCGGGCGAGAGACCTGCTCAACACGGCCAATGCGTCATCCGGGTTCGAGGGCCTGCTGGGCATCGTGAGCGGGCCGATCAACGAACTGCACTTCAGCACCCACCACCGGTGGGGAACCATCTCCACCAACCTGGCGACGATGTCCACCGGATTGCGCAAGACAGCCTGGCTGTTCAGTCAAACGGATCACGAGAACGCCGATGCCTTGCGGGCACATACGCACTCCGTTGACCGCGGCCCGGGCGAGAACGGCCCGCACATCGAGATGGATCCATTAAACAGCCGCAAGAAGCTCGTCGTCGACGACTACCCCCACCCGGTGAGCTACGGGACTCCCACGCCGATCGATGTGACGGAGCCGCCGAAGGGGGAGGCAGACGTCCGCGAGTTGGTCCGGGAGAAGGCCGGCTGGCTGGCCGATATCGATGCGAAGGTCGAGACCTACGCCGGGTGGAGTCCGGTGAAGCATGCGCTCGAACCGCTCGTCGGCAATTGGGAGGAGCTCCGCAGGATCGGCGCCACCTACGGAACGTCGGGCACAGCCATCGGAACGATCGGAAACGACGTCACGGACGGCACTGCGAAGCTCGAACCGTCGTGGGACGGTTTGTCCGCCCAGGCTTTTGCGGAATATGCGCAGAACACCGCGAACTACATCGAGTGGGAGGCCGCGCTCGGCCGAATGTTGCACGAGGGCCTCGACAAAGCGGCCACCCAGTTCGAGGAATCCGTGCAAGCGGTGGTCAACGCCATCGTCGAGGAGTTCGCGCGATTCGTCGACCTCGGTGAGAAAAAGGGCGTGGTGAAGGCGCTCGCCAAGGCCATCCCCGGAGTCGGTGTTGTCGCCTGGGCAGACACGTTGATCAGCCTGCTGAAGGCAATCGGCGACGTCATCCTGCCTGCCGTACAAGACATCGAGAATGCGATCGATGACTTGCGCGCGTTCATCGAATTCGCTCAGGACCCGGTGGGGTATCTGCAGGAGCGGGGTGAGGCCGAAATTGCGGCTCAGCTTGAGCCCTACAAGCATCAGGTTGCCGAGATCGATCGCCGACGCCAGATCGGCCAGGACGTGATCACCCTGGCCAGGACCGAACATCTCACGGACCGCGAAGAATCCGGATACCGCGTTGAAGAAGGGGAATCAGCATGGCAAGACGGACGATGAAGCGTCGGGTGGCTGTTGGGGGGATGATTCTGGCGATCGGCTTGTCGACGGTGGCGTGCGGTTCGGAGACAGATTCGGCGGTCAGCACGTCCGCGACCACGACCTCACACGCCGGCGGCAGCGTGACGATGACAGGGAACTGCGCTGTGCTCAACGCGGATGAGGTCAGTGAGTTGATCGGTGAAGCGCAGGTGGTCGAGGCGAGTGAAACGACCGATGGCTGTGAATGGTCAGGTCGCAATGGGGCAGCGTCTTACTCGATCAGATCGTCGTCGAGCGCGCCCATGCAGGCCGGCGGACAAGAGCTTGCGATACCGAGCGGCAAGCTTCTCGTGAATGCAGCCACCATCCCGGACCAGGATTGTCTCGGGGTGCTCGTGCCGGAAGACGCGGAAGGCGGTGGTGAGTCGGTCGATATCGTCGTCATGCCCGCTGCGGCATCAGGTGTCGGTGAACCGTCGGCCACTGCGAGTCCGACGAGCGTGTGCCAGCAGTTCATCCCGCACTTCGAGAAGCTCCTGCACAACACCGGACTGACCCCGTGAGCAACCTACCCCCGGAGTTCGAGAGCGCGAAGCGGCGGCTCTTCGAATCGCTTGACCGGCTTGGAACCACGACAGCGCGACTGCAAGCCCACGCCGACCGTCTCGAACACGAGCGTCGCGAACGCGAACGGGCAGAGCAGGACCGGCAGGAGAGCGAACGGCTCGAGACGCAGCGACAGGCAGCCCTTGCGCAGTCCGAGTTCGAGGATCGCGCGGAACAGGCCTACCGTGATTCCCGCCGTAGCGGATGGCTGACCTCTGAGTGAGACAAGGAGAGTTGCTGCCGTGACGCATCGGTGGACCGTGCGAACTGCGATATCGCTGGCGTGCGTATTCGTCGCCGCAGCAGCGGCATCGGGTTGTGCCGCCGAGCGCGCTGCGTCTCAAGACGCAGCCAGCGGCCAGGGTTTCGGCGTCGGTGGGGCCTGCGACCTGGTCTCGGCTGGGGGAAATGACAGGCGGATGTGGTTCACGTGACGCCTCGTCACAGGCATACTGACCCCATGACATCGCAGACACCGATCGACATCGTCACGACCTTCCTCGACGATCTCGCGCGCTCCGACACGGCCGCGGCTCTGGAGAACGTCGACGAGAACATCGCCTACACCAATGTCTCGCTGCCGACCGTGCACGGCAAGCGGAAGGTGGCCGGCATTTTCTCCGGGATGGACAGGTATTCATGGGTCGGCTTCAACTACCGGATGGTCAACGTCACGGCCGACGGTCCGGTGGTGCTCACCGAACGCGTCGATGAACTCCGGTTCGGGCCGGTCGTCATGCAGTTCTGGGTCTGCGGTCGCTTTGAGGTCCGCGAGGGGCGGATCACCGTGTGGCGGGACTACTTCGACTACTACGACATGACCAAGGCGCTCGTACGGGGACTGCTTGGCGCCGTGATCCCACCCCTACGCAAACCGCTGCCGCCGAAAGTCGTTGCCGTCTAGGGCAGTCGGTCAGAGAATCTCGTCGATCGTCTCCAGCGGTCGCCCCAACCGGGTTCCCTTGTCGGTCACCACGAACGGGCGCTCGACGAGAACCGGATGCGCCACCATGGCGTCGAGAACCGCGTCCTCGGAGGCATCGGCCAGTCCGAGTTCCTTGTACAGCGACTCACGCTTGCGAGCGGCCTGATGAGCCGTGACGCCCGCGTCGGCGAACATCGTCGACAACTGTTCGCGAGTGTAGGGCTGATCGAGGTACTTGACGATCGTCGGCTCGACGCCCGCCTCCCGCAACTTCTGCAGCGCCTTGCGGGAGGTCGTGCACTTCGGGTTGTGATAGATCGTCGCGTCCACGCAGCACACCATACCTGGTGCGGCGTCAGCCAAGTCGTGAGTATCGGGCCTACGCGCTGCCGTTGAACAGGCTCGTCACCGAACCGTTCTCGAAGACCTCGCGGATCGTCTGGGCGAGCAGTGGCGCGATCGACAACACCGTCAGGTTCTCGAACTGCTTGTCCTCGCCGATCGGCAGGGTGTCCGTGGCGATGACCTCTTTGGCGCCGCAATTCGCGAGCCGTTCGGCGGCCGGGTCGGAAAACACACCATGGGTGGTGGCGATGATGACGTCGCCCGCACCGGCGTCCTTGAGGACCTTGACGGCGCCGGCGATGGTGCCGCCGGTGTCGATCATGTCGTCGATCAGCACGCAGGTGCGGCCCTCGACCTCACCGACCACCCGGTTGGACTTCACCTGGTTGGGCACCAGCGGATCACGGGTCTTGTGGATGAAGGCCAGCGGCGCCCCGTTGAGGGAGTCGGCCCACTTCTCCGCCACCCGCACACGACCGGAATCGGGCGAGACGACGGTGACGTTGTCGGTGCCGTAGTTGTCCCGGACGTACTCGGCGAGCTGACCCTGTGCATGCATGTGATCGACGGGACCGTCGAAGAAGCCCTGGATCTGGTCGGTGTGCAGATCGACGGTGATGATGCGGTCGGCGCCCGCGGCCTTGAGTAGATCGGCGATCAGGCGCGCGGAGATCGGCTCACGACCGCGATGCTTCTTGTCCTGACGCGCGTACGGATAGAAGGGAAGGATCACACTGATGCGCTTGGCCGATCCACGCTTGAGCGCGTCGATCATGATCAGCGCCTCCATCACCCACTGGTTCAACGGGTACGGGCAGCTCTGCAGGACGAATGCGTCGGAACCCCGGACGGATTCCTCGAACCGGACGAAGATCTCACCGTTGGCGAAGTCGCGCGCGGTCTGCGGGGTCACCTTGATGCCGAGCTCGTCGGCGACGGCCTGAGCGAGGTCGGGATGCGCGCGGCCAGAGAACAGCATCAAGTTCTTCTGGTTGTCCGTGGTCCAGGTCATGAAAACTCTTCTGCTAGAGGTGTGCTGCGGTCAGGCACCGGGCTGGTGACCCGCCGGGCGGTCGGTCTGTTGGGCATCGAGTGCAGCGCGCGCCGACTCGGTGTCCGGGCGCTTACGCACCACCCAGTTCTCGATATTGCGTTGTTGTCCTGCCGACACCGCGAGCGCGCCGGGCGGGACATCGTCCCGCAAGACCGTACCCGCTCCCGTGTAGGCGCCGTCCCCAACCTGCACGGGTGCGACAAACATGTTGTCAGACCCGGTACGACAATGGGACCCGATCACCGTACGGTGTTTCGCCACGCCGTCATAATTCACGAACACGCTGGACGCGCCGATGTTGGATTGCTCACCGATCGTCGCGTCGCCGACGTAGGTGAGGTGCGGGATCTTGGAGCCGGCGCCGATGTCGGCTTTCTTCGTTTCCACGAAAGTGCCGATCTTGCCGCCCACTCCGAGGCGGGTGCCGGGGCGCAGATAAGCGAACGGTCCGACGGTGGCGTTGGCGCCGATCTCGGACTCACTGCCGTGTGTGCGGATCACCGAGGCGCCGGACCCGACGGTGACGTCGCGCAGGGTGGAGTCGGGGCCGACATGCGCGTCGTCGGCGATGGCGGTGGCACCGTGCAGCTGGGTGCCCGGTTCGATCCGGACATCGGTACCGATGCTCACTTCCACATCGATCCATGTGGTGGCCGGGTCCACCACGGTTACCCCGGCGAGCTGATGGCGGCGGATGATGCGTCGATTGAGCTCGGCGGCGAGGTCGGCGAGCTGCGCGCGGTCGTTGCAGCCGGCGACGAGCATCGGGTCGTCGACGGTGAACGCGCGGACCGTGTGCTCGGCGGTGCGGGCGATCTCGATGACACCGGTCAGGTAGAACTCGCCCTGCACGTTGTCGGTCGACAGTTCGGCGAGCGCAGACCGCAACAGCGCCGCGTCGAAGGCGTAGATCCCGGCATTCACCTCGGTGATCGCGCGCTGCTCGGCGCTGGCATCCTTGTGCTCCACGATCGCCTGCACGAGGGAATCGTTGGTCCGGATGATGCGGCCGTACCCGGTCGGGTCATCGGCGATGAAACTCGTCAGGGTCACCCCGGCGCCACCATCGGCGGTGTGGGCGGCGACGAGCGCGCGCAGGGTCGCCGCGTCGAGCAGTGGCACGTCGGCGGCAGTGACGACGACGGTCCCGGCGAAATCGTCGGGAAGCCCGGCCAGACCCGCACGCGCCGCGTCACCGGTGCCCAGAGGTTGTTCCTGCACGGCCACCGAGACGGTGCAGGCCAGATGCGCCCCGATCTCGGTGACCGCTGCGGTCACCCGTTCACGTTCGTGACCGACGACGGCGATCAGATCCGACGGATCGATCCCGGCGGCGCCATGCAGAGCGTGCCCGACCAGTGACCGTCCGGCCAGGCTGTGCAGTATTTTCGGTGTCTTCGACTTCATCCGCGTGCCTGCGCCGGCGGCGAGGACGATGACAGCGGTCGAGGGGGTGGACGTCTCCGTCATGTGGCCCGATAGTACGCAGTCGCCGGACCGCCAAGCCCCTGACCCGCCACGCGATACCGAGCGATTGATCGGGCCTGATAGAAACAGTGAGGCGACAGACCGCCCCAGACCAACGGAGGTACACCCATGAGCACTCAGAAAGTCGCGATCGTCACCGGAGCCGCGCGGGGCATCGGCGCGGGCGTCGCCAAGCGCCTGGCGTCCGACGGGCTCGCCGTGGCGGTCCTCGACCTCAACGAAGATTCCTGCGCCGATGTCGTCAAGGCCATCACCGACGCCGGCGGCAAGGCCATCGCGGTCGGCGCCGACGTGTCCAGCGAAGACTCGGTTGCCGCGGCCGTCGCCAAGGTCGCCCAGGAACTGGGCCCGCCGACGGTGCTGATCAACAACGCAGGCATCATCCGCGACAACATGCTGTTCAAGATGACCGTCGACGACTGGGATGCGGTCATGGGTGTGCACCTGCGCGGTGCGTTCAACATGAGCAAGGCCTGCCAGAAGCACATGGTCGACGCCGGCTGGGGTCGCATCGTTAACTTGTCGAGCACCTCGGCGCTGGGAAACCGCGGCCAGGCCAATTACTCGGCCGCCAAGGCGGGCATGCAGGGCTTCACCAAGACCCTCGCGATCGAGCTGGGCAAATTCGGCGTCACCGCCAACGCGATCGCCCCCGGCTTCATCGCCACCGAGATGACCGCAGCGACCGCCGAGCGCATGAAGGTGTCGTTCGACGATTTCAAGGCCGCCGCCGCGAAGGAGATCCCGGTGAACCGCGTGGGCGCACCGGAGGACATCGCGCACCTCGCCTCGTTCTTCGTCAGCGAAGGCGCCGGCTTCATCTCCGGCCAGGTGGTCTACGCCGCGGGCGGTCCGAAGGACTGATCTCGTTTCGGCCGCACCTGCGGGTTCCGGCTTGCGGTGGACACCGCGGCCAGACCCTGCAGGTGCGGCCAGAAGCGTGGGCGGTGCCTGTGGCACAATCGTCTGCGCGTAATCCCCCATGGTGTAATCGGCAACACTTCTGATTTTGGTTCAGGCATTCCAGGTTCGAGTCCTGGTGGGGGAGCACTGACTTTCGTCGCATCCGTAATTTCTCGAGGCGGACGGTCCACAGCGGAATCCGACATTTGTCGGGATACTGAGACCTCCGACAGCACCAGCGCCGTCGCCGGCCCCGGCGATCGCCCGCGCCCGAGGAACAGGGGAATGCGTGACAGAGGTTATCGCCGTCTATCTCGTCGTCACCTTCGGTCTGGGCGGCCTCGCCATGGCGCTGCGGCTGCCTCCGTTGGTCGGCTTCCTGGCCGCCGGATTCGTGCTCAACGCGATGAACGTCGAGGATCTGCCCCAGCTGGACGTGCTGGCGGATCTGGGTGTCACCCTGCTGCTCTTCGCGATCGGACTCAAACTCGACGTCCGGATCCTGCTCCGGCGCGAGGTGTGGTTGACGACGTCGGTGCACATGGTGATCAGCGTGGTGCTCGGCAGCATCGCGATGTGGGTGGCGGCCGTGGCAGGGATGGCGATGCTGGCCGGTCAGAGTGTGCAGACGATCGCCCTTCTCGCCTTCGCGCTGTCGTTCTCCAGCACGGTGTTCGTGGTCAAGATCCTCGAGGAACGTGGCGAATCACATTCGCTGTACGGCCGCATCGCCATCGGCATCCTGGTGATGCAGGACATCGTGGCGGTGGTCTTCCTGACCGTGAGTGGCGGGCACCCGCCGAGTCCGTGGGCGCTGACCCTGATCGCGTTGTGGCCGTTGACCCAGGTGTTGCGCAAGATCTGGGGGCGCCTCGGACACGGCGAGATGCAGTCGCTGTTCGGCATCGTGATGGCGTTGGTTCCGGGCTACGCGTGGTTCACCGCCGTCGGGCTCAAGGGCGACCTCGGCGCACTCATCGTCGGCGTTCTGCTGGCCTCGCATCCCGCCTCATCGGAGTTGGCGCGGTCGCTGTTCCATCTCAAGGAACTGCTGCTCGTCGCCTTCTTCGTGTCGATCGGTCTGACGGGGCTGCCGGATCTGCCCACCATCGGCGTCGCGCTGCTGATGGTGTTGCTGCTGCCGTTCAAGGCGGCCTGGTACGTGGCGTTGCTGTCGATGCTCAAGCTTCGCTATCGCACCGCAATCCTCGCCGGGCTCGGATTGATGAACTACTCGGAGTTCGGCCTGATCGTGGTGTCCGTCGGGGTGACCACCGGGCTGCTCGCCGAGGCCTGGCTGGTGGAGATGTCGATCGCGGTGGCCCTGAGTTTTGTGGTATCGGCGCTGGTCAACGGGCGCGGCCACCTGATGGTGGAGAAGATCGCCACTCGGCTGCCCGCCCAGGACGAACGCACCCTGCACCCGGAGGAGCGTCCCGGCGACGCCGGCGATGCCGAGGTTGTGGTGATCGGGATGGGACGCGTCGGCTTCGCCGCATATCAGCGGCTGACCGACCATTACGGCCTACGGGTGGTGGGTGTCGACTACGACGGGCCACGAATCGGGCGACTCGCCGACGCAGGCCTGCGGGTCATCGAGGGAGACGCCACCGACCTGGACTTCTGGAACCAATTGCGGCATTCGGATTCGGTGCGCATCGCCGTGCTGGCGATGCCGCGTCACGGCGCCAACGTGACTGCGCTCGAATGCCTGCGCGAATCGGGATTCAGCGGCCGGGTTGCCGCGGTGGCCCGCTACGACGATGAGGTGCAGTGGGCCAAGGACCATGGCGTCGGCATCGCCTTCAACGTCTATGCGGGCGCCGGCCTGGAGCTGGCCGATCAGGTCGCCGGCGATGGCGATCGCGGCGACGAACCGCCGGACCCGCCGACGACGGAGAGACACTCCGGCGAGAACTCGTGATCCGCCGGCGCGCCACGATCGTCACGCCGTAACCCGACTTCGGCGCTGTACCACCGGATCCGGGTACGGCACCGCGTCGACGAGAGCCTTGGTGTACGGGTCGGTCGGGACGGTGAGTACAGTTCGCGCATCGCCGGTCTCGACCACCCGGCCACCGCGCAACACGACCACTCGATCGGCCACCCGTTCGACCACGGCGAGGTCGTGGCTGATGAAGACGGCCGCGAACCCGAACTCCTCCTGTAGGTCGGCAAAGAGGTCGAGCACCCGCGCCTGCACCGACACGTCGAGTGCGCTGGTCGGTTCGTCGGCGATCAGCAGTTCCGGGTCGGCCGAGAGTGCACGGGCCAGCGCCACCCGCTGGCGTTGACCGCCGGACAGTTCGTGCGGCAGACGGTCGGCGAACGGGCGGGGGAGTGCCACCGCGGACAGGAGTTCGGCGACCCGCGTGTCGCGCTGGGCGCGCGTGCCGATGTCCTGGATCTCGAGTGGTTCGCGAATGGACTCCGCGACGGTGAATCGCGGATCGAGGGACGCGCTCGGGTCCTGCGGTACGAAGGCGAGCTTGCGGCGTAACTCGCGCAGCCGCGTTCGGGACAATGTTGCGATGTCCTCGCCGTCGATCAGGATACGGCCGGCGCGGGCGGGAACGAGACCGCCGATGGCACGTCCGAGTGTGGTCTTGCCCGAGCCGGATTCACCCACCACGCCCACCACCTCGCCGCGACCGATGCTCAACGACACCGCATCGAGCGCGGTGCGCGGTGGCGAACCGAGACGACCGGGATGGGTGACCGTGACGTTCTCGACGGTGAGGACCGGCTGCTCTGTGACATCGGTGATCGTCGGCGCGCAGGTGTCGGATATCGGGTCGTCGTCGAGACCGTCGGGCAGTCTCGGCACGGCGGCAAGCAGTTGTCGGGTGTAGGGCTGCGTGGGGCGTGCGAAGATCTCGTGCACGTCGCCGGTCTCGACGACCTCACCGAGCTGCACCACCACGACGCGGTCGGCGATGTCGGCGACGACGCCGAGGTTGTGGGTGATCAACAGGATTCCGGCGCGGGTACGGTCGCGCAGCCGACGTAGGAGTCCCAGGATCTCTTGCTGCACCGACACGTCGAGCGCCGTCGTCGGTTCGTCGGCCAGCAGCAACACCGGATCATTCGCCAACGCGAGCGCGATCACCACGCGTTGCTTCTGCCCACCGGACAGCTGGTGGGGATACTGGTCGACCCGAACCTCCGGTTCGTCGATCTCGACCAGCGTCAGCAGCTCGACTGCTCGTCGGCGTGCCTGCGTCCGTGTCACCCGCCGGTGTGCGCGGAGGGCCTGTCGCAGCTGCCATCCCACTGTCTGCGACGGGTTGAGGGCGGTCTGCGGTTCTTGGAAGACCATCGCGACACGATTGCCACGCAACGCTCGCAACTGTGGTTCCGTTGCGTCGAGTACCTCGATCCCGTCCACCTTCACCGACCCTGACGCGTGCGCGGCGGCCGGCAGCAAGCCGATGGCCGCTTGTGCGGTGATCGTCTTGCCGGAGCCGGATTCGCCGACCAGTGCGAGGATCTCGCCGCGATCGACCGACAGGCTGATACCCGATACGGCCGGTCGGGGGTAGTCGAAGCGGACTCGCAGGTCGTCGACGGTGAGCGCGGGCGGGGTCAGGTCGGCGGTCATCGGCGAATCCTCCGGTCATGTGAAATCGATTGGGCGATCAAGTAGAAGCCCAGCACGAGGATCGAGACGACGATCAGCGGTCCGAGCGAGAACCATGGGTTGGTTTCCAGGTATCCGTTGCCCCCGGCCAGAATCGACCCCAGCGACGGGGCCGGGGCGACCACGCCCACACCGAGATAACTGAGCGCGCCCTCGATGAAGACTGCAAGCGACAGCGACAGGGCGAACTGCACCGACAACGCCTCCAGTGAGTGGGGGAGAACGTGGCGCAGCAGGATGCGTGACGTGGTCGCACCGCTCACCCGGGCCGCCTCCACGTAGGGGAGTTCCCGCACGCGCAGTACCGAGGTGCGGGTGAGACGGCCGAAGATCGGGATCTCGGCGAGCGCGATCACGACCCCTACCGTCACGGCTCCCGGCCCGAGTACCGCGGTCATGGTGATCCCCAGGATGAGCGCGGGAAACGCGAGGATCACGTCGAACACGCGCTGGGCGATCACGTCGGTGACGGGGTGGGCGACGGTGAGCAGACCCGCGATCACACCCAGCGCGGCACCGATCGGGACCGCGAGGAAGATGATCAGCAGGTCGGTACGGATCCCGTAGAGGACCCGGGTCGCGATGTCGCGGTTGACGTCATCGGTACCGAACCAGTGATCGAGGCCGGGCTGCAGCAGGTAGGCGCCGTCGATCTGCTGCGTGGGCCCGTATGGGGTGAACAGCGGACCGAGCGTCCCCACCAGGATCACGGTGAGCACGAGGATGCTGCCGACCAGTCCGGTGCCGTGCAATAGGCTGCGCCACAGCGGTGTTCGAGGATGTCGCGCCTCCCGGTCGCCGGGACTCTCCGGGAGCAGGCCGGGAACCAGATCGGGATCGGGCTGGGTCGAGGTCGTCGGCGACGTGTCGGTGGTGGACACACTGCTGGGATGGGTGGTCATCGGTCACCTGCCAGTCGGATTCGGGGGTCGAGCCAGGCGTGGACGATGTCGGCGAGGAGCTGGATGATCACGAACACCGCGACCGACAAGAGGATCAGGACCTGGACGAGGGGATAGTCACGGGCGAAGATGCCCTCCTCGGTGAGCAGCCCCAGCCCGGGCCACCCGAAGATGGATTCGACCAGCACGGCGCCCCCAAGAAGTGCGCCGACGGTGATGCCGAGGGCGGTCAACGTGGGTGGCAGCGCGTTTCGCAGCGCGTGCTTGAGCACGATGTCGGTCCGGGACGCGCCCAGCGCCCGCGCGGTGAGCACGTATGGCTGCTGCAGCTCGGTGCGCAGCGATTCGGTCAGGAACCGCGCGAGCATCGCGCCCGCGGGTAGCCCGAGGGTGAGCGCGGGCAGGATGAGGTACTGCGCGCTGATCTGTAGGGAGTCGGTGAATCCGTTCGGCGGTATGCCGCCGGCCGGCAGCAGACGCAACTGCACGCCGAAAACGAGGATGAGCACGGTGCCGACCACAAACGTGGGCAATGCGATCGCGGCCGCGTTGACGACGGTGAGTATCGCGTTGACATAGCGGTTCTCGAACAGCACTGCGGTCAGCCCGAGGGCCAGCGCGAGGACGATCGCGATGACCAGTGCCGCACCGGTGAGGATGAGTGTGTTGGTGAGTCCGAACCCGATGAGGTCGGTGATGCTGCCGCCGACCTGGTAACTCGTGCCGAGGTCGAGGGTGAGGATGTCACCGAGCCAGGACAGGTATTGGGTGATGAATGCCTGGTCGAGACCCAGGTCGTGCCGGATCGCCGCCAGTTGGGCGGGCGATGCATCCGGACCGGCCAGTGCTGCCTCGGGCCCACCGGGGATCAGTCGGAGGACGGCGAAGATCAGAATCGAGGCGACCGCGAGCACGACGAGGGCCGTGGGAACGCGGCGCAGAAGGTATCCGGTCATTGGTTACTGCTTTCCTGGCGAAGTGAGATAGGTTCCGGCGAAGTGCAATTGGTTGCGACGGTCCCAGTCGACATCGCCGACCGACGGTGCGGTGGCCACCTGGCGCAGCACCACGCCGATCTCTATGAGAAACAGATCACGCAGCCAGGCTTCGTCGAGTTCGCGGTAAGCGGCGAGCGCTTCCGGAGAGGAACTGTCGCGGACCGTCCATGCCTCCTCCGCAGCCGCGGAATACTCCGGGTTCGAGTAGTTCGACGAGTTCTTCGCCGCGTTGAACGGATAGGCGGACACGGCGAGAGTTGACGGGGTGAACTGGGCGAAGGCGTGCTGTAGCAGCCAGAGTCCGTCGAACTTGCCACCGATCAGCTTCGACGCCTGCTGGGTCTGGTCGTTGGGCACCAAGCGCACCTCGATGCCGACAGCGGCGAGATTCGACTGGACGATCTCGGCAATCACCCTGTCGTTGCCCTGGGTCGAATAGTCCAGTGTCAAGGGAGGTATGGAGCCGACCTGGCTCACCAGCGCACGGGCCTTTTGGAGATCGCGGGTGTAGGTGGTGTTCGCGTTCGCGCGATACGCCGGTGACCACTTCGGCCACGGCAGATTGACGGTGTATCCGCTGCCGCGGAAGACGTCGTTGATGATGCGTGGCCGGTCGATGGCGTACGCGATCGCCTGGCGTACGCGGACATCGGCGAGCGCCGGGTTGGTGACGTTGATCCCCACGTATTCCTGCGACTCGGCGCCGGTCAGGGTGATCCCGGTGAAGCCATACCGCTGGGTCACCAGTTGCTGATCGTGATAACTCAGGCCGTCGGCGACGTCGATCTGCCCGGTGCGTAGGCGGGTGAACAGTGACTGGTTATCGCGGACGACGACGAAAGTTACCGAATCCAGAGCCGGTGACCCGCCCCAGTAGTGCTCATTGCGGACGAGTCGGACAGTGGAATTCGGTTGCCACGACTCGA
Organism: Gordonia sp. NPDC062954; assembly: GCF_044543825.1. Classification (NCBI taxonomy): domain Bacteria; kingdom Bacillati; phylum Actinomycetota; class Actinomycetes; order Mycobacteriales; family Gordoniaceae; genus Gordonia; species Gordonia sp. NPDC062954. Next base: position 64,660 of record NZ_JBITWL010000007.1, on the reverse strand, counting down.
AACGGAACGGCCCGGTGCCGTTGAATGCGGTGCCGGCCTTCAATGCGGGCAGGGTGTTCTGGTCGATGATGGGCGCTGAGTCGAGCAGATCGAAGATATTGCTCAACGGGTGTGCGAAGCGCAGGATCACTCGGTGGGGATCAGACGTGTCGAACTCGTCGATGGCGGCGGCGGTGCGCTTGAACTGTGGCGTCCACGGTCCACCCAGATATGCCTTGATCGAGTTCTCCACATCCGACGACACGAACGGACGGCCGTCGTGGAAGGTGGCGTCGGTTCGGAGATCGAGCGTGAGGGAGCGGCCGTCGGGCGCGAGTTGCCAGGCGGTCGCCAACGACGGTTCGACGGTCAGTGAGTCACGGGCGTACCGGATGAGGGTGTCGAAGGCATTGGCCACCACCTGACCGTTCATCGACCCGGTCCCGATCTGCAGGAACGCCTTCGGCGAGAGGTCGCCGAGCACGCCGACCCGCAGGTCGCCGCCGCGGGGTGTGGGGTCTCCGGGTGCGGCGGGCGCGGTCGAGTGCTGCTGCTGCGAAACCGCGGACTCGCATCCTACAGCGGCCAGCGCGAGCAAGATGGCGACGATGACCGCAGCGGCGCGGGCACCTCGGTGTCGGGGCATGGTGATCACATCTCTGTCGGGTCGAGGTGATCGGTGATGGCCGACCACACGGGATCCGTACACTCATCGGAATCGAAAACGTGTGCACGGGCGAAGAATCGACATCCAGTATGGGGATCGAACGGGTGGTCCGCGTCGTTGAATTTCGCTCGGATCGAACCCTTGACAGGCGGTTGACCTTGGCCGAACGTGCTCGGTGTTCGGGCGCGAGGCTCGATGTGATGTGCAGGGAGACAAGCGATGGCACAAGCGGACAGAACTGATCTGCCGGCGGGCGCGCGTGGTTACGACGGCTTCGACGGGGTGATCGGCCGCACGAGTTCGGTGTCGCGGCCATGGTGGCCGGAGGAACCGACGGCCCCGGCCGGTGCTCCGAACATCGTGGTGATCCTCGTCGACGACATGGGCTATTCCGACATCTCGCCGTTCGGCGCGGAGATCGACACACCCAACATCGACCGGCTGGCGCGCAACGGGTTCCGGTTGTCCAATTACCACACCACCCCGGTGTGCTCACCGTCGCGCGCGGCGCTGCTGACCGGGCTGAACCCGCATCGGGCGGGTTATGGCAGTGTGGCGAACTCCGATCCCGGGTTTCCGGGGCTACGACTCGAACTCGCCGACGATGTGCTGACATTGCCGGAGATCCTGCGTGCCGGTGGATATGCCACGTATGCGGTGGGGAAGTGGCATCTGGTGCGAGATGCGAACATGGGCCCGGGACGCGACCGCAGCTCGTGGCCGGTGCAGCGCGGTTTCGACAGCTACTACGGTTCACTGGAGGGACTCAACTCGTTCTTCTACCCGAACCAGCTGATCGCCGACAACACCGTCGTCGACGTCGCCGAGTACCCCGATGACTACTACGTCACCGATGACCTGACCGACCGTGCGATCTCCCAGATCACCGCGTTGCGCGCGCAGGCCCCGACGAAGCCGTTCTTCCTGTACTTCGCGCACATCGCGATGCACGGACCGCACCAGGTGAAGGAGGCCGATCTCGCGAAGTATCGCGGTCGCTACGGCCAGGGCTGGGATGAGGTCCGGCGGCAACGGTTCCAGCGACAGATCGAGAACGGGCTGTTCGACCCGGACACCCCGATGGCGGAACGCAACACCGAGCCCGGGTTCGACGCACCGCTGTGGGATGACCTCGAACCCACAGAGCAGGAGCGATTCCAGCGCTACCAGGAGGTGTACGCAGCGATGGTCGACAGCGTCGACCAGAGCGTCGGACGAGTGGTCGACACCCTTGAGCAACTCGGTGAGCTCGACAACACGATCATCGTGTTCACCTCGGACAACGGCGGCACCGCCGAGGGTGGACCGGTTGGGACGCGTTCGTACTTCAGCCAATTCGTGCACGGTCCGGTGCCACCCGACTGGGAACGCGACGTGCCGCACGACCAGGATCTGATCGGTTCGGCCGCACTCGGGGTGCACTACCCACGCGGCTGGGGGCAGGCGTCCAATACCCCGTTCCGCTTCTACAAGGGGCAGACCTTCGCCGGCGGCGTGCGGGTTCCATTCGTCGTGTCCTGGCCGAACGGACTGCCCCGGGCGGCCGACGACACCGGTGTACGTCGTCAGTTCTCCTACGTCACCGATCTCGTGCCCACCCTGCTCGAACTCGCCGGGGTCGACACACCGGACCACCGCCACGGGCGGCCCGCTCAGGAGCGCGACGGTGTCAGCATCGCCGACGTCCTGCGTGACCGTGATGCCCAGTCACCGCACACCGAGCAGTACGCGGAGTTCGGTGGGCACCGCGGCTACTACCGGGACGGCTGGAAACTGGTGTCACTACACCGGGACCCGGCCTCCGTCGACGATCCGGCGTGGGAACTGTACGACGTGACCACGGACCCGGCCGAAACCACCGATCTCGCCGCCCGACATCCCGACAAGGTTGCCGAGCTGGCCGCCGCGTGGGATGCCGCGGCCTGGCGCAACACGGTGTTCCCGCTGTACGACCGTCCCGCAGATCAGCTACGTCGACGGCCCGCGGAGGCGCGGTTGAGCGATCCGATCCGGATTCTCGCCGGCACACCGACGTTGGAGCGCTACCGGTCGAGCCGCCTGATCGCCTACCGCGACTTCGTGGTGGAGGCGGAACTTGAGGGCTGGACCGCCGACGACGAGGGGGTGATCGTCGCGCACGGCGACCAGCAGGGCGGCTATCTGCTGTACGTGGAAGCGGCAGCCGTGCACCTGGTGTACAACGCCTATGGCCGCGTCCGGCGGGAGTCGGGTCGGCTGCCGGACGGCGCGACCGCGTTGTGTCTGCGCGCCTCCGCGACACCGTCGGTGCGCTGGAACCTCACGGTCGAGGCGGTGTGTGACGGCGAGGCGTCGACGATTGTGAAGCTCGACGACCAGGTCCAGCTGGTCGGTATGGCGCCCTGGACAGGCATCTCGGTGGGACTCGACGCACGCGGTCCGGTCGACCCCGAACTGCGCCAGCGCCGTGGCGTATTCCGATTCGGTCCGGCGCTGCGGGCCGTCACGTATCGCCCGGGCCCCACGCGGGTGGGTGTGGATGTGCGGCGGGGTCTCGACGAGGCGGCCGAACGGTCGGCGGACTGATCGGCGTTGCGATCAGCATGATTGTTACCTCGCCTTGTCGGTGTCATCGGTGCTGAGATGAAAAACGTTGAAACAAAAGAATTCACGAGAGGTTTCTAGGAATGACGCTGGCTCAGATCGACGACCGCACGGAACGTGAGCGCGCGGCGCAGCAGGTGTACGCCGACGGGGGCATCACCGTCGAGAAGCTGGGAGAGCACATCGGTGCCCGGATCGGGCAGGTCCGGCTCGGTGGTGATCTCCCGACCGAGCAGGTCGAGGCGATCCGGCTCGCCCTGGCAGTCAACAAGACCGTTGTGTTCGAGGGGCAACATCACCTCGACGACGCGGGGCAGTACGCGTTCGCCGGCCTGCTCGGCGAGCAGACCGCGCCCCACCCGACCGTTACATCGCGGGGGACGCAGCTGCTGACGATCGAGGGTGCAGCCAACAGCTGGCATTCCGATGTCACCTTCGTCGACCGCATCCCCAAGGCGTCGATTCTGCGGGCGGTTACCCTGCCGTCCTACGGCGGCGCGACCACTTGGGCCTCGACGGTCGCCGCCTACGAACAGTTACCGAAACCGCTGCGGGCGTTGGCCGAAGAGCTCTGGGCCACGCATACCAATCTGTACGACTACGTCAATCAGTCCGAGCCGTCGGGCGGCGTCGACATCAGCCGAAAGTCCGAGCACTACAAGGAGTTCACCAGCGCGGAGTACCAGACGCTGCATCCGGTGGTACGGGTACACCCGGAGACCGGTGAGCGCAGCCTGCTGCTCGGTCACTTCGCCAAGGAGTTCCGAGGACTCAAGTCCGCCGAGTTCGGTGAGTTGTATCAGCTTCTGCAGAGTCGCATCACGAAGCTGGAGAACACCTTTCGTTGGAACTGGCGACTCGGCGATGTGGTGATCTGGGACAACCGGGCGACCCAGCACTATGGCATCTCCGACTACGGCAATCAGCAGCGCGAGCTACACCGGATCACCCTCGCCGGTGACGTTCCGGTTGACGTTCGAGGGCAACGGAGCCAGGTGCTGCAGGGCGACGCCTCGCACTACTCCAGCGTCGAGAAGTCAGCTCGACTTCCCCTTTTCGCAGCCTGAATCATCACGAGGCCCCGGCCCTGAGCATCAACTGCTCAGGGTCGGGGCCTTTTGTTGCCTCCGTGCCGTAGTTGAAGAAATGGAGGGGCGCAGCGAGTACGTGCGAACCCACATGCTGTCCCCCGGGGCTGAGCAACGACCACGTTTGCGAGGGAGCGTCCCCTGGTCCCTGAGGAGCGTCCGAGCTTGCGAGGCCGCGTCACGAAGGGTCCACCCACGCAACCACACTCAGCCACGAAAAGTTGTCACACCCCGCCGCTATCCTGAACCCAACACCTCACCGATCGAGTCCATCCACACCGCACCCGTAGCGCACCAAAGTTGTCAGACCCGCTCGATAGTCTGATAGCAGTTCGATTCCCCGCCAACCCATCCCGACCTCAGAGACCGTCTTCGCCGGAAAGGAGCGTTTCGTGTTCACCTTCACCGACCGTGCCGCCGACGACGCTCTGCTGGCCTCCAGCAGTCTCGGCGAGTTGGCGCAGCATGGTCGCGATTTGTTGCGGCTGAGTAATCAAGCCCAAGCCCTGGCGATGCAGATCGCCCGTCAGATCGGGCAATCCACCTACAACGAGCGTCTCGCCGGATACAACGATTTCGTTCCGAACCGAGTCCGCAACGCCGCCGACAAAGCCGCGAAAGGCGAAATCTCGCTGCAGTTGGGTATTTCTCGACGTCAAGCCGGTGAATGGGTCGGTCTCGATGAACTGCTCGACGAGCACCCCAAGATTCGTGATGCCTTCCGCGCCGGCGACCTGAGGCCCCACCGGCTCGGTGTGGCCATCCGCGGCGCCGCCACCGGCCCCACCGGCGACCTGCGAGAGCGACTGGCAGACCTCGCCGACAACGCCCACACCGACGAACCCGACAGCAAGGATGTCGAGGAGGAACTCACCCTCGACCTCGACGACCCCGCAGCCGACCTCGATCCCGGCACCGATGGTGAGCGCACCGACGGCGACGGCTCCGACGGCGACGGCACTGATGATGGCGGCTCCGATGATGCTGCGTCCGAGACCGACCCTGCCGCCACCGACGATCCCGCCGCCGACGATGCCGACGAAGATGAGCCGTGGGATTTCGATGATGTGGTGCTCGATCTGGCGAGCCGACCCACCACCGACACCGCCCTGCGAGATGATCTCGACGCCATCATCATCAGCCTCGACCCCGATCGAGCCGCCGAGACCCGCGACGACATCACCGACCTGTTCGGGGATGTGACGATCGGTAACGAAGCGTTCGGGCACATGACCGTCGATGCCTGCATCCCCGCCGAACACGGCGTACACCTGCGCGACCGCATCAGCGCCCTCATCGGACGACGGGTGTGTCGGCGTGATGGGCGCAGCATCAAAGCCCAACGCGTCGCCGCGTTCGCCGAGATCATCAAAGCTCCCGGCGCAAAACTACGCTGCCACTGCGGCGACGACACCTGCCCCGCCACACCAACCCGCACCAACAACCCAGCACCCGCCACCACCCCGAGTCCGGTCACCGGCGGTGTCCGTGACTCGTCGGTCGACACCACCACGGCGGACAACACCGCTGCATCCGGCCAGACCACCGTCGAACCCGTGCTGGGTGGGCCTGATGCGGCCGAAGAACAGCCGATCACCCTCGCCGACATTGACGATCACATTGACATCGACCGCGACAACGACAACGACAACGAGAACGGTGAAATTGGCCAATCCGGTACCGGAATCGATGCCGATGACACCGCTGAGGATGCGCCCTCCCCGGGATCGCGACGAGATTTCATCACCGCACCACCCGCTGAACATGATCCCGCCGACACCGACACCGACACCGACACCGATACAGAGACCGATTCCGACCTCATCGTGCCCGGCCTGACCCTGCTGCGCGACCCCACCGGTCTCGACCCGACCCGCCTGATGGGCTACGGCGCCATCGACCCCGCCCACGCCGCACGAATCGCACCACACGCCACCACAATCACCGCCCGCCCCAGCGAAACCCGCACCGCCAGCGGACTGATCATCTTCGGCAACCGCGCACCAGCCCCACCCATCGACCCGACCGGGCACGGTGGTTTCGCCACCCCACCACCGGGGGCGCTGACCTATAAGCCGTCGGCGGCCCTCCGCGCGGAGATCATCCAACTGGACCGACGCTGCCGCTACCCGTACTGCGGCAGACCGTCCGAGGAGTGCGAACTCGACCACCTGCTCAAGTTCTGCCATGCCGACCCGGTGGCCGGTGGCTGGACCGTGGCGTTCAATCTCGCACCGCTGTGCCGGCCCGACCACGACCGTAAGCATGACGGGCCGTGGATACCGACCATGCACACCGACCGCACCATCTCCTGGCGCAACGCGCGCACCGGACAGGTCATCGTCACCTACCCGCGGTGACTCGTCGGCGATCCTGCGGTCGGAACTACTGACGAGCCGTCGGAGTGGCGGGCGGTCGCCGGAACAGTCCCTACGCGTCGAGAACCAAACAGAAGGTGCCCTTGCTCTCCGCGGAGAGCAAGGGCACCGCTTGCTGGGTGAGTCTCGGGATCAGTGCGCCATGGCGGCCGCACCCTCAGGAGCCACCGGGAGCTTGCCGCTACGAACCAGCAGTGCGGCGATGAGTCCACCGACTGCGAATACCGCAGCGGCCACCCAGAACGCGGTCGTGTAGCTGTGCACAGCGGCCAGCTGGGCCAACTGCGCCGGATCGGTGGCCAGCGATGCGTGGCCGCTCACAAACGTTGCCGCAGAGCTCGCGGCGATCGTGCTGAGCAGCGCAGTGCCCACCGAGCCGCCCACCTGCTGCATGGTGTTGACGGTGGCGGATGCGACGCCCGCGTCCTCCGACGAGACACCAGAGATCGCGCCCTGCATCGCCGGAGCCATCGATGCGCCGATGCCGACTCCCATGATCAGCAGCGCCGGCAGCACATGGCTGGCGTATGAGCTCGTCGCGGTGATCTGGGTGAGCAACAGCATGCCACCCGCCGCGATGAACATGCCCGCCGCCATCAACCAGCGCGGACCGAACCGGGGGAGCAACACACCGGTCGAGGTGGTGGCGGTGACCACCAGCATGCCGATCATCGGCAGAAACGCCAGGCCCGTGCGGATCGGGCTGAATCCCAGGTTCTGTTGCAGGTAATACGTCAGGAACAGGAAGATGCCGAACATGCCGATCCCGGCGATGAACACCACCAGGTACGACCCGGCGCGGGTGCGGTCGGTGATCACGCGTAGCGGCAACAGCGCGTGCTCGGCGCGTGACTGCCACCAGACGAACGCTGCCAGCAGTGCGGCCCCGGCGACCAGCCAGGTGATCGTGGCCCAGTCACCCCAGCCGTTGGACTCGGCATTGGAGAATCCGTACACGATCGAGAACAGGCCTGACGATGCGAGGGCCACGCCCGGCAGGTCGAGTTTCGGACGGTGATCGGCCTTGTGCGGTCCGAGGAACAGGACAGCACCGACCAGTGCGATGGCTGCGATCACCAAGTTCACGTACAGGCACCAACGCCAATCGGCCCACTCTGTGAGCATTCCGCCGAGCAGCAGCCCCAAAGCGCCCCCGCCGCCGGCGATCGCACCGAAGATGCCGAAGGCCTTGCCGCGCTCCGACGGATCGGTGAAAGTGGTGGTGAGCAGCGACAATGCGGCAGGAGCGAGCAGGGCGCCAAAGATGCCCTGGCCGGCTCGCGCGGCGACCAGCATCTCGAAGTTCACGGCGGCACCGCCGATCGCCGACATCACCGCGAAACCGATCAGACCGGCGATGAAAGTGGTGCGCCGCCCCCACAGGTCGGACAGGCGACCGCCGAGCAGTAGCAGGCTGCCGAACGACAGTGCGTACGCGGTCACGATCCACTGCCGGTCCTCGTTGCCGAAGCCCAACGACTCCTGCGCATGCGGCAGGGCGATGTTGACGATGGTTGCGTCCAGCACCACCATCAACTGCGCCAGAGCGAGGACGCCCAGCACCACCCAGCGCAGCCGATGCTGACGCGCCTCGTGGGTTTCCTTCTCGACGGATGGATCGTCGAGGTCGTCGTAGACAATGCTCATCCAAGCCTCCAGGTCTTAGGCGGAGGTGGTTCCTCCGGTTGTTGGCTCCAACGTACGTCATGTGGAGATCATTCCTCCACTTGTTATTCTGTGAGCATGAACACCACCGACGGTGAGGTCGGCGGACGCAAACTCCGCGCCGACGCCGAACGCAACCGGCAGCGCATCATCGCGTCCGCCCGCGAGCTGTTCGCCGAGCGAGGTCTGGAGGTCACGCTCGACGATGTGGCGGCACATGCGGGTGTCGGGGTGGGGACGGTCTACCGACGATTCGCCAACCGAGACGAACTGATCGTCGGCGTGCTCACCCAACACCTCACCGAGGTCGCCGAACGAGCTCGCGAGACTCTCGACGAGTCCGACCCGTGGCAGGCCGTCGTCGACATCCTGACCCTCGTGGTGTCGTCGATGGCCGCCGACCGCGGCCTCGCGACGATGATCATGACGATCGATCACTCACATCCGGACATCCTCGCCGCGAAGGCGGTGCTGACCGAGCGGCTGCAGCAGGTCCTGGCGCGGGCGCATGCGGCCGGGGTGATCCGACCAGACCTCGAAGCGAACGACTTCTTTCCGATTCTCACCATGCTCAGGACGGTTGCCGAGAGTCTCGCCCCGACGGCGCCGGGTACCTGGCGCCGATACCTGGGCCTGATCCTCGACGGCATCCGCGCCGACGGTCGCGATCCGCTGTGGGGATCGCCGCTCACCGATGCGCAGATCGTGCAGATTCAGAAGGGTGCGAGTCGGGATCGGTGAACGTACCTACTCGATCAGTCCTTCGTTCTTGAGCCACTCGTAGGCGACATCGGAGGGATCCTCGCCGTCGATGTCGACCTGGCCGTTGAGTTCCTGCATGACATCATCGGTCAACCGGCCCGAGACTTCCTCCATCAGCGGAGCGATCTCCGGGTGTGCGTCCAGGATCTCCTTGCGTACCACCACGGTTCCGCTGTAGGGCAGGAAGTACTTCTTGTCATCCTCCAGCACAACAAGATTGAGGTTCTTGATCCGGCCGTCGGTGGTGTACACCATGCCGAAGTTGCATGGCGCGCTGTTGGCGGTCGACGTGTAGACCACACCCGAATCCATCTGTGTCACATTGCCGGTCGGGACCCCATTCGGAGTGTTGTAGGGCATGTCGTAGGTCTGCAACATCGGTAGGAATCCATCAGGCCTGCTGAAGAACTCATCGTTGATGCAGAACGTGCGATCCGGCACCGGCAATCGGGTGATGTCGGACATGGTGGCCACCCCGAGCCGCTCGGCCGCCGGCGTTGATGCCGCGAATGCGTAGGTGTCGTTGAAGTTGGCCGGCGGCAACCACACCAGGTCGTTCTCGGCCAGCTCGACGTCGTGGACCCGTTGCCACAGTTCCTGCGGATCGGCGATGACTTCTGTCTCGCCGAGATAGGTGACCCACGCGGTGCCGGTGTACTCCCACGTGAGGTCCGCGGCGCCGTTGAGCATCGCCTGCCGCGACGAGGCGGAGCCGGGCGCATTGGTCATGTCGTTGACGTCGGCACCCGCGGCTGCCAGATAGGTGGCGGCGATCTTGCCCAGGATGATGCTCTCGGTGAAGTTCTTGGAGGTGACCGTGATCTCGGCGCCTGCGAGAGGAGTGGCGCCGTCCGGCAGCGACGCCTTGCGGAACGTGCCCGATGAACTGACCAGACCGCATCCGGCCAACGCCAGCGCCGCAACGAGTACGGCGACGAGAATGCGCGCGCCGCGGCGCCGGCGGATCACGCGATCCCCCTCGGTGTCGCGACCAATTCGACGAGGCGACCGAGCCAGTCGATGGTCAACGCGAGCAGACCCACCAGCACCGCCCCAGAGATCAGGAGTTTCGGAAGGAACAGGGTCACGCCGGTGGTGATCAGTGTGCCCAGGCTGGTCGCACCGATGAACGTGCTCAGTGTCGCTGTGCCGACCAGGATGACCAGCGCAGTCCGAACGCCGTTGAGAATCACCGGAACTGCCAGCGGCAATTCCACCTGCACCAGGGTGCGCAGGCCGGACAACCCGATACCGCGCGCGGCTTCGACGGTGCGCTGATCCACCTGACGCAGACCGACGATCGTGTTCTGCAGGATCGGCAGCACGGCGTACACGACCAAACCGACCACCGCAGTCCGGAATCCGGTGCCCAGCCAGAACGTGAACAGCACCAGCAAACCGACCGCCGGTGCGGCCTGGCCGATGTTGGCGATGTTGACCGCGATCGGGTTGAGCCACTTCATCGACGGCCGCGTCAGCACTATGCCCAACGGGATGGCGATGGCCACCACGATCACCGTCGCCACCACGGTCAGCTTGATGTGGTCATAGATGGTCACACGCAGGTTGTCCCAGGCGAGTGCAGCCTGCTCGGTCTCGGTCAGCGTCGTCACCTGATACCAGACGATGTAACCGACCAGCAGCACGACGATGATGAGCGGTTCGAACCACACATCCATCGGGAGACGTCTCAGTCGTTTCATGAGTGCTCGTCGACCTCGTCGTCGGCCGCCACGATCACCGGCATCTCGTCGGTCGACGAACCCTCGGCATGTTCGATGTAGCCGTCGCGCTCCTCCTCGGGACGTGCCTCGGAGAGTTGGCCGCGGATCACTTCCATGACAGTGTCGATCGACAACGATCCGACCACGGCGCCGCGTCCGTCGGTCACCAGCGTGCCGCCCTGGCTCGCGGCGAGCATCGAGTCGAGGGCATCGTTGAGCGTCGATGATCGCGCCACCACCGGCAGACGGCGATCGATGTAGTCGGAGACCTGAGGTTTCGCGGCCAGCTCATCCAGCGACGGCCAGGCGCGCGGGTGACCGTGGTTGTCCACCACCACGACCCAGGTGTGCCCGGCGGCGTGTGCGCGCCCCAGCACGGTCTGGGAATCCTCGCCGACCCGGGCGGTGGTGACCGGCGCTGCTTCGACGTCGCGTACCCGCGACAGCGTCAGGTGCGCCAATGTGGCACCGGAACCGATGAAATCCTCCACGAACGGGGTGGCCGGGTTGGCCAGGATGTCCTCCGGAGGCGCGTACTGCTCGATGTGGCCGCCCTCGGAAAGAATCAGGACCTTGTCGCCGAGCTTGGTGGCCTCGTCGAAGTCGTGGGTGACGACGACGATGGTCTTGCCGAGCTCGTGCTGGATGCCGATGAGGCTGTCCTGCAGCCGCACTCGGGTGATCGGGTCGACCGCGCCGAACGGCTCATCCATCAACAGGATCGGTGGGTCGGCGGCCAGAGCTCGTGCCACACCCACCCGCTGCTGCTGGCCACCCGACATGTCCTTGGGCAGGCGATCGGCGAATTCGGCCGCGTCGAGCCCGACCAGATCCAGTAGGTATTCGACACGCTCGGCAATCCGCTTCTTGTCCCAGCCGAGCACACGCGGGATGGCACCGATGTTTTTGGCGACCGACCAGTGTGGGAACAGACCGCCGGACTGGATCACGTAGCCGATGCTCTGGCGAAGCTTGTCCGGGTTCTCGTGGGTCACATCGCGGCCGTCGATCAGGATGCGGCCTTCGGTGGGCTCGATCAGCCGGTTGATCATCTTCAGCGTGGTGGTCTTGCCGCAGCCCGAGGGGCCGACGAAGGTGACGATGTTGCCGGCCTCGATCTCCAGGTCGAGTCTGGCCACCGCCGGCTTGTCCTGCCCGCGGTACTGTTTCATCACGCCGTCGAGGTGGATCGACGCCCCGGTGACCGTACGCGCGGGGGCCGTTGACGCGGTTGACGATTCAGTCATTGCAGTCCTTTGGAGATCGTGAGGCGGCCGAGCAGGACCAGCAGTCCGTCGAACACCAGGGCGATGATGACGATGAGAATCGTTCCGGTCAGGGCCATCTCGAGCGCATTGGCTCCACCGAGGCGCGACAGGCCGCTGAAGATCAGCGACCCCAGCCCCGGACCGAGCACATAGGCCACGATCGCCGCGATGCCGATGATCATCTGGGTGGACACCCGGATGCCGGTGAGAATCACCGGCCAGGCGATCGGCAATTCGACCGACACCAGGATGCGCCAACGCGGCAAGCCGATTCCGCGTGCGGACTCGATGACCGACGGAGGAACCGAGCGCAACCCGACGATCGCATTGCCGATGATCGGCATCGTCGCGAAGAACGCGAGCATGATGAATGACGGCACCACACCGAGCCCGAACGGCACGATCAGCAGCGCGAGCAACGCCAGCGACGGAATCGTCAGCGCGACGCGACTGGTGGTGAGCGTGAACGCGGAGAAGAATGGCGCCCGATAGACCACCACCGCGGTCAGCACCGCGACGATCGTGCCCACCAGGACGGTCTGGAACGCCAGTGACGCATGCTGATACGTCAGGAACGTCAGATTCGCCGCGTGACCCTGGATGTAGTCCCACAGCTGCACACCGAACCCCCTCGTCGTCGACCCCGACGCCTGGCCTGTCAGTCGCAGACCGCTGGCTGGCGTCCGGAGCTGAACCGCACACAACCCTAACGCCGGAATGCATTGCGCTGAGGGTTTTGCGAATGCTCAGTAGCCGGAAAGCTTTCGTTCAGGTCGTCGACAATGCCGTCTGAGCTGTGCTGATGATCTTCGGATAACAATTCTCGAAAGAATTGGTCCACGGGTGACGAAACGGTCACAACTGCTTGTCGAAGCATTTCTCCAAGCGACGCCCGGTGATCCGCCACCCCGCCTCGGTATGTCGCCAGGCGTCGACGTACCAGAGTCCCAACAGAAAGGTCGAGTTGTCCGGCGTCTGCATCGGGTTGAGACACAGCGTGCGCGTGGACGCGGTGTGGCCGTCGACAAGCATGTCGTGATTGCCCAGCAGGTGGCAGTACGCCGAGAAGGCCGGGAGTACCTCGGCCAGCCACGCTTTCACCTCCGTGAGACCGCCGGTGATACCGCCCATCGCGCTGTAGTCGATGGTGGCGTCGTCGGTGAAGACCTTTCCGAGGTCATCGAAATGTCCGGCGTCCACGGCGGTCGAGTAATCGGTCAACACCTGCTGTATCTCCAGGCGTGCAGAGATTTCTTCCAAGGTCAGCATCTCTATTGATTACCCCACCCGAGGCCGTCGTCGTTAGGGTTGGGGCATGGCAGTGAGCCGGCCGACCGATCCGTCCGAAGAGGTGCAGCGCGCGCCTCGGGCGCGCATGACCGGTGCCCAACGCAGGCTCCAACTGATCGAGGTGGCCCGCGGACTGTTCGCCGAGCGAGGATTCGAGGGCACCTCCGTCGAGGAGATCGCCCAGCGCGCCGGAGTATCCAAGCCCATCGTCTACGAACACTTCGGCGGTAAGGAAGGTCTCTACGCGGTCGTCGTCGACCGGGAGATGGAGACCCTGTTGGAGATGGTGACCTCCTCGCTCACCAAGAACCGGTCGCTGTATCGCATCCAACAGGTCGCCCTGGCCCTGCTGACCTATATGGAGGAACGCACCGACGGCTTCCGCATCCTGGTGCGCGGTGACCGCACCGACGCCACCGACACCATGACCTATTCGAGTCTGCTCAACGATGCGGTCAGCCAGGTCGAACACATCCTTGCCGGCGACTTCGAACGTCGCGGCTTCGATCCCGCACTGGCGCCGCTGTACGCCCAGGCCCTGGTCGGGATGGTGTCGGTGACCGCGCAGTGGTGGCTCGATGTGCGAGAACCGTCCAAAGAGGTCGTCGCCGCGCATCTGGTGAACCTCTGCTGGAACGGATTGACCCGGTTGGACCCGGCGCCGCACCTCGTCGGCCCCGACTACGTGGAATCGCGCGATCGAACCACCGCCGAAGGTCAGGCCTGAGCGGAGCGAGACCGACCGATCTGCTGTCGGGCATCATCGACACCATGGTCACCATCCGTCCCGTCGCCGACACCGATTGCGGCGCCATCGCCGACATCTACCGGCACTACGTGGAACACACGGTCGCCACCTTCGACTACGAGGCACCGACCGCGGCGGACTGGGCAGCCAAGATCGCAGCTATCCGCGCGGCGGGTCGACCCTTCCTCGTCGCCGAGGGCAGCGGAGTGGGGGCCGACGGTGTCGAGGCCGGCGTCGCCGGGGACGTGTTCGGATTCGCCTACCTCGGTCCGTTCCGCGACAAGCGAGCCTATGACCGGACGGCCGAGGACACCATCTACCTACGGCCCGGCGCCGGCGGGCGTGGTATCGGGACGAGTCTGCTCGCAGCGCTCCTCGACGCCGCCGAACCCGGCAATGTTCGGCAGATCATCGCGGTCATCGCCGCCACCGGGGGAGAGGCGTCGATCGCACTGCACCTGAAGAACGGTTTCGTCGAGGTCGGCCGCACACCTGCGGTCGGATACAAATTCGACCAGTGGATCGACTGCGTCTACCTGCAACGATCAGTGGACTGACCAGGTCGCGGGTGGTGCGGAGAGCACCGAAACCGCGCCGTTAGAATCGCAGGAGTGTCGACTACCCCCGCCCTGCACGGGCTTGCCGCGCTGACGTGTGCCGACAAGGCGATCGCGGACCTGCTGGGACGTCGCGGTCAGGAACGACTCGACATCACCGCGCCCGACGCCGCCCGCCCCTTCGTGGTCGCCTGTCTGGCGGCCGCCGCCCAGCACGATTCCGTGCGGGCGCCGCTGCTCGTGGTCTCGGCCAACGGTCGTGAAGCCGACGATCTGACCACCGAGCTGACCGAACTGCTCGACGACCCGGCCGCGGTGGCGCAGTTCCCGTCGTGGGAGACGCTGCCGCACGAGCGGCTCTCGCCCAGCGCCGACACCGTTGGGCAACGACTCGCGGTGCTGCATCGACTCGCCGAGCCCGACGCCGGTAGCGCGCTGCGCGTGGTGGTCACCACGGTGCGTTCGCTGGTGCAGCCGATGGCGCCGGGCCTCGGGTCGGTGCGCACCATCGAGTTGCGCGAGGGCATCGAACTCGACTTCGACCAACTGCTCGTCGACCTGGTCGAGATGGCCTACGAGCGCGTCGACATGGTCGGGCGGCGCGGTGAGTTCGCGGTGCGCGGTGGCATCCTCGACGTCTTTCCGACCACCGCCGACTATCCGGTGCGTGTCGAGTTCTGGGGCGACGAGATCTCCGAGATGCGGGCGTTCTCGGTGGCCGATCAGCGTAGCCAGCCGGAGATCGACGCGTCGTCGGTGCGGATTCATCCGGGCCGCGAGCTGATCCTGACCGAGCAGGTGCGTGCCCGCGCCGCCGATCTGGCCACCGAGCACGCCGGTGAGAAGGTTCTCGCGGACATGCTCGCCAAGCTCGCCGAAGGCATCCCCGTCGAGGGCATGGAGGCCCTCATCCCGATGCTGGTCGACGGCCGGATGCAGCTGCTCACCGAGGTCATGCCGGACGGTACCGGAGTCCTCTTGCTCGATCCAGAGAAGATCCGCACGCGCGCCGCCGATCTCGCGCAGACCGGCGCCGAGTTCCTGGAGGCGTCGTGGACCGCGGCGGCGCTGGGCGCCGATGCGCCGATCGACGGGAGGGAGGCGGGCGGCGGCGGAATCGACCTGCAGGCGAGTGCTTATCGCGCCATCGACGATGTCGAGAAGACCACGGTGGCGGCCGGACGCTCCTGGTGGACGATGAGTCCGCTCGCCACCGGCAGTGACGACGAGGTGTCGCTCGACCTCGCCGCGGGACCCGCTCCGCGCGGCAACGACGACGACATCGCCGCGACCTTCGCGAGCCTGCGGGCGCATGTGCGGACCGGCGGGTCCGCCGCCATCGTCGTGGCCGGTAAGGGCACGGCGCAGCGCGTCGGCGAGCGTCTGGCCGACGCCGAGGTACCCGCCGTCATCGTCGAGCCCGGAACCCGTCCCGAGCCCGGCCAGGTGTCGGTGTTCGGTGGCACCTTGCGAGCCGGATTGGTCTGTCCCGATGCGGGATTGGTCATCGTCACCGAGACCGATCTGACCGGCAACCGGGTCGCGGGGGTGCGCGACGGGCGACGATTGCCGGCCAAACGTCGTAACCAGGTGGACCCGCTGGCATTGAGTGCCGGCGATCTCGTGGTGCACGATCAGCACGGCATCGGCAAGTTCGTCGAGATGATCGAGCGAACTGTGTCGGGAGCCCGTCGCGAGTATCTGGTTCTGGAATACGCCGCGAGCAAGCGCGGTCAGCCCGGCGACCGCCTGTATGTGCCGATGGACGCGCTCGACCAGCTCTCGCGCTATGTCGGCGGGGAACAACCGTCGCTGTCCAAGCTCGGCGGATCGGACTGGCAGAACACCAAACGTAAGGCGCGCAAGGCTGTTCGGGAGATCGCCGGGGAGCTCGTGCAACTCTATGCGGCCCGGCACGCGGCACCCGGGCACGCGTTCAGCCCGGACACGCCTTGGCAGCGCGAGATGGAAGACGCCTTCGACTTCACCGAAACCGTCGACCAGCTGACGGTCATCGCGGAGGTTAAGGCCGACATGGAGCGACCGGTCCCGATGGATCGCGTCATCGTCGGCGACGTCGGATACGGTAAGACCGAGATCGCGGTTCGTGCCGCGTTCAAAGCGGTTCAGGACGGCAAGCAGGTCGCGGTGTTGGTGCCGACAACCATTCTCGCGCAACAGCATCTGCAGACCTTCACCGAACGCATGGCGGGTTTCCCGGTGAAGGTGCGCGGACTGTCGCGCTTCACCGACGCGAAGGAGTCCAAGGGGATTGTCGATGCCATGGCGGCCGGTGACGTGGACGTCGTCATCGGCACCCATCGACTGCTGCAGACCGGTGTGACGTGGAAAGACCTAGGCCTGGTGGTCGTCGACGAGGAACAGCGCTTCGGTGTGGAGCACAAGGAACACATCAAGTCCCTGCGCACCCACGTCGATGTGCTGACGATGTCGGCCACACCGATCCCGCGAACGCTGGAGATGTCGATGGCCGGCATCCGGGAGATGTCGACGATCCTGACGCCGCCGGAAGAGCGTCACCCGGTGCTCACCTACGTCGGTGGATACTCGTCGAAACAGGTCGCGGCGGCCATCCGGCGCGAACTGCTGCGCGACGGCCAGGTGTTCTATGTCCACAACCGCGTATCCACCATCGACAAGACCGCCCGCGACATCGCGGCGATGGTGCCCGAGGCGCGGGTGGTGGTGGCGCACGGGCAGATGAACGAGGACCAGCTCGAGCGAACCGTCGCCGGGTTCTGGAACCGCGAGTACGACGTCCTGGTGTGCACCACGATCATCGAGACCGGCCTCGACATCTCCAACGCGAACACGTTGATCGTCGACCGGGCCGAGAACCTCGGTCTCTCGCAACTCCATCAGCTGCGGGGCAGGGTGGGACGCAGCCGGGAGCGGGGCTATGCATACCTGCTGTACAGCCCGGAGCGGCCGCTGACGGAGACGGCATACGACCGGCTGGCCACCATCGCGCAGAACAACGAACTCGGTGCCGGCATGGCGGTGGCGCTGAAGGATCTCGAATTGCGCGGCGCCGGAAATGTGTTGGGCGGGGAGCAATCCGGTCACGTCGCCGGCGTGGGATTCGACCTGTATGTGCGTCTGGTCGGTGAAGCGGTGGAGGCCTACCGGGCGGCCGCCGACGGAAAGCCCGTCGCGTCGAGTGAGCCCACAGAGGTTCGCATCGACCTACCGGTGGACGCGCACATCCCGGTCGAGTACGTCGACTCCGACCGACTGCGGCTGGAGGCTTACCGGAAGCTGGCCGGGGCCACTGATGACGCCGCCGTCGACGGCGTGCTGGCCGAACTCGCCGACCGGTACGGCGAGCCGCCCGAGGAGACCCGCCGGTTGGCGTCGATTGCCCGGTTCCGGCTGCGTTGTCGCGAGCGTGGCGTCACCGAGGTGGGGCTGGCGGGCACGGGCGTGAAGATCTCGCCGATGACGCTGCTCGACAGCGAGCAGGTGCGGCTCAAGCGGTTGTATCCGTCGGCGGGCTACCGGGCGACCACCTCGGTCATCACCCTGCCCATCCCGCGCACGGGGGGCGTCGGCTCCGCGAGGTTGCGCGACGAAGAGCTGATCGACTACCTGACGACGTTCCTGCTCGGCTTGCGTCCCGAATCGTCCTGACCTGACTCCGGATTGATCGTCGATCGTGCTCAGCGTTGCGTCGATCGTGTCCGGCGTTGCGTCGATCGTGTTGGGCGTTGGGTCGATCGTGCGTGTGATTCCGTTCGTTGGTGATCAGAAGTAGGCACCGCGCGACCGGAGTGCACTCTCGATCTTCATGATGACCTCCCACGGCCGGACTCGGAGATCCTCTGCGGTTAGCCGGATGACGATCTAACCATCGTCGTCGAGTTGGGCATCCCGGGCTGCGTCGTGAGCTCGCTGTTCCGGAGTCGAGTGAAAGTCCTCGCCGTCGTATTCGATCGCGATCTGGTACTTCTCGTAGCCGAGGTCGATTCGCGCGTAGATCCGACCGGTCTTGTCTGCCACCCGAATCTGCAGTTCCGGAGTCGGGAGGTCGGCACGGATCGTGAGCAGACGAAGCCAACTCTCCGGTGGGGACTCCGACAGCCCGTCGATGAGCGGGATGAGTAACCGCAGTTGTCGTATGCCGCGGTGACCATTGTGCTCGTCGGCGTACGTGTGCAACTCGGCGATCGAGAAGTCAGTCGCGCGCGCCAGATCGTCGAGCCGGCCGAGGGCGCGTCAGTCCGGTGCTTGTCGACCCGGGTCATACGCGGTGCGAACGGGAGTCGTCACCTCGATACCGTCGACCGTCATGCCGCTGCGCTCGATCACCCGCTGTCTTCTGACGAGCCGCTTTTCCTGGATTTCAGAATTTCGTGTCATGGCCATCAGACGTGTACCGAGGGGCATCGGTTTCGTGCTCCTCGGAATCGGCGATGACCTGTGGATAATGCGGACGACCTGTGGAATTCGGACACGGTCGGCGAACGGTGGGACACGGTCGGCGAATGCGGGCGCACGGTCGGCGATTGCTGGTGTTGGTCAGGATGCGGGAACGGCGGGTCCCGAAGCGGTCTCGGCGCATCCTGGGATACGTTCGATGCACCTGCGTCCGAAGGAGTCCGATCGCCGATGACAGTGATCCTGCTCGACCCGATGCGCCCCGACGTGTTGCCCACTCGCGCGGTGCCGTTGCTGGCAGGAGCGCTCGCGGTGACCGAGGACATCCATCCATCCACCCTGTGGGACCTCGGGATCACCGGGGCCTCGTGGGCCGAACGCGATGACCCTGGCGCAACGTTGCTGTCCTCCGACCGGACGCATCGATTGGTGCGGGTGCGGATCGAACGTGGCGACGAAGTCATCAGCGCCACCCGTCTGCCGGGTGAGGCGCTGCTCGAGTCCGTCGCGCTGATGGACACCCTTCGGCGCAACGGCCCGTGGGAGAGCACCCAGACGCACGTCTCCTTGCGGCGTTATCTACTCGAGGAGTGCTACGAACTCCTCGACGCGATCGACGACGGGGACCGGAACCTGCTCCGCGAGGAACTGGGTGACTTGTTGTTGCAGGTGCTCTTTCACGCGCGTATCGCTGCCGACGACGCCGACCGTCCCTTCGACATCGACGATGTGGCACGCAGTTTCACCGACAAGGTGCGGGGACGCACCCCCGGGGTGCTCTCGGGTGCCCATGCCGATCTCGAGACTCAGATCCGGGAGTGGGAGGAACGCAAGGCCGCCGAGAAGAAGCGGGGTTCGGTGCTCGATGGCATCGCCACGACCGCACCGGCCCTGGCATTGGCACAGAAGGTGCTCGAGCGACTCGACGCTGCCGGCTTTCCGGTGGACACTGTCGATCAGCAAATCCGTCGGGTCGCGGTGGAACCCGGCGGTGAGAGCATCGAAGAAGTCGTCCGGCAACGCGTTCGCGACCTCATGGCGGACGTGCAGAACGCCGAAAAGCGGGCTGACGCTGCCGGGATGACGCTGCGCGACCGTGACGGCTGGCTGTCGGTGTTGAACGAGGGGCAGGACCCGGTCGGCGAGGGGCAGGGCCCGGTCAGCGAGTGACAGTGACGGTGACGGGCCGGATCACCCCTCGAACAAGCCCTGACCCCACCATTCGCCGGGTTGCAGCCCGGGTGGGATGGCGAATGTGGACGATCCGTTTGGGATCAGGTACTCGGTCATCGCATCCTGCCGCGACAGGACTTGCTGCATCGGGACGAATTGCTTGCCGTTGTCGCGGTTGAACGCGATGAAGAACAACCCGGCGTCGAGGTGTCCGAACCCGTCCGAACCGTCGGTGAAGTTGTAGCCGCGCCGAAGGACCTGGATGCCGCCCAGATTGTCCGGGTGCGCCAACCGCACGTGCGCGGTTCGAGGGATCATCGGCGCGCCGTAGGAGGTCACGTTGAAGTCGGGGGTGTCGAACTCGTCCTGTTGCCCGAGCGGGGCGCCGGATCCTTTGGTGCGGCCGATGATCTGTTCCTGCTCGAGCAGGTTGGCCCGGTCCCACGGCTCGATGTCCATTCGAATTCGACGGGCCACCAGATATGTGCCGCCGGTCATCCACTGCGCGGATGCGGGATTGTCGTCCTTGCCCACCCACACCCATTGATCCAGCACATCGGTCTGGTCGGAACGGATGTTGGCCGTGCCGTCCTTGAACCCGAACATGTTGCGGGGTGTTTCCTGCGACCGGGTGGTCGAGGAGGTGCGCCCGAACCCGAGCTGGGACCACCGTACCGCGACGACGCCGATCCCCATCCGCGCGAGGTTGCGGATGGCGTGCACCGCCACCTGCGGGTCGTCGGCACACGCCTGGATGCAGATGTCGCCGAAAGACCGTGACGGCTCGATCTTCTCGGCCGCGAAGGCGGGAAGGTCGACCAGCGCGGCGGGTTTCCGGTCGGCGATACCGAATCGGTCACGACGATGCGGATCCGAGGCGCTGGGGCCGAACAGTCCCGGCCCGAAACCGATGGTCAGGGTCAGGTTGGCGGCACCGAGGCCGAGCGCCTCACCGGTGTCGGCCGGCGGCGTGTAGTCGCCGAGTCCTACAGCCCCGTCCTCGACGGTGGTCTCACCCCGGGTCATCCGCTCGGCCGCCGACGTCCAGGTCTTGAGCATCGCGATCAGGTCGTCGCGGGAGTCGGTGATCACGTCGAAGCTGGCGAAATGCAGCCGATCCTGGACGGCGGTGACAATCCCGGCCTGTCGTTCACCGCGGAACGGGACGACCCCCGAGGTGTGCGGCACCTGCTCGGCAGCCGTTGCACGGCCCACCGCGACCCCGCCGGCGGCCGCCGCCACCACTCCGACACCGGCCCCACCGAGCAACGCCCGCCGCGAGAAGCGCTGCCTCGTCGGTGTTCCGGATGCATCCGAATCCGCTGGTGCCGACTCGTCCGGCGTCGGGGTGGGATCGGTCATCAGCTCAGTACCAGTCCGGGCACCTGCGACAGTGTGGCCGACAGGGCGTCGATCTTGTTGGACAGTTCCTTGCGCTCCGCGTCGCTCACCTGCGTGTAGGTGACGTATCCGTCGCCCTCGCGATACTGGTCGATCGCGGTGCGTACGTCGGCGAATTGGGCGGTGATCCGGTCCATGAGTGCCTGGTCTTTGGCGGAGATGATCGGTTGCATCTCCGCGATCAATGTCTCGGCGCCGTCCACATTGGCCGCGAAGTCCCACAGATCGGTGTGCGAGTAGCGGTCCTCTTCGCCGCCGACCTTGGTGGCGGCGATCTCGTCGATGAGCGCCTGCGGTCCCTGGACGAACTGACGGGTCTCGAAGGTGAAGTCGGGCTTGTCGACCTCGTCCTTCAACGAGTTGATGTTGGCCAGCAGTTCGCCCGCGGCGGTGTCGGCAGCAGCCTGATCGTCGTTGGCCGTGGCGTCGGCGGCGTCATCGGGAGCGATCTGACCCGGCCCCTCGCCGACCTCCTGTGCCTGCGGGGGCCACAGGATTCGCTCGGTGCGGTGGAAGCCGGTGAAGGGTTGCTCGCCGCCCTCGGTGTCATCCCAACGCATGTCGATCGCCGGGTCGAGGTCGGGAAACGACTCCGCGACCGGTTCTACGCGCTCATAGAACGTGCGCACCTGTCCGAACATCGCGCGAGCCTCATCGAGCTGGCCCGCCTTGATGTGGTCGACGTAGATCTGGGCCTGTGCGGCGAGTCCGGCGACCTGCCCGCGGACATAATCGAGGTAGCGTTCCTTGGCGGCGTTGACATCCGCCGGGACCTCTTCTTTGTCCTTCTTCTCGCCGGACACCGTGATCTCCTCACGGATACCGGTGCCGACCATGCCGGGCTTGCACGCGACCGTGTAGGTGCCCGGGTCGGTGACCTCGACGGTCAGGTTGCCGGATAGGCCCGGCCCGATGTTCTCCACCTCGCCCAGGACGCGATTGTTGTTGCCGTACACGTAGAACTCGGTGACCTTGGAACCATTGTTGGTGACCGTGAAGTTCACGTCGCCGGTCTGGGCGTCGGTGCCGTCGAGATCGCAGGCGTCGTTGGAGGACGTGACCGCGATCGCGCCGTCGGAACCGGCCTTGGATGTGCAGCCGGCCAGCAGCAGGGGAGCGGACACGGTTAGCGCCAGCAACACAACCGCGGTGGAACTTCTCGGGTTCAACGGGGATTCCTTTCCGATACCGGCTCGGAGTGCGCCGGGGTGTCCGCGTTCTGCTTGGCGGGTGGTGGTCGACGATTGGCGCGTAGGAACAACGTGAGCACGACCGCCACGTACACACACCACGCCACGACCTGGAAAACGGTGGGATCGGGCCGGAAGTTGAAGATGCCGGCGAGGATCGTGCCGTACCAGGATGACTGGTCGTAGGCCGAGCTGATGTCGAAGGCGGGTGTGTTGCCGCCGGGAAGCCAGCCGACCGTCTGCAACGCACGGATGCCGTAGGCGAGGATGCCGGCAGCGACGAAGATCAGGAAGATTCCGGTGTAGAGGAAGAACGTGTGGAAGTTGAGGCGGACCGCCCCTCGGTAGAGCATCACGGTCAGCACGATCGCGACCACGATGCCCACGAGCAGGCCGAGCAGTGGCCACAGGCCACCCGACACACTCTCGGCGTAGCCCACCATCAGCAATGCGGTCTCGAAACCCTCCCGGCCGACCGCTAGGAAGGACAGACCCAACACCGAGGCGGCGCTGGTGAGCAGGGCGTCCGACATCTCCGTCCGCAGATCGGCGGAGATGTGTGCGGCGGCCTTGCTCATCCACAACACCATGGCGGTGACGATGACAACGGCGACCAGCGATGCCAGACCCGCGATGAGTTCGGCGGTCAGTGAGGTGACCGTCGACGTGCCCAGGTGGATGATCAGGAAGATCGTGATGACCATCGCCACGGCCGCGGCCACGCCGGCCCAGATCCATTTCAGGGCGTCGCGGCGGCCGGACTTGACGGCGAATGCGATCAGGACCATCACCACGATGCCCGTTTCGAGGCCTTCGCGGAGTCCGATGAGTCCGCTGCCGAACATCTGTGCAAAAACCGAGGGTGCACCACCCGCAGCCAGGTACTCCATGCCGACTCTCTGTCTCGCGTCGTTGCCACCGTCACCCCGCGCGGCGTGGTTTGGTGAGGCTAACCACGTGACAGTAACCTCCGGGCACCGGGAACCGAAAGTCTTGGTCGGAAGTTGTTCAGTCGACGGGGGCCCGGTCCCGTGAGTGGCGTAGTGAGTGGAGGACAGAGGATGGGTCGGCTTTCGGCCACGCGGCGGCTGGTGCTCGCTCCGCTGATCGTCGGTGTGACGGCCTTGGCCGCAACGGCCTGCCTGGATCTGCCGTCGCTGAATCGCCCCGACATCCCCGACGGCATCCCACCGGGCGCCGGAGCGCCGACTCCGTATATCGACATCAACGCACCCGGTCGGACGGCCGAACAGCTGCGTGACTGGGCGCGGCCGATCTCGGAGTCGACGGGCATCCCGCTGATCGCCATGGAGGCCTACGGCAACGCCGCCGAGATCCAGCGCCAGCAACATCCCGAGTGCGGGCTGGCCTGGACGACGCTGGCGGGGGTTGCGGCCGTGGAGAGCAAACACGGCACCCATCGCGGCACCGACATCGCCGCCAACGGCGACACCTCGCCGCCGATCCGCGGGGTCGCTCTCGACGGCACGCGCGGCAACATGCAGATCCACGACACCGACGGCGGCACGATGGACGGAGACGCCGTCCACGATCGCGCGATGGGCCCATTCCAGTTCATCCCGGAGACATGGAAGCGCTACGGCGTCGACGCCAACGGAGACGGACGACCGGACCCCGACAACATCGACGACGCGGCGCTGTCGGCTGCGCGGTACCTGTGTGTGTCCTCCGGCGGCGACATGACCACGCCGGAAGGGTGGGAAAAGGCCGTCAAGGTCTACAACAACTCGACCCCGTATGTCCTCGACGTGCGCGATCGTGCCAACGCGTACTCGATCAACATCCGCTACTGACCTTCGGCGGCGATCCCTACCGAGCGGTAAGCGCGCGAGTCCCTCCCTTGCCGCGTGTGCGTTGCGCGCAGCGATTAGGCTTTGACGCGTACCTGTCGGCGCCGACGTGGCGTCGTTCCGTCGAGGACAAAGGGGCTAGAACTGTGGCAATGATCGAGCAGGTCGGTGCGCGCGAGATCCTGGATTCGCGAGGCAATCCGACCGTCGAGGTCGAAGTTGTTCTGGATGACGGCACCTTCACCCGCGCCGCGGTTCCCTCCGGCGCGTCGACCGGCGAACACGAGGCGGTCGAGTTGCGTGACGGCGGTGACCGGTATGCCGGCAAAGGTGTCACGAAGGCCGTCGAAGGTGTGCTGGCCGAACTCGCGCCTGCCGTGATCGGCCTGGAGGCCGAGGAGCAGCGCCTCGTCGACCAGGCCCTGCTCGACTGTGACGGCACTCCCGACAAGGGGCGCATCGGCGCCAACGCCATTCTCGGGGTCTCGCTGGCGGTCGCCAAGGGCGCCGCGGAATCGGCCGGCCTGCCGCTGTTCCGCTACATCGGCGGCCCGAACGCGCACATCCTGCCGGTGCCGTGCATGAACATCATCAACGGCGGCGAGCACGCCGACAACGGCATCGACTTCCAGGAATTCATGATCGCCCCGGTCGGTGCGCCCACGTTCAAGGAGGCGCTGCGCTGCGGCGCCGAGGTCTATCACGCGTTGAAGTCGGTGCTGTCCAAGCAGGGCCTGGCCACCGCGCTGGGTGACGAGGGCGGCTTCGCGCCGGATCTGCCGAACACCGACGCGGCCATCACCGTGATCGGGGAGGCGGTCGAGAAGGCCGGGTACTCCTTCGGCAAGGACGTGGTGATCGCACTCGATGCGGCGGCCACCGAGTTCTACCGCGACGGTGTGTACAAGCTCGAGGGTCGCGACTACTCGACCGAGGAGATGGTGCCGTTCTACGAGAAGCTGGTCACCGACTTCCCGATCGTGTCGATCGAGGACGGACTCGCCGAGGACGACTGGACCGGATGGGCGAAGCTCACCGAGGCGGTCGGCGACAAGGTGCAGCTCGTCGGCGACGATCTGTTCGTCACCAACCCGGAGCGCCTCGAGCGCGGCATCTCCGAGGGTGTCGCCAACGCGCTGTTGGTCAAGGTGAATCAGATCGGTTCGCTCACCGAGACGCTGGATGCCGTGGCGCTGTCGCACAACAACGGCTACAAGACGATGATGAGTCATCGCTCCGGTGAGACCGAGGACACCACCATTGCCGACCTCGCGGTCGCATGTGCATGTGGCCAGATCAAGACCGGTGCACCGGCCCGCAGTGAGCGTGTCGCCAAGTACAACCAGCTGCTGCGCATCGAGGAAGGTCTGGGCGATGCGGCACGCTACGCGGGCGACCTCGCCTTCCCACGATTCTCGTTTGGTTCGTGATTAGCTGGAACCCATGACATCGGGCGGGCGCCGGGAGCGAGGCGATCGGCGTAATCGGACGCGGGCGGACCGTCGCGGCACCAGGACGCGCGGTCCGGCCCGGTCCCGGTCCACGGCGGCTCGTTCTGCGTCGGCTCGCTCCCATCGCTTCTCGGTCACCGAGACAGGTGAGCACGAGGTGCACGACGGCGTCGACGTCGATGACGTCGGCGTCGACGACATGGTCGAACAGCCGGTCGTGCGGCGGGCCCCGCGGGTGTCGAACCGGTCGCGAGCCACGCGGCGTCGGATCGACCGTGCGGCGTGGGTCGCCCGTTGGGAGGGGCTCGACGCGAAGCGCGCGATCGTGCTCGCGCTTGTGGTCAGCGTCGTGGCGTTGACGCTGGCGATGCCGGTGCGTACGTACTTCTCGCAGCGGGCGGAGTTCGAGCAACTGCGTGCGAGCAACGACCAGCTCCGGTCCGAGGTCAGCGACTATCAGCAGAAGGTCAACGAACAAAGTGATCCGGCCTATATCGAAGCGGAGGCGCGTGAGCGGCTACAGTTCGTCCGGCCAGGGGAGAAGGCGTTGGTGATGATGTTCCCCGGCGACGATGCGCGCATTGCTGCCGAGAAGCAGGCGGAGGAGCGGGCCCGGAGCCCGTGGTACGGCAATCTGTGGGAGTCCGTGTCGACCCCACCGACCATCAAGTGAGTGTCTCCGACGCCGATCTCGCCACCATCGCCGAACAGCTCGGACGCGAACCGCGTGGCGTGATCGAGGTGAGCTTCTACACGCCCGACGGCCGCCCGGCGGTGATCAAGACGTCGCCCCGGCTGCCTGATGGCACTCCCTTCCCGACGCTCTACTACCTCACCGACCCGAGGTTGACGGCCGAGGCGAGTCGGCAGGAGTCGGCCGGGGTGATGAAGCAGATGACGGCGCGTCTGGTCACCGACTCCGAGTTGGCGGCGGCCTATCGGCGCGCGCACGAGTCGTATCTGGCCGAGCGTGACGAGCTTGAACCGCTGGGTACCGACTTCTCCGGCGGCGGAATGCCCGACCGGGTGAAGTGTCTGCACGTGTTGATGGCCCATTCGCTCGCCAAGGGCCCGGGAGTCAATCCGCTCGGCGATGAGGCGGTCGCGCTGGCCGCCGAGCAAGGACTGCGCGGCAGCGCCATCCCGGAGGCCTGGCCGCGCGCCACCGACGCCACCGACGGCGCCGACGGGGAGCAGGGAAGCGGAGGTGTGGCCCGGTGACGGTGGTCGGCGCCGTCGATTGCGGCACCAATTCGATCCGACTGCTGGTGGCGCGGCCCGACGACACCGGGCGTCTGATCGATCTGCACCGCGAGATGCGGGTCGTCCGGCTCGGGCAGGGTGTCGATGCGACCGGCAGGTTCGCCGGAGAGGCCATCGAACGCACACGCAGCGCGTTGGCCGACTACGTGACGACGATGTCCGCGCTGGGGGTCGAACGAGTGCGGATGGTCGCGACATCGGCAACGCGGGACGCGGCCAATCGTGATGAGTTCTTCGCGATGACCGCGGAGCTGCTTGGTGCGGTGGTACCGGGTTCACGGGCCGAGGTGATCACCGGTGACGAGGAGGCGCGACTCTCCTTCGCTGGTGCGGTAGGTGAGTTGGACCCCGCCCGCGGGCCATTCGTGGTGACCGACCTCGGCGGCGGTTCCACCGAGGTCGTCGTCGGTGACGCGGGTGGCGTCCATGCCGCGCATTCGGCCGACATCGGTTGTGTTCGGCTCACCGAACGGTGTCTGCCCTCCGACCCGCCCACCGAATCCGAGATCGCGGCGGCGCGTGAGTTCGCCCGCGCACGGTTGGCGCCGGCATTCGACGCGGTTGCCGTCGACGGCGTGCACAGTTGGGTCGGTGTGGCCGGCACGATGACAACACTGGCGGCGGTGGGAGCCGGACTCGTCGACTACGACCCGGAGGCGATCCACCTGTCACGTATGTCCTTCGCCGATCTCGGCGCGGTGTGCGCGCGTCTGGTGCACATGACCCGGGCGCAGCGCGCCGCACTGGGGCCGATGCATCCGGGCCGCGTGGACGTGATCGGTGGCGGCGCGCTGGTGACGGCGGAACTTGCGAGGGAGATCGCCGAGCGGTCCGCCGTCGGTGAACTGGTGGTGAGCGAACACGACATCCTCGACGGCATCGCGATGGGCCTCGTTAACTGACCCACCCAACAATTCTGTTGGGTAGCATGGGGACATGACCTCAGCACGTGTCCGCGCCATGCCTCGATCGCGACGACCACGAGGCGCCGATCCCGCCGATCCGTTGGCACCCGCCCGCGTCAGCTACCTCGCCGACACTTTCGGCAAGGCGCGGTTGGCCGAGCTCATCGGCGTCAGCAGATCGCAGCCGACCCGATGGATCTCCGGTGAGGAGTATCCGGGACCGATCGCGGGGCCGCTGCTGATCGACCTCGAGCACATCTTCGCCCGCGCGCGGCTGATCTGGGGTGAACGAGCTGCACAGACGTGGCTGATCAGTCAGAACGTTCACCTCGGCGGGGCGCGCCCGATCGACGCGCTGCGGTTGTCCGGCGCGGCCGCGGTCCTGACGGCTCTCGACGCCGAGGCGTGGGGAGGGGCGGCCTGAGTGCTGGTCTACCGGGTCTTTCCCTACCTCGACTCGGCGGCCGCGGGACGGCCCGGCCACCCGCTGTACGAGCATCGGCCACAGATCGGGGGACGTATCGATCACCCCGACCGGCATGTCTGGTATCTGTCGCGTCATGCGGAGGCCGCCTGCGGCGAATCCTTTGGCAACCTGCGTGCCTGGGTGGATGACATGTTCGAGTTCCCCCAGCTGCCGGGAGCTCGTCGTGCCCTCGGCACGTTTCGGCTGCCCGATGACCTGCGCATACTCGACCTCGACGACCCCGCCCACCTGGTGCGCCTGGGGCTACGACCGTCGCAGGTCGTCGTACGGAATCTGACCGTCACCCAGCGGTGGGGTCAGCAGATCTATACCGAGGCCGATGCGCGCGGTGATCGTGCCTGGGACGCGGTGTCGTGGTGGTCGTTTCACCGGCCGCAATGGAGTGTGCTCGCGTCGTGGGTACGGCCGGAGGTGGTGGCCGTCGACGAACTGGACCTCGATCATCCGGCGATCGTCGACGCCGCCGAGTCGCTCCTGCGACCGGTGGAGCGGTAGGACACCGCGGACCCCACCGTTGATCGAGTAGCTGCAACCCAACCGGTGATGGAGCGGCAGCGAGTCGGCCCAACTTGTTGATCGAGTAGTCGGCGAGCGGCAGCGAGTCGGCGTATCGAGATTTGGTGAGATGCTGTCGGGCGCCGGGGGTCTCGATACGCTCGCTCACTTCGTTCGCGGGCTACTCGACCAGCGGTTGGGGTGCGCGGGCTGTTCGCTCGTTGATCGAGTGGCCGGGACTTACCTGTTGATCGAGTAGTCGGCGAGCGGCAGCGAGTCGGCGTATCGAGATCTGGTGAGATGCTGTCAGGCGCAGGAGGTCTCGATACGCTCGCTCACTTCGTTCGCGGGCTACTCGACCAGCGGTTGGGGTGCGGGCTGTTCGCTGGTTGATCGAGTGGCCGGGACTTACCCGTTGATCGAGTAGTCGGCGAGCGGCAGCGAGTCGGCGTATCGAGGTCTGGTGAGATGCTGTCGGGCGCCGGGGGTCTCGATACGCTCGCTCACTTCGTTCGCGGGCTACTCGACCAGCGAATGCGGGTGTGCGCGGACGGCTGCACCCGCGGTTGGGGTGTGGTCTACGCAGCCAAGCGCAGCGAGAGATCGTTGCACGCCTCGCACACTGTCTCGGGGATGATTCCGCGTCGCTGCAGGAACCCGAAGGCGACGCACCCGAGGCACAGGCCGAACACGAACTCCAGGGACGCCGCCACGATGAGCACGCCGGTTACGATCTGGGCCGCGACGCCGAGGCCGAGCAGCGACAGCACCAACGCGCTGCCGCTGAACACGAGCCCGATGGTCTGGGCGAACCGCTTGGGCGGGCCGGGCACGAGTTTGGTCTTGCGCCAGATCTTCGGTGCGATGAACCGCACCGACAGCTGGCCGAACGGAGAGAACCGAGGACCTGCCATCACCCGTAGCAGAAAGCCGAGCGCGAGCAGGGCGTAGGGCACCGGGTGGTCGACCACGATCGCCACCACGGCGAGCGCGATCACCAGACCCGCGGTCGAACGGGCCGCGTAGTCGTTGACCGGATTGGGAAACGTCAGCGCCGACGGCAACGTTGGGGACACCGAAAACCTCCTGAAGAACAGCTCTGCCGAAGGTAGACAACGTCGCGACCCCGGGCAATGATTCCGCTCACGCCGGTTCGGATTCCGCATCGAACCCCGAGATCGCGGCGAGTACGTCGTCGCCGTACTGCTCGAGTTTGGCGTCGCCGATGCCCGATACCGATCGCAACTGCGTCGTCGACGCCGGCCGCAGCGCCGCCAGTTCACGCAGGGTGGCGTCGTTGAACACCACATACGGCGGCACACCGCGCCGCGATGCCTCGGCCTTGCGCCACGCACGCAGATGTTCGAACAGCCCGCGGTCGGCGTCGGGCAAATCGGGTGCCGAGCGTGACCCGCGGGTGCTGCGCCCGCCGGCCGGCCGAGCCGGATCGGTCCGCAACATCACGGTGGTCTCGCCGCGCAGCACGGGCCCGCTCTTGTCGGTCAGGGTCAGCACCCCGTAGTCGCCCTGGGGTGCGATGATCCCCGAGGCCACCAGCTGACGGATCACGCTGCGCCAGGCGGCGGCGTCGAGGTCGGTGCCGATGCCGTAGGTGGTCAGCCGCGTGTGTCCGCGCTCTCGGATGCGGGCGGTGTCGGCGCCGCGCAGGATGTCGATGAGGTGGCCGGCGCCGTAGGGCGGATCGCCCAGATCCCGCTGCAGTCGCACCATCGTCGAGAGCAACTTCTGTGCGGGCACCGTGCCGTCGAAGGTCTTCGGTGGGGTGAGACACGTGTCGCAATTGCCGCAGGATTGCGCGTCCTGGCCGAAGTACCGCAGTAGTTGAGCGCGTCGGCAGTCCACGGTCTCGCACAGCGCGAGCATCGCGTCGAGGTGCTGCTGTTGGACCCGCCGGTGATTCGCGTCGCCGTCGGACTGGTCGATGAGTCGACGCTGCTGCATGACATCGGCCAACCCGTAGGTCATCCACGCCACCGACGGCAGACCGTCGCGCCCGGCTCGACCGGTCTCCTGGTAGTAGCCCTCCACGCTCTTGGGTAGATCGATGTGGGCGACGAACCGCACGTCGGGTTTGTCGATACCCATGCCGAAGGCGATGGTCGCGACCACGACGACGCCGTCGGCGCGCAGGAATCGCTCCAGGGTGTCGTGGCGGACTTCGCGATCGAGGCCGGCGTGATACGGCATCGCGTCGACGCCGTTGGCCGCCAGGAACGCCGCCGTCTTCTCCACCGAGGCGCGGCTCAGTGCGTAGACGATCCCGGTGGCCGGTTGCCCGTCGACGTGGCCGTCGGTGCGGATGAAGTCGAGAAGTTGTTTGCGGGGTTCAGATTTGGTGACGATGCGGTAGGTGATGTTGGGACGGTCGAAATCGGCGACAAAGTGCCGGGCGTCGGCGAGGTGCAGGCGTTCGGTGATCTCGGCGTGCGTGCGGCGGGTGGCGGTCGCGGTCAACGCGATGCGCGGGACATCCGGCCACAGTTCGGCGAGCTCGCCGAGTGCGAGGTAATCGGGCCGGAAGTCGTGTCCCCATTGCGAGACGCAGTGGGCCTCGTCGATCGCGAACAGCGAGATCCGACCGCTCTGCAACAAGGCCCGGCAGCCTGCGGTGTTGAGACGTTCCGGTGCGACATAGAGCATGTCGAGTTCACCGCTGCGAAAAGCCGATTCGACCTCGGCGCGCTGTTCGGAAGTCTGCGTTGAGTTCAGATACGCCGCGTGCACCCCGAGTTCGCGCAGCGCGGCGACCTGATCGGACATCAACGCGATCAGCGGTGAGACGACGACCCCGCAGCCCTCCCGGACCAGTGCGGGCACCTGGTAGCAGAGACTCTTGCCGCCGCCGGTGGGCATCAGGACAACTGCATCTCCGCCGGAGACCACATGATCGACGATCTGTTCCTGATCACCGCGGAACGACTCGTAACCGAAGGTCGATGCCAGTACGTGCCACATGTCCGCCACAGGGCACCACGTTACTGGCGGGAGCCGACCGAACCGGCCGGCCGGTCCTCAGGGCGCCTGCCCCGGGATCTCTCCGAGATCGACCGGCTCTTCCGGGACCGCCTCGGCGCTGCCGAGCTCGGCTTCGTTGATCTCGCCGAGATCCACCGGATCACCGGGTAGGACGTCCTCGCCGGATTCGAACGATTCGAGGTCGGCCGCGGGTTCGGCCTCTCCGGGTGCAACGCCCTCGGGATCGCCGACGCCGGGGTCGGTGGCTTCGAGTTGGGCCTGTTCGAGCTCGACCTCTTCGAGAACGACGGGCCCGTCGCCGATGTCGTCGTGTTCCTCGACGTCGATGATGCCGCGCTCTTCGTCGTCGCGGGCCCGACGCGCCGCGTCGCGCATCTCGAAGCCGTCGGTGACGAGATCGCCGATCTCGCGGGCGACATCGGCGACAGCGCCGGTGATGATGGTGGCGATCCGGCCGACGTGCGTGGCTGTCGACTCCACGAGTTCCTGGACGAGGTCCTTGTTGCGTTCGATGCTGTCGACCATGCTCAGTATTCTGCCACCGGGACAGGCAGACCGTGCCTCACGCAACAGCCGACGGCGAGCGCTCCACGGTCACCACCAGGTCGTTGTCGTCGCGGGTCAGGAAGTTCGGTAGTGAGAGTTTGGCGATCTTTTTCCAGGTCGAGGCCAACTGGTGGCTCAGTGAACCCGTGTTGTACGGCAGGCCGTAACGTTCGCAGATCTCGCGAACCTCGCCGGAGATCTCCGGATACCGGCTGGCGGGGATGTCGGGGAACAGGTGATGCTCGATCTGATGCGAAAGGTTGCCACTCATGATGTGGAACAGCGGGCTGCCGGTGATGTTCGCCGAGCCCAGCATCTGTCGCAGGTACCACTGGCCGCGCGTCTCGTCGGCGCACTCCTCGGCCGTGAAGGTCTGGGCGCCGCTGGGGAAGTGGCCGCAGAAGATGATCGAGAAGGTCCACAGGTTGCGAACGAGGTTGGCTGAGGCGTTACCCAGCAGCGTGGTCACGAACAGGGGGCCGGTGAGGGCGGGGAACACCACGTAGTCCTTGAGGACCTGTCGACCGGCCTTGCGCCACATACCCTTGACGAGACCTTTGACGTCATACCATTTGCGTTTGCCGGCGACGATGTTCTCGACCTCCAGGTCATGGAGCATCACGCCCCATTCGAACAGCAGCATCAGCGCGGTCGCATAGCCCAGGTTACCGAGGTAGTAGGGATTCCATTTCTGGTCGCGATCCATCCGCAGAATGCCGTAGCCGATGTCGCGGTCCTCGCCGATGATGTTGGTGAAGGTGTGGTGCATGTAGTTGTGGCTGTGGCGCCATTGGTCGGCCGGGCACACGGTGTCCCATTCGAATTCGCGTGAGTTGTAGGTGTCCTCACGCATCCAGTCGTACTGGCCGTGCATGACGTTGTGGCCGATCTCCATGTTGTCGAGGATCTTTGACACCGACAGTGCGCCGACCGCCGCGATCCAGGCGGGCGGGAAGAAGCCGAGGTACATCAGTGCGCGACCGGCGATCTCGAAGCCACGCTGGGCGCGGATGACCGAGTAGAGGTATTCGCGATCCTTCTCGCCGAGGTCGGCGACGACCCGTGCCTTGAGTTCGTCGAGTTCGCGGCCCAGTGCCTCCACTTGCTCGTAGCTGAGCACGATGTGTTTGGGGTCGTCGACGGTGGTGGGCTCGTGTGGGACGGGTGCGTCGATACCGACCAGGGCGGTGCCGGTGGTGGGGTGGTCGATGATGGTCATGTCAAACCTCGATTTCCACGTCGCCGACGGGCGCATTGATACAGAGTTGGATCTGCGTGTCGGCTTCGCTGTCGGTGTCTCCGGTCAGCACGTTGCGGGTGCAGCCGGATTTCTTGATCGCAGTGCAGGAGAAGCAGATCCCCATCCGGCAGCCGGAGTCGGGCCGGAGCCCGGCCGATTCCGCCTGGTCGAGGATGGTGCGGCCGTCGTTGGTCGCCGATCTGCCGGATCGCAGGAAGGTCAGCTCGCCGTCGACGGGTGCGTCGGGGTCGACGAAGATCGGCACTGCCAGCGTGAACGCCTCGCGGTGCAGCGGTTGGGTCAGTCCGGCCACGTCGTGATGGCGCTCGACGGCGTCCATCAGTGCAGCCGGTCCGCACACGAACAACTCGGCATCTGCGAAATGGTCGATGTCGTCGAGATGTGCGCCGGTGAAATGCTCGCCGTGGGCGTCGCGGGTGTAGTGCACCCGCAGGTCGACCCTCGGGTGGTTCGCGGCGATCGCGGCCAGTTCCGTCCGGTAGGCCACGTCATCCGGTGTGCGTGCGTAGTGCAGAAAGGTGATGGCTCCGTGGTGGCCCTCGGCTACGAGCGTTCGCATCATCGAGAGTACAGGTGTAATACCACTGCCGCCGCTGATGAAGACTGCCGAGCGGGGACGCTCGGTAGGTAGGACGAACTCGCCGGTCGCCGCCGACAGTCCGACGACCATGCCGACGTGCGCGTGGTCGAACAGGTACCGCGAGACGAACCCGCCCTCGTGGGCGGTCACCGTCAACTCGAGGTCCCCGCGGGGTGACGGAGCGTTCGCGGGGGAGAAGCACCGGGTGTGCCGGACGCCATCGATGACGGTACTGAGCTGGACATACTGTCCGGGAAGGTGGCCGGTCCACTGGTGTGTGGGGCGAAGAGTGAGTCGGACGGCCCGGCTGGTCGGGCGGTCCACCGCGATGACCTTGGCGCGGATGTCGCGCCAGGTCAGCATCGGGTCGATCAGTTCGAGATAGCGGTCGACGGGATGTGGCGAGAGGGCGCTCTCGACAATGGTCCCGAGGACCGAGGGAAGGCGGATGCTCATGGGCCTGGCTCCGTTCGTGTGCTCACTTGAGTGAACATATGTACACAAAACAGTGTGGCATGTTCGGCGCCGGTGTCGTCAAGGACTTTTGTTGTGACGGCTATCACGGGGACTGACGCGGTCTCCGGCGGCGGAGTCATCCCGCTCTAGACTCGGACCGTGACCAGGTCTCGACACACCGCGCGGCAGCGTCCGTCACGTGCTGTCGGCGAGCCGGATGGGCGGACTTCGGAGAGTCGGGCCGAGCGTAAGAGTCGTACCCGGCAGGGTCTGCTCGACGCGACGATGGAACTCGTCGCCGAGCGCAGCTTCGGCAGCATCAGTCTGCGCGAGGTGGCGCGGGGTGCAGGCATCGTGCCGACCGCGTTCTATCGGCATTTCGCCTCTATGGAGGATCTGGGCGTCACGCTGGTCGAGGATTCGATGCGGGTGTTGCGGCGCACGCTGCGCGAAGGGCGGCGCGATCTCGCCGCTCGGCAAGCTCTGCCGACGGCGCAGAACTCGCTGGCGATCCTGCTGCGCCACGTCCACGACAACGAGGCGCAGTTCCGGTTTCTGGTACGCGAGCAGCACGGCGGTATCGCCGAGATCCGTCGTGCCATCGACACCGAGTTGCGGTTGTTCTCCAAGGAACTCGCCATCGATCTGTCGCGGCTGCCCGACCTGGCGCAGTGGTCGCCGGAAGATCTGGAACTGGCCGCCGAACTCATCGTCACGATCATGCTGACCGCGGTCGCCGACCTCCTCGACAACGATTACCGCGGTCGAGAGGCCGAGCGCGATATCGTCGCCCGGACCGAGCGCCAGTTGGTCATGGTGTTCCTCGGCATGGGGCAGTGGCGAGTTCGTACGGATTAGTGTCGTATCGCCACGAGCGTGGCAGGTGAGCGGATTACTACAACTTCGTATCGAGCTGGGCATCGAGGGGTGATCCCGTTTAGTCTCCTGTTACTGATGTGACTAGGGAGACGCAAGTGACTCGTGTGAAGTTGATTGTCACGGTGACCGCCGTGACAATCGCCGGTTCGTTGCTCCTCGGATCGGCGACTGCTGCTGCCTCACCCGCGTGGTGGCCACCTCAACTCCCGCCGCTGCCGCCGCAGATCGCGAAGTTCCTCGAGCCGCCGGTGCCCACCGAGAAGAAGCTCATCAGCAGTTTCGCGAAGATGCAGAAGAGCATGCGCAGATCACAACCGGGCAAGGTGGGACTGGCGATCGTGGCGGTTGGTTCCGATCGCGTCATCACGATGGGTGACCTCACCACCGGCCGTGCGTGGTCGACCTTGAAAGTGCCGGTGTCGCTGGCCGCGCAGCGCCGGTACGGTGCGGCCGTGGCCGCAGAGGAAGACAAGGCGATCACGTTCTCCGACAATGACGCCGCCGGCGAGCTGTGGGGTGCGTTAGGGGGTGGCCAGAGTTCGGTCGACGCGGTGACCGCGGTACTGCGCGAAGGGCATGACACCCGCACGCAGGTCAGTTCGGAGGCGGATGACCCGCCGTCCTACCCCGGCTACACCCCGTGGGCGTTGGCCGACCAGGCACGTTTCGGGGCGCATCTGCCCTGTATGCCTGGTAGCGAGGATGTGATCCGGCTGATGAGCAACGTGGCGGCCAACCAGCAGTGGGGTGTGGCGACGATGGCGCCGAACAAGGGGGCGGTGACGGCGGTGAAGGGTGGCTGGGGACCGGCGACCTCCCGGTCGGCGGGGTACCTGGTCCGGCAGCTCGCGGTGATCACGACCACCCGCGGTGATGTCGCGGTCTCGATGGCGGCCATTCCGCGCAACGGCTCGTTCACCACGGGCACCCGGATGCTCAATCGGGTGGGGGACTGGCTGGAGCGCAACCTCCCACAACTGCCGACGGGACGATGCTGACTCGCGTACGCAAAAGGTGTCGACCAACGGCGGCTGCGTGACGGTCAGAGGTCGGGGCGTGCGTGGCGGCCACCCGGGCGTGGCGTCGCCGCCGGCGCAGGAGGCGGCGAGGGCGGCTCCGACCCCGCGCCGGCCGGTGTGGCGCCGGCGGGGCGGGTCAGCGCGGCCGCGATGACCGTGGTGAGTGGAACCGACAACGCGATTGCGATGCCGCCCACGAACGAGCGGGCCAGTTCCACCGCGATCGCATCGGTGGTGACCAGCGAGCCGAAGGGTTGTTGGGCCACCGAGAAGAGCAGCAACAGGGGCAGCGCACTGCCTGCATATGCGAACACCAGCGTGTACACCGTGCTGGCGATGTGGTCGCGGCCCACTCGCATCGCGGCGCGGAAGGTCGCCAGCCGAGTGGGCTCGCCGGCGGCGGCGAGTTCGAACGCCGCCGACGCCTGGGTGATCGTGACGTCGTTGAGCACGCCGAGGGTGCCGATGATGAACCCGGCGAGCAGCAGCCCACTGATCGAGATACTGCTCTGATACACCTGCAGGTTGACCGTCTGATCCCCCGACAGGCCGGTGATGTGCATCGTCTCGATGGACAACCAACTCAGCACGCCGGCGAGCACCAACGACACCAAGGTGCCCAACAGGGCCGAACTCGTTCGCAGGCTGATGCCGTGCGCTAGGTAGAGCACAACGAACAAGATGGCCGCCGACGACACCACCGCGACCGCCACCGGCGACTTCCCGTCCAGAATGGCCGGCAGGGTGAAGATGCCGAGGACCAGGAACGCGAAGACCAGCCCGATGATCGACCGGAGCCCGCGCCAGGCCGCAACGAGCACCACGGCACCGACGAACAGCAACGCCCAGATGATGGTCGGTACCGTGCGCCGATAGTCGAAGAAGGTGTAGCGCGTGTTGCCGTCCGGGCCCGGGACCACGCTGAGCCGGATCTTGTCCCCGACCGCAAGGGTCGGCTGTCCCGCCTGCGGCTGGTCGAGCTGGTCTGCCGGCGGGGCGAGCGCACCGGGTTCGGAGCCGGATTGCGCTCGGTTGGTGGGGATCTCCAGCAGCGTGTGTCGTCCCCGATCGTCGCCATCGTCGAGCTGCACGGTCGCCGCGATACACGGCCCGGTCGGCGAGGCGCCGGGAAGCTGGAACTCGGCACTGTCCTGCACGGTGCCGGTCAGCGGATTGAGGCAGTCCGCCCGTTGGGTGTCGACGACATGGGCGTCGACGGTCTGGATCGATCCACCGTCGGCGGAGCGGAATTGCATGGGAATGCTGTGCTCGGTGTCCGAGGGCCACAGCACGACGGCACCGACCACCACGCCCACGCCGATCACGCTGAGCGTGGCGATCACGAACCATCGTGCCAACGGCGACAGCACGGCGGGGATCTCCGACAGGTTGTGCGAATGACCGTGTCCGTGTCCGCGACCTGGATGACTCACGTCGACACCTTAGCGGTGGGGTGGAGCCTGCGGCGCTCGCAGACGGCAATGCGGTCGTGATTCGAGGAGTAGAAGTGGAAGTATGCGCTCCACAGACATCTTGATCGACGGCTTCGGCCGCGTGTGGGAGAACGTCCACGCCGTCCTCGACGGCATCACCTCCGAGCAGCTCGTCGAGCGGGTGGCGCCGGAGGCGAACACGATCGCGTGGCTGATCTGGCACATCTCGCGGGTCCAAGACGCCCAGGTCGCCGACGTCGCCGGCGTCGCCGGCGCCGACGAGGTGTGGACCTCGGGCGGTTTCTACGACCGATTCGCGCTGCCCTTCGACCGGTCGGCATCCGGCTACGGCCAATCACCCGACGAGGTGGCTCAGGTCATCGTCGAGCCCGGGCTGCTCGCGGAGTACCACGACGCCGCCCACGCCGCGACGGTTGGTTACCTGCGTACACTCTCCGACGACGATCTCGACCGGGTGATCGACGAGAACTGGGATCCGCCGGTGACCCTCGGCGTCCGTCTGGTCAGCGTTCTCGACGACGACGCCCAGCACATCGGGCAGGCCGCCTACATCCGAGGGCTGGTGGGCTGAGTCGGCAGCTGCCGGCAGAGCTGCCGACTCAGCCCTGCGGTCACGACATGCAGCCCTGCAGGGTCTGGAAGTCACCGGCGAACGCCGGTCCACCCGCGCAGGTCGGTCCATTCTTTCCGTCGACCACTACGGTTGCGCCCGGTCCGGCGATGCCGATGGCAAGCCCAGGCCGCACGCCCGTCATCGAGACTTCTGCGCCTGGCCCCACCGCGATTGCGGCCGGACCGGAGTAGTTGTCGCCGGTCACCGTGGCCGTGCCGCCGTTGTCGACGATGGCAAGTGTCAGGCCGGTCGGACCGGAGGACGCCGAGCAGTCCGCCATGGTGGCGGTCTGGCCCGGTAGAGCCGGGCACACCTGTGGTGCGGCCTGTGCGCTCGGTGCCGACAGGGTCAGGCCGATCGCGCCGGCGGCGGCGGTCGTTGCCAGTAGTGCGGCCTTGGTGATGGTGTGCATGGTGATCCTCCGAGTTGTTGGGTGCGGACATGGGCTATTCGGCGCCCTGTCGCAGATGGATGGGTGCCTGGGGCAGCCGGCCTCGAAGAGGTATCGCCGAATCGGACGGGGTATATCGGGTCAGTGCGTGAGGGGTCGGCAGACCCGTGAGACGATCGGCGCATGACCGAGCCCTCCACGCCGCCCGAGTCGGCCGGATCGGCGGCAGAACCGACTGTCGACGACGACTCGGGAGCGTCGGGCGACTCGATGCTGACCGTGGTCATCGCGTTCGTGATGAACGTGCTCATCGCCATCGCCAAGACGATTGCGGCGGCCATCACCGGGTCGGCGTCGATGTTGGCAGAGTCCGCGCATTCGTGGGCCGACGCCGGCAACGAGGTGTTTCTGTTGATCGCCGAACGTCGCGGTTCGCGTGGCCGCGACGAACGCCATCCCTTCGGCTACGGGTGTGAGACCTACATCTGGTCGCTGTTCGCAGGCTTCGGACTGTTCGCCGTCGGCGCGGCGGTGTCGGTGATGCACGGCATCACCTCGTTGACCGAACCCGAGCCCGACGCCAACTATCTCATCGGTTATCTCGTCCTGGCGATATCGGCTGTGCTGGAAGGTGTTTCGTTTGCGCAGTCGATTCGTCAGGCGCGGGTGGCGGGTGAGCGGTTCGCCATCCATCCGCTCCGCTTCCTCAATCGGACATCCAACACGACCCTGCGGGCGGTGTTCTTCGAGGACGCCGCGGCGTTGACCGGGCTGGCGTTCGCCGCGCTCGGTATGGCTTTGCATCAGATCACCGGGTCGGCGGTCTGGGATGCGATCGGGTCGATCCTCGTCGGCATCCTGCTGGGCGTGATCGCGATCTTTCTGATCAAACGCAACAGCGAGTTCCTGCTGGGGCAGACGGCGATGCCGCGGACTCGATCGTCCATCCTCCGAAAGATGCTCGAGCATCCCGACATCGAGCGGATCACCTATTTGCACATCGAGTATGTGGGACCGATGCAGTACTACTTGGTCGCCGCCGTCGACATGGTCGGGGATCTCGCCGAGCACGAACTTGCCGAACATCTGCGTCGAGTGGAGCGCGAGATCGAGGCGCACGAGCCGATCGTGGAGGCGGTCCTGACCCTGTCCACCGCGGCCGAACCGTCACTGTCACCGTGACGCCGCCCGGCGCGTAGGTTGGCAACCGTGGACTTACGCATCTTCACCGAACCCCAGCAGGGTGCAACCTACGACGACCTCTTGCGTGTGGCGCGGGCGACCGAGGATTTCGGGTTCAACGCCTTTTTTCGTTCGGACCACTACCTCGCGATGAACGTCGAGGGCACGCCGGGACCGACCGATGCATGGCTGACGCTGGCCGGGCTGGCGCGCGAGACGTCTCGCATCCGGCTCGGGACGCTGGTCACCTCGGCGACCTTCCGGTTGCCCGGCCCGCTGGCCATCTCGGTTGCGCAGGTCGATCAGATGTCAGGCGGGCGAGTCGAACTGGGGCTCGGAGCCGGTTGGTTCGAGGCCGAACATGCGGCTTACGGCATTCCCTTCCCCCCGCTGCGCGAACGCTTCGACCGGCTCGAGGAGTCGCTGGAGATCGTCACCGGACTGTGGGGCACCCCGGCGGGCCGTCGATTTGACCACCCGGGCAAACACTTTGCGCTGTCCGATTCGCCCGCTCTGCCAAAACCCGAGCAGCAACCGCGGCCGCCGATCATCATCGGCGGCGCCGGAAAGAAGCGCACCCCGGCAGTGGCCGCCCGTTTCGCCGACGAATTCAATGTGGCGTTCGCACCCATCGATACCGCTACCGAGCAGATCGGCCGGGTGCGGGCGGCATGCGCCACCGCCGGCCGACGCCCCGAGACCATGACCTTCTCCGCTGCGCTCGTGCTGTGCTGTGGGCGGACCGACGCCGAATTGGCGCGCCGAGCCGAGGCGATCGGTCGTGAGGTCGACGAGCTGCGGGAGAACGGAGCGGCAGGCACCCCGGGCGAGGTCGTGGAGAAAATCGAACGGTACCGGGAGGCCGGTGTGGACCGGATCTACCTGCAGACCCTCGACCTCAGCGACCTCGACCACCTGGAGGTGGTGGCGGCCGACGTCATGCCGCACCTCCGCTGAGGTCTGTCACGAAGGGTCGACCCAACGTGGGACATGCCGGTGCATGTCATCGGACTCCCTTCTCGGACAGATGCTTCGACAGTCGCGTCATGATGTCGAGCAGGACCGCGCCGTCGTCCACGGACACGGCGTCGAAAAAGAGCTTCTGCACACAACGCAAGTGATCTGTTGCGGCGGAACGGAAGGCCGCGGCTCCGGCGTCGGTGAGAACGGCATAGCTGCCGCGCCTGTCCTCGTCGGCGCGCTCGCGACACAGCCAGCCGCGTCGGACGAGCGTGTCGACCTGATATGACAAGCGCGAGGTGGAGAAGACAAGTCGGTCGGACAACTCGCGCATGCGTAGCCGGCGTTGCGGTTCGTCGTACAGCAACATCAGCAGCTGGTAGTCCGCCAGCGACATGCCCGCGGTGGTCTTGAGATCCTCGTCGAGGATGGTCTGCAGGCGGGCACTGGTCTCGATGAAGTTCTGCCAGGCCGCCGGGCGTGGATCGGCGCTCACCGACCGGTGTGCGGCATGAGCGCGTCCGGCGGGATGACGCCGAGACGGCCCGCCTGGAAGTCCTCGATGGCCTCCATCAGCTGCTGACGCGTGTTCATGACGAACGGCCCGTACTGGACCACCGGCTCGCGGATGGGGCGTCCACCGAGTATCAGCAGCTCCAGCGCCGGACGATTCGAGTCCTGGCCGGCGTCGGCGGTCGCGGTGATGCGGTCACCCGTGCCGAACACAGCGAGTTGGCCCTGCCGGATCGGGCGTGCCTGGGCGCCGACGGTACCGCGGCCGGAGAGCACGTACACCAGTGCGTTGAAATCGGGGCGCCACGGGATCGACAGCCGCGCACCGGGGGAGACGGTGGCGTGCGCGAACGTGATCGGGGTGTGGGTCGATCCCGGACCGGTGTGGCCGTCGACGTCGCCTGCAACAACACGGATCAAGGCGCCGCCGTCATCAGAACTGAGCAGTCCCACCTGGGCGCCCTCCAAATTCTGGTACTTGGGTGCCAGGAATTTGTCCGCCGCCGGCAGATTCACCCAGAGCTGGATGCCGTGGAACAGCCCGCCGGAGTCGACCAGTTCGGCCGGTGGCGTCTCGATGTGCAGGATGCCCGCACCTGCGGTCATCCACTGGGTGGCACCATTCTCGATGAGCCCGCCGCCACCGGTGGAATCCTGATGCTGGAACCGTCCGTCGATCATGTAGGTCACGGTCTCGAAGCCACGATGCGGATGCCACGAGGTTCCCTTCGGTTCGCCCGGCTCGTAGTCGACCTCGCCCATCTGGTCCATGTGGACGAACGGGTCGAGGTCGGCCGGCGAGACACCGGCGAACGCACGGACGACGGGGAACCCCTCACCTTCGTGGCCGCGGGGACCGGTGGTGACCGACTTCACCGGGCGCTCGACCTCGTCGGGGGCGGCGGTGCGCACACGGGGCAGGGTGAGGGTATCGGCGGTGACAGCAGGCATGTCCAGCTCCTTCCAGGTAGCTCAAATCTGAGCTATGTCGTGCTCAACCGGGCCGAGCCGAGCCTTATTCCAGGCGAATGACCCGACGGGTTCATAACGTCTCGCCGGAAATGATCGAGCGTGAATAATGGAGGCCATGGCCGACAAGGGACTGGGCAATCGGGACATCGGGGGCAGGGGCGCCGACACGCGCGGACCCGAACGTCAGCGGTTCAAGAAGCTCGCGCAGGCGGCGCTGAATGCGGACATGACCGTCGATCAGGTCGAGGGGATTCTCGCCGACCTCGGGGACACGCTCGTCGATATGAACAAGACCATCGGCGGTCTCGACGGGGCCATCGACACGATGGACGACACGCTGTCCAAGCTGTCGGTCACGCTCGATCAGGTCGACAGCACGGTGGCGTCGATGGGAGACATCGTCGCGCGGCTGGAACAGGTGGTCACCAGGGTGGAGGCGCTCGTGGGTATCGGCGAGGCCGCGCTGCGGCCGCTGGGCGCGATCGAGTCGGTGGGCCGCGGCGTCGCGTCGAGGCTCGGCATACGGAGCTGAAAACGGGAGTGGATATGCAGCGCGTGGAACACAGTTTTGTCGGCGGCCATCGCGAGACGATCACCTATGACGTCATCGACCCGATCGATCAGCCGCGGGCGGTGGTCGTCATCGCGCACGGCCTCGGCGAACACGGTCGCCGCTACACCCACGTCGTCGATCGACTGGTGGCGGCGGGCAACCGGACCGTGGTGCCCGACCATCTGGGCCACGGTCGCTCAGGCGGCAAACGTCTGCGTCTGCGGCGCTTCGCCGACTTCACCGACGATCTCGACCGCGTGATCGGCGAGACCGCCGTCGCGGACCGGCCGACCTTTCTGGTCGGGCACAGCATGGGTGGGTGTATCGCGCTGGACTATGCGCTCGACCACCAGGATCGATTGGCCGGGCTCGCGCTGTCCGGCGCGGCGGTGGTGCCGGGCGACGACATGTCGCCCATCGCGATGAAACTGGCGCCGGTGCTGGCCCGGGTGGCCCCGGGGCTGCCCACCACGGCACTCGACGCGAGCGCCATCTCGCGTGATCCGCGGGTGGTCGCCGACTACAACGCTGATCCGCTGGTCATCCGCCGCAAGATCCCCGCCGACCTCGGGGCTGCGATGCTCACCACCATGCAGTCCTTTCCACGCCGACTACCGCGACTGCAGCTGCCTCTGCTGGTCATGCACGGCGGCGACGACGTACTGACCAGCCCGGCGGGTAGCGAACTGGTCGAACGCCTCGCCGGATCGTCGGACAAGACGTTGACCATCTATGACGGCCTGTATCACGAGATCTTCAACGAACCCGAGCGTGACCGGGTGATCACCGACGTCGTCGACTGGCTGGCGGCGCACACCCCGGCCTGAGCGTCATCGCGGATCGGATCAGGGCACCGGCGTTGTCGTCGGGATCGATGACTGCGCCGGGGTCGGGACCGACGGGGCAGTGCTCGGCGGGACCGTCGACTCCCCGGTGTCGGTACCGGACTCGGAAGCCGGCGACTCCGACGTCGGGGTGGATGTGCTGGGCTGGGTGTCGTCGGCGGACGAAGATGTCGAAGCCTCCCCGGACTCGGTGGCCGACGCCGACGTCGAATCGGTCGACGCGCTCGATGCCGTGGACTGTGCCGACGTGCTCGGGTCGGCCGATAGATCGACGGTGTCGAGCGCCGGCGT
The DNA here is from genome assembly GCF_044543825.1 of Gordonia sp. NPDC062954. Taxonomy (NCBI): domain Bacteria; kingdom Bacillati; phylum Actinomycetota; class Actinomycetes; order Mycobacteriales; family Gordoniaceae; genus Gordonia; species Gordonia sp. NPDC062954. The sequence continues at coordinate 19,865 of NZ_JBITWL010000007.1, read as the reverse complement.
GGACTTGGCGGCGAGCAGGGCGGCCTGGGTGGCCTTGGTGGAGCCTTCGGGGTCGGGGGTGCCGGAGGCGTCAACCACCTGCACCTTCTCGGTCACCGGCGGGTTGTTTCGCAGCGCCTCGAGAACGTGGTCCTTGCCGTCGGCGAGACCGCGACCCCAGTTCTCCCAGGTGTGGCCGCCGTAGTTGGGCAGCGAGATCACCGATGCGCCGCTCTGCGCGGCCTGCAGTTGCATGAGGACCGTCGACACCGCGGAGAGCATCTCGAGCGCCATGGCGCTGATCTGATCCTGCTGGGACAGTTTCGCCATCTCGCTCGAGGTGAGGAATCCGTTGCCGGACGAGATGATCAGCACCTGCCCGTTCTCGTTGAGTTTGTTGACGTTCTTCGACGGATCGTTGTCGGTCCACCGCTGACTGCCGGGTTCGCCCCACATGTTGACGATGCCGTTGGTGTAGTTCGACACGATCGTCTGGCTGGCGAACACGCCGAGCGCACCGATCGGGTTGTCGGTCTGGTAGTAACCCGACATCGCCTGCACGACCTTGAACTGGTCCGGATGACGTTCGGCGAGTGTCACCGCGGGGCCACCCGACATGGATAGGCCGACGATCGCGTTGTTGTTCTTGCTGACGCCGAAGTTCTCGGCGAGGTAGTCGGGGAGTTCCTCGGTCAGGAACGTCTCCTGCTGGATCGTGGTGTTCTCCGCACCGGCGCCGGCGTCCCAATCGGTGTAGAACGACGACGCCCCGCCGACCGGCATCACCAGAGTGGTGTCGGTGCTGCCGTCGTAGACCTGGGCGGCCTGCACATCGTTGGTCCACGCGGAGCGGTCCTCTTGCGCGCGCATGCCGTCGAGCAGGTAGATGCCCTGATCGCTGCCGTTGGAGGCTCGGATCTGGACGGTGACGAACTTGTTCTGCGACTCCGACCAGACCTTGCAGTTCTGCACGTAGTTGCCCGACGAATCCCAGGTGCAGCCCTCACGCAACACCTCGGGATGTCCCGCCATGGCCGATGCCGTGTTGCCGCCGGAGAGCAGCGATCCCACGCCGAACAGGCCCAGGCTCAGCACCACCACGGCGGACAGGCCCGCGACCCGACGTCGGATACTGCGCCGGGGTGTCGGGGCAGTGGCGTCGGGCGCCACCCGCCACCCGTCGGCGATCATGGACGAATCCGGCTGTTCCGGTTGGCTGGGCATGCGACTCCTGACATCTACGACTTCCCCCGATGCACGACGACTCACCTCGCGGAGGTCCTGGCGTGCGCTGCCCGGTCTGTCGTTGCCGGGCAGGCGGGCGTTACCGATCGTTGCTGTGCCATCGACTGTGCATCCGCTGCGAGGCAGCGACCACAGGGCGGGCAGCGGCAAGCGTTTCGCGATTGACGAGCGCGCGTCTGTGCCAGGCGGGACACTGGGAGCGGCCGTACCCTTCGGGCGGCCCTGCCCCGGTGGCGCCGGACCGGACGTCGTGGTGGGCGATCGGAACGACAGTGGGGATCCAAATGTCCGCCGAGCAGACTGCACCGACTCGCCCCGCACCCGTGGACATGGCACACCATGCGCATCTGTCCGGGGTGTTCGCGCCGCAACGGCAGGAGGTCGACGTCAGCGACCTCGCGATGACCGGCGAGATCCCCGACGACCTGCACGGCAGTTATCTGCGCAACGGACCGAATCCTCGGTTCGATCCGATCGGCTCCTACGTCTATCCGCTCGACGGCGACGCGATGGTGCACCGACTCGACATCGGCGACGGTGCCGCGCACTATCGCAACCGTTTCGTCCGCACACCGATGGTGGTGGCCGAGGAGAAGGCCGGCCATGCCATCTGGTCGGGCCTGACCGACGGGTACACGCCGCCCGCCACCGAGGTGGGGCCAGAGCTCGCCGGAACGTTCCGCCAGCTGCCCGACATCAACGTCGTCGAACACGGTGGTCGGCTGCTCGCGATGGCCGAATCCGATCAGCCCTACCGGCTCGACCCGGCCGACCTGGCGACCATCGCGCGCGACGACTGCGACGGCGCGATGGCAGTGGGCAGTACCGCGCACCCGAAGCTCGACCCCGAGACCGGTGAGCTGGTGCTGTTCAACTACGTACTGGAGGCGCCGTACCTCACGTGGGCGGTGATCGGCCGCGACGGTCAGACGCTCCGACCGCCGACACCGGTGGACGGTGTGGACCGACCCCTGATGATCCACGACATGGCCTTGACGTCGCGCTACGTCGTGCTGTTCCTGTGCCCGTTGGTCTTCGACATCGAGGCGCTGCTCAGTGGTGGCGGGTTGCTGCGGTGGCAACCGGATTCCGGTACCCGCATCGCGCTGATCCCGCGGGACGGTTCCGCGATCGGTTGGATCGACGCCGAGCCGATGTGGGTGTGGCACTTCGCGAATGGGTTCGACACACCGGGCGCGGACACGGTGACCGTCGACTACGTCGAGTGGACCTACCCGGGTGGCTTCGCCGACATGCCGACCCCGGCGACCTCCGCTCTGGTTCGGGCGGTACTCGACCCGGCCCGCGGCACCATCGTCCGGACCACCATGGGCACCAGTGTCAACGTCGAGTTCCCACGAGTCGACGACCGGATGCTCACCCGGTCACATACGCAGGTGGCGACGGTCGGCAAGAGTGCCGGCGACTCCGGCGAACTCGACAGCCTTTGGTTCCACGACCTCCGTTCCGGCAGCGAGTCCTGTTGGCGTCCAGCGGTGGCGATCGGCGAGCCCATCTATCTGCCCGGGACCGAGCGCGACTACTGGGGCGCGTTCGGTACCGATCCGACCGACATGTCGTCGTACTTCTACATCCTGCCCGCCGACGATCCGGCCGCCGGTCCGCTCGCCACCGTGCACATGCCGATCAGGGTGCCGGCGGGGCTGCACGGGGCGTGGCTGCCCGCGATGTGACTACCCGCGATGTGACTACCCGCGACGTGACACCGGGGCGGCCCCGGACACACGACGACCGCCCTCGCAGGTGATACGAGAGCGGTCGTCGGGAGAGGAGAACCCGGGTCGTGAGAGGGGGGCCCGGGGAGGTGTGTCAGGCGTCGTAGCCGAGCAGCGACTTCACCTCGAGGAACTCGTCGAAAGCGTAGTCGCCCCACTCACGGCCGTTACCGCTCTGCTTGTAGCCGCCGAACGGTGCGACCGGATCGAGCTGTGCGCCGTTGAGTGAGATGGAACCGGCGCGGATCCGTGCGCCCACCTTGCGCACCTCGTCGACGTCCTTGCCGGACACATAGCCGGCCAGTCCGTACTCGGTGTCGTTGGCGATCTCGATCGCGTTGTCGAGCGAGTCGTAGCCGATCATCACCAGCACCGGGCCGAAGATCTCGGTGCGTGCGATCTCCATGTCGTTGGTGACCTCGGAGAACACGGTGGGGCGGACGTAGTAGCCGGTGGGCAGCTCATCGGGGCGTCCCGGCCCGCCGAACACCACCTTGGCACCCTCGGCCACACCGCGGTCGATGAGTCCCTGGATCTTGGTGAACTGCGGCTCGGACACCACCGGACCCAACCGGACGTCACCGCTCGGGTCGCCGACGGTGAGGGTGGCCTCGACCGACTTCGCCGCCTCCTCGGCCTCGGCCATCCGGGACGAGGGGACCAGCATTCGGGTGGGTGCGTTGCAGGACTGGCCGGAGTTCATCATCATCGCTGCGACACCGCCGGCAACGTTGGCGGCGAAATCTTCGTCGTCGAGGATGATGTTCGGGCTCTTGCCGCCGAGTTCCTGGGCCACGCGCTTGACGGTCGGTGCGGCGTTCTTGGCCACCTCGATGCCGGCGCGGGTGCTACCGGTGAACGAGACCATGTCGATCCCCGGGTGCGCGGCCAGTGCGGTGCCGACGCCCGGGCCGTCGCCGTTGACAAGGTTGAACACGCCGGCGGGAACGCCTGCGGCATCGAAGATCTCGGCGACGATCGCGGCACTGAACGGGGCCACCTCTGACGGCTTGAGCACCATGGTGCAGCCGGTCGCGAGCGCCGGGGCCACCTTGCACATGACCTGGTTGAGCGGCCAGTTCCACGGGGTGATGAAGCCGCACACGCCAATCGGCTCCTTGACGATCCGCGAGGTCCCGCGATCCTCACTGAAGCTGAAGGTGGGTAGCTGGGCGGCCGCGGTCATCAAATGCGCCAGTCCGATCGGTACCTGGACGTTGTTGGCCAGGCCGCTGGGCGCGCCCATCTCCTCGGTGACTGCCGCGGCGAGATCGGGCATCCGCTTCTGGTACTCGGCGACGACGGCGTTGAGGATGGTGACCCGTTCGTCCACCGACGTTTGGCTCCAGGTCACAAACGCCTTGCGGGCGGCGTCGACGGCCTTGTCGACGTCGGCGGCGGTGCCCAGGGCGACGTGGCCGGCGGCCTTCTCGGTGGCCGGATTGATCACGTCGATGAGGTTGAGCTCGGCGGGCTCGGCCCACGAACCGTCGATGTAGAACTTGGTGATCTCGCGCATGTAGTACCTCCGACTCGACACGTGTTGTCTCCACCACACTATGCCGCCTCCGGGTATCGCCGACGAGGCTTCCGGGAAACGGTGGTTGTCAGATATATCCGTCTCTGATTGAGACGGCGACGAGGTGGTGGACAGGGCTGGGATCATTACAGTGGGAGCATGATCTTCATCGTGGCAAAGTGGCCCATCAAGCCCGAATTCGCCGATCAATGGCCTGATCTCGTACAGAGTTTTACCGAGGCCACCCGCGCCGAGCCGGGCAATAGGTTCTTCGAGTGGGCGCGCAGTCTCGACGATCCGAACACCTACGTGCTCACCGAGGCGTTCGACGATGACGCCGCCGAGGCGCATGTGAACAGCTCGCACTTCCAGGTCGCGACGACCGAGTTGCCGAAGTATCTGCAGCGCACGCCCGACATCATCAACGTCACGCTCGATCAGGACGGCTGGTCGGAGCTGGGGGAGATGTCGGTGGACTGATCCCGTCTGCCGCCGATACGGTGCGGAGGTCACAAGCGGGGACGGTGGCGCCCCACAATTGGTGGTTGTGGGCACACAAGGTCGGGCCCTCTGCCGGAGGACGCGCGATTCCTCGACAGTGGAGCCATGACCGCCACGCTCGAGCGCACCGGAGTTGTCCGTCGTCGTCTCCTTCCCGATCTCGACCATCCGCGTCAGGTGTTCGAGCACCTGACGCCGAACTGGTTCGCTGCGGTGATGGGCACCGGGATCGTCGCGAACGCGGCGATCGTGCTGCCGGTGCAGTCGGCGATCATCACCGCGTTCGCGACCGCGATCTGGCTGCTCGCGTCGGTGCTGCTCGTCGCGATCAGCGTCGCGTTCGCCGTGCATTGGCGTCGCCACGGCGAGACCGCGCGCCGGTATGCCACCGACCCGGTGATGTCGCAGTTCTACGGTGCGTTGCCGATGGCTCTGCTCACCGTCGGCGCGGGCACCCTGCATCTCGGTGAGCCGATCCTGGGCGGCGCGGTCGCACTGTCGATCAGTGGCGTGCTGTGGGCAGCCGGCACCGCGATCGGCGTGGCGACCGCGGTCTGGGTGCCGTTCGCGATGATGACCGCCGAGCAGAAGTCCGAACACGCGGCCCTGCCCGCCTGGCTGATGCCGGTGGTGCCCCCGATGGTGTCGGCGTCCACGGGCGCCGCACTGGTGGCCTACGTTCCGGCTGGACAGCTGCGACTGACGATGCTGGCCGGCTGTTATGCACTGTTCGGCATGAGTTTGATCCTCGGATTGATGACCATGACGTTGATCTATGCCCGACTGCTCCGCGGTGGGGTGCCGGTGTCGCGGTCGGCCCCGACGATCTGGATCACGCTCGGCATGGTCGGCCAGTCGATCACCGCGGCCAACCTCCTCGCAGTCCAGTCGCATCTGGTGTTCACCGGTGGGCACGCACCGATCGCGGTCGGTCTGACCGTGTTCGGCATCGTTTACGGGTTGGTGATGGGTGGCTTCGGCATCGCCATGTTCACACTCGCCGTGGCCGTCACCGTACGAACTGTGCGCCGCGGGCTGCCGTTTGCGCTGACCTGGTGGAGCTTCACCTTTCCCGTCGGCACCTGTGTGACGGGCCTGTGCGCGTTGGGGTTCGCCCTGGACTCCACGCCGATTCGCGATCTGGGTGCCGCGCTCTACGTCGTTCTGCTCGCGGCCTGGGTGACCGTTGCCGCCCGGACCGTACGGGGTGCGATCGGTGGTCGCGTCTTCTTGCCTGCGTGACGCTGCGTCGCGAGCCGGTCAGACGCGGCGGCGCAGGCGCAGGGCACGGGCGAGCGACGCCACTGCGGCGGCGGCCGCCAGGACGACCAGCGGGGCGACGACACCGGTCGAGGGCCGAATGCTGGTGAGTAGCACCGGCAATCCGAACCCCAGGTAGCAGGCGACATAGAACATCCCGGTCACCGCACCCCGGTTCTCCGACGGTGTCATCGTCTCGACATCCATCAGTCCGTCGCGCAGACACAGACCGTAGGCAAGACCCAACACGATCGCGGTGATCACGAACAGGGCCATACTCGGGTGCGCGCCTCCCGCGGCTGCGAGCAGGAAGCCTGCGGCTGCCAGCGCTGCCCCCACGACCCCGGCCGACGGGCCGCTGTGCAGTCGGCGCACCACGAACTGGATGATCACTCCCGACCCCAGACTCAACGCGGCCGCCAGGCCGGGCACCCACGCGCCGTCGTAGCGGTCGGCGATGCGCTCGGCCATCACCACGACGGCGACGGTCACCGACGAGAACACCCACAGCGCCATCGGCACCGACCAGGACAACGCGGCACCCACAGATCGTCGCCCTGGATCGTCGACGGATGCGCCGTGCGCGGTGGGTGCCGGGGTCGCGGGCGTGAGTGCCACTGCCGCCGCGGCCACGGCGATCGACGCGATCCCGGACACCGCGAACGGCATCTCGAGTCGATGCGGGACGAACTCGGCGAGCAGACCGGTGATGACGGGGCCGAGGGCGAAGCCGGTGGTCAGGATGGCCCCGGCCAGCGTCGCTCCGGATCGGCCGCGCAGGTCCGCAGCCCAGGCGGTGCCGGCGCTGATGGTGAGTCCGGCCCCGAGCCCGACGACGAGGCGACCGACGAGCACTCCGGCCTCCTCGTGCCAGACGATCATCATCAGATTTCCGATCCCGGCCAGGACCGCGCCGGTCAACACCACCGGCCGCCGGCCGGTCCGATCCGACAACGTGCCGCCGCCGAACAGGCCCGGCAGCAGCCCGAGTGCGTAGATGCCGAACGCGCCGGTGAGCACAGTTGAGGACAATCCCTTGTCGACCCGCAGGACCGGGATCATCGACGCGAAGTGATTGGCGCCCCATCCAGTGGTGAACAGCACCAGCAGAACCGCGGGGAGGGCAAAGCGTCGTGTGCCGATCTCGTCGATGTTCATCGGGCGAGATTCTGCCGCGTTATACCTGGATTCAACCAATCGCAGCGAAAGGTGAGCGTCGACCATGACCGCACAGCACGAGTTTCATCCCGACCTGGCGCGTTCGGCACGTGTGTTGCCGCGCGGGCTCGCCGGCCCGCGAAGCCTGCGGATCGTCCGCTTCCTACAGGGCGGGCTCGCCCGGCTGCAGCGTGATCGCGGTGTCGAGGTGAGGTCACTGCCCTCCGGCGGCGGGGTGCGCATCTTCCGGCCTACCGGTGGGCGTGCGGTGGCGCCGGCCCTGGTGTGGATTCACGGCGGTGGATTCGTGCTTGGCGAGGCCCGGCAGGACGACGACCTGTGCCGGCGATTGTGCGCCGAAATCGGCGCCGTCGTGATCTCGGTGGACTATCGGTTGGCGCCCGAAAATCCGTTCCCGGCGGCACTCGACGACTGCCACGAGGCCCTGCAGCTCGCCTACGAGATCGATGGTGTGGATGCGTCCCGGGTGGCGATCGGCGGCGCGAGTGCCGGCGGTGGTTTGGCCGCCCAGGTGGCGTTGCGGGTCAAAGAACGTCGCGAGAGCGCACCGGTCCTGCAGCTGCTGGCCTACCCGATGCTCGACGACCGCACCGGCGCCGCCGGACCGTCGCCGATCGAGAACCGATTCAGGATGTGGAACAGCAGTTCCAACCGGTTCGGGTGGGGGGCTTACCTGGGCGGCGCCGCGCCCGAGATCGTCGCGCCGGCTCGTCGCGACGATCTCACCGGACTTGCACCGGCGTGGATCGGCGTCGGCGAACTCGACCTCTTCCATGATGAAGATGTGGCCTACGCGAAGCGCCTACGCGAGTCCGGGGTGGACTGCGCGCTGGAGGTGATCCCCGGCGCCTATCACGCCTTCGACCTGATCCAGACGAACGCGCCGGTGTCCAAGGAGTTCTTCCGGATGCAGACGGCGGCGCTCCGCGCGGCATTCGCCGCATCGGCGTGAGGTGCACCGGCCCGGGCGACCCGACTAGCCGATACTGCTCGCGATCGCGATCACCAGGCCGGCGAGTGTGAGCACCAGCACCACGGTCGCGGCGATCACCGCACGACGTCGGCGCCCGGTGGTCACGGCGTTGATGCCGACGCCGATGCCGATCAGGATCGCCGCAGCATAGACGGCGATGCCGAGGGTGAGCCCGGCGGCATTCGCGTCCGCCATCGCCAGCGGTGTCTCTGTCAGGGCGGGGAACGTGGTCATCGCACGAGTACATCACGCGGGTGGTGCGGTGCTCGGGTGCTGCCCGGGCTTCACACCTGTGCGATCAACCACCGCGCGATGTCGGTGGCCGCACCCGGCTCGGTTGCCACGCCGGCGTGGCCGACCGGATGCTCGACGTAGGTCACCGACATTCCGTTGTGGCGGTAGGTGTCGACCAATCGCGTGACGAGAGGCTGCGGTGCCACCGTGTCGGTGAATCCGGCATCCACGCGAACCGGAATCTGCGCGGGGATATGCAGATTCCGCACGTCGTTGCGCTCGAGAATCTCCACCAGCTTCGCCTTCATCTGCGCGCCCGCGGGGCCGAGTAGCTGGGTCGGTGCGAGTCCGCCGAAGGAGTCGGGCTCGGTGAGTTCGGCATAGCATCGATCCTCGATGTGGGGCAGCAGCACGGTCGCGGATCGACTGAGACCACCGTGCGTCATCAGGTCGGCGAAATCCGGATCCGCTGCTGCCGCGCCACTGCCCAACAGCGCGGCCAGGCCGACCAGTTCATTGATCGCGGGGCCCGCCAGCGGTACGCCGGACAATGCGTCGAGGATTGCGGCCACCTCGGTCGGTGGGGCCAGTGCGGCGACGGCACGAAGCCGTAACCCATTCCACTGTGCCGCCTCGCGGGCGCCGGCCGACAACGCGGCGACCGCGCCCTCCGAGTGGCCGGCGACCACCACGTCGTGGCTGATCCGGGAGTCGTACCGAGAGACCGCGACCGCTGCGTCGATGGTCGAACGCGCCAATGATCCCGCGATGAGGTAGGGATGCGGTCCGGAACCACCGATACCCTCGAAATCCGGGCGCACCACCGCGAATCCGGCGTCGAGCAGATGGGCGATGACCCGATCACCGGAGGTCATCCGAGGCAGCTCCGGATGCGTGGTGGTCGCGGTAGACGGGGCGCAGTGATCCGCGCCGCCGACGGTCATGTGATTCCACACCGCCAGTGGCCATCCGGCGTCCGGGGCCGGCGCGCTCGGCAGCGTGAGGGTGCCGGTCATCTCGGTGCGCACGCCGCGCACCGAGGTGGAGGTGTATCGGATGCGTGAGGTGGTGCTCGCGCCGTCGACGACCATCGGGCCCTCAGCGATCACCTCCGCGGCGACAACGGTGGGTACCGCCTGCGTGGGCGCCGCCTGTGTCGGCGCGGCGGCGGCCCAGGCCACCATGATCGATGCACCGCCGGCGACCATGCGGCACAACGTCGTCCGAATTGCCACGATCACCCCCGTGTCCCCACCCGGTTCCGGACCGGCAGGGTCTGCGTCGCAGACGCTACACCGGCGGCGGGCCGTTGTCCGCGCGATTCAACCGGATGGGGGAATCGATCTCAGCTACGGAGACGGCGTACCAGGATGAACACGATCGCGCCGAGAACCAACGCACCGACGAGCGGTGCCGCGCGCTTGGCCACCGAGCCGCCGGCGTACTGCATGAGGTCAAGCGCCTCTGCCTCGGCGTGCGGCTCGGTGGACGGCTGGACCGGGGTGGTGGCTGCGGCAGCCCCGGCGCCCTCGGATTCAGCCGGCTGCCCGCCCGACGGTGGTGTGGCTGCCGGTTGCGCGGCCGGCGCCGGTTCACCGAGTTTCTTCGACAGGCAGGACGAGAACTGGTCGATGATCTTGCCGCCGACATCCGACAGCATGCCCCGACCGAACTGGGCAGGTTTGCCGGTGATGGCCAGGTCGGTGACAACGGTCCCGGTGGTCTGGTCGCCCTCATCCTTCAGCGTCATCGTGACCGATGCCTTGGCGGTGCCCTGGCCGCGGGATTCCTTGGCGTTGCCCTCGATCACCGCGCGGTGGGCACTCTCGTCTTTCTCGACGAAGGTCCCGGTGCCTTTGTACACCAGGGCAACCGGGCCGATCTTCACTTTGATCTGGCCGGTGAAGCTGTCCCCATCGACCCCGGTCAGGCTGGCACCGGGCATGCACCCGGTGACCCTCTCGGGATCGATCAGGGCATTCCAGACGTCGTCGATCGGTGCGTCGACGGAGAAGGCGTGTTCAAGCTGCATGGTCAGACTCCCGCTGCGGTGACGACGGCTCGGCGTGTGAGCACCTTCGCCAGGTGGGTGCGGTACTCGGCGTCGGCGTTGGTGTCGCTCATCGGTTCGGCGCCCTCGTCGGCGTGGTCGGCGGCCGCCCGGATCACGTCGATGTCTGCGGACTGCCCTACCAGCGCCTGCTCCACTCCGCGGGCCCTGACCGGTACCGCGCCCATGTTGGTCAGTGCGACCGCGGCGTTGCGGATGGTCCCGCCGTCGACGTCGACGGTCGCGGCGACCGCGACCATCGACCAACTCTGTGACACCCGGTGGAACTTCTCGTAGTGGGCGCGCCAACCTGTGTGCTTGGGGATGCGGATGTCGACCAGGATCTCGTCGGGTTCGAGTGCGGTGGTGAAGATGTCGGTGAAGAACTCATCGGCACCGAGGCTGCGTCGGCCGTTGGGCCCGGCGACGGTCATGGTGGTGTCGAGAGCGACGGCCACCGCGCCGAGATCGCCGGCCGGGTCGGCGTGGGCGAGTGAACCGCCGAATGTGCCGCGGTGGCGGATCTGTGGGTCGGCCACCGTCGCGGTGGCCTCGGCGAGCAGCGTGGCGTGTTGGCCGACGAGAGCATCGGTCATGACGTCGTGATGGGTGGTCATCGCCCCGACGACGAGCGCGTCGCCGTCATCGCGCACCCCACGCAGTTCCTCGATCCGGCCGAGATCGATGATCGTGCTGGGTGAGTTCAACCGCAGCCGCAACACCGGCATCAGGCTCTGCCCACCGGCGATGACCTTGGCGTCCTCGCCGGCGTCGGCCAGTGCGGACAGCGCCTCGGCCAGGCTGGTCGGGGCGACGTACTCGAACTCGGACGGAATCACTTGGCACCTCCCTGGGTGGACGAGGAGCGGGCCGCCTCGATGGCTTTCCACACCCGCATCGGACTGCACGGCATCTCGACCTCGGTCACCCCGAGGTGGCGCAGCGCGTCGAGGACCGAGTTGACCACCGCGGGTGTCGAGGCGATGGTGCCTGCCTCGCCGACCCCCTTGACGCCCAGCACATTTCCGGTGGCAGGGGTCTCGGTGCGGTCGGTGATGAAGGGCGGCAGATCCGGAGTGCCCGGCACCAGATACTCCGCGAACGATCCGGACAGCAGCGTGCCCGACTCGTCGTAGATCGCGTCCTCGTACAGGGCCTGCGCGATGCCCTGGGCGAGACCGCCGTGCACCTGTCCTTCCACGATGAGTGGATTGACCACGCTGCCGATGTCGTCGACGCACACGTACTTGCGGATCTTCACGAACCCCGTCTCGGTATCCACCTCGACGGCGCACAGATGCGTGCCATGCGGGAACGAGAAGTTCTCCGGATCGAATGTCGCCTCCGAATCGAGATTCGGCTCAACGCCTTCGGGCATGTCGTGCGCGGCGAACACGGCGAGCGCCACATCGGTGATGCCGACCGCTTTCTCGGTGCCCTTCACCGTGAACTTGCCGTCGGTGAACTCGAGGTCGTCCTCGGCCGCCTCCATCAGGTGCGCGGCGATGGGACGCGCCTTGTCGACCACTTTCTCGGCTGCCTTGACGACGGCCATGCCGCCGACCGCGAGGGAGCGCGAACCGTAGGTGTCGAGTCCGCGTGGCGAGGTCTGGGTGTCGCCGTGTAAGACCTCGACGTCCTCGAAGGGCACGCCGAGTCGGTCGGCGACGATCTGGCTCCACGCCGTCTCGTGACCCTGGCCGTGGGCTGAGCTGCCGGTGACCACCTCGACCTTGCCGGTCGGCAGCATCCGGATCGCGGCGTGTTCCCACCCGCCGGCACCGCCGCCGAGCTGACCCATGATCCGCGACGGCGCGAGGCCACACATCTCGGTGAAGGTGGATACGCCGATGCCCAGTTGCACCGTGTCGCCGCGTTCGCGGCGCTGCGCCTGTTCGCGACGTAGTCCCTCGTAGTCGAACAGCTCCTTCGCCTTTTCGGTCGCCGCCTCGTAATTGCCGGTGTCATAGGTCAATCCGGCGACGGTGTCGAACGGGAACTCCTCGTGGCGGATCCAGTTCTTCTCGCGGAGCGCGAGTGGATCCATGTCGAGTTCGGTGGCGAGCTCGTCCATCATCCGCTCGATGGCGAAGGTGGCCTCCGGACGTCCGGCACCGCGATAGGCGTCGGTGGGCACTTTGTTGGTGAAGACATTGGTGCAGGAGAAGTGATAAGCCGGGAACTTGTAGATGCTGTTGTACATGAACGCGCCCAGGATGGGCACCGCAGCGGTGAACACCCGCAGGGTGGCGCCCATGTCGGCGAGCAACTCGACTTTCATGCCGGTGACCGTGCCATCACGTTTCGCCGACAGGGTGAGCTTCTGGATCTGGTCGCGGCCGTGGTGGGCGGCCTGCATCGACTCACTGCGCGACTCGGTGTATTTCACCGGCTTGCCCAGGCGCCGGGCGATCAGCAGTGCGAGCACCTCTTCCGGGCACACCTGCAGCTTGCCGCCGAATCCGCCGCCGACATCGGGGGCGATGACGCGCAACTTGTGTTCGGGGATGCCGAGTGTCATCGCGAGCATCAATCGCAGGATGTGCGGGACCTGGGTGGCCGACCACATGGTGATCTGGGGGCCCGTCGGGTCGACGACCACCGACCGCGGCTCCATGAACGCGGGGATCAGGCGTTGTTGGCGCAGCGTGCGTTCCACGACGACCTCGGAATCGCGGATCGCGTCCTCCACACTGCTGCCGGTGCCCGCCTCGGCCGAGTCGAACACCCACACTGCCTGGACGTTGGTGCCCATGTCCGGATAGACCAGGTCGGCTCCGTCCTGCGCGGCGGCGGCGAGATCGAGCACGACAGGCAGGTCGTCGTAGTCGATGTCGATGCTCTCCAACGCGTCATGCGCGGCGTACGGATCACGGGCCACGACGATCGCGACCGCCTCGCCGGCGAACCGGACGGTGTCGACTGCGAGCGACGGCGCCGGTGGGACTTTCATGTCCGGCGTGATCTGCATTGCGTTGGGCAGGGAGGCTTGTTCCTCGGCGAGGTCGGCACCGGTGTAGACGGCGACGACGCCGGGCATCTGCTTGGCCGCCTCGGCATCGATGCTTGCGATGCGTGCGTGCGCCATCGGACTGCGCAGGATCGCGATGTGCAGCATGCCGGGCAGCACGATGTTGTCGGTCCAGCGGGTACGGCCGGTGATGAGATGGTCGTCTTCCTTGCGGACGCGGGCCTTGCCGATCTCGTGTTCGGCGGCAGCGCTCGGTTCGACGGTCGCGGTCACTGGGCACCTCCCGTGGCCTGCATTTTGTCGGCGGCGTCGAGGACGGCGGCGACGATGTTCTGGTAGCCGGTGCAGCGGCACAGGTTGCCTTCGAGGCCTTCGCGTACCGCGTGCTCATCGGGACTCGGGTTGTCGCCGAGCAGATCGATCGTCGACATGATCATGCCGGGAGTGCAGTAACCGCATTGCAGGCCGTGGTTGTCGCGGAATGCCGCCTGCACGGGATGCAACGTGCCGTCGCGGGCGAGCCCTTCGACGGTGGTGACGTCGGCGCCGTCGGCCTGCACGGCCAGGACCGAGCAGGACTTGACGCTGTGTCCGTTCAGCAGGACGGTGCAGGCGCCGCAGTTGCTCGTGTCGCAACCGACCACGGTGCCGACCTTGCCCAGCTGATTGCGTAGGTGATGGACGAGTAGCGTCCGTGGTTCGACGTCGTCGGTGTAGGTTGTGCCGTCGACGGTGAGGGTGATGCGCATGGGGCCTCCAATGCATGCCGGCAGTCGTGGGCTGGCGCCGGGCGAAACCTTCCACCGTCACTCTGCGCCACCACTGTGTCCCAGATCACCGAAATCGCGGAATCCGTACTAGGCGCCCCGGATTCGTCGCCGTTATGAGCTGGTGTCCTGCGAGACACGAATCAGGCCTCGCGGACCGCAACCAGCAGTTCCTGCAACGTCGCCAGCGAGTGTCCGGCGAGCAGCAGGTCGAGGTGGGGTAGTGCGGCGGCGATCCCGCCCTGCACGGGCTGGTAGCCGGGCGCACCGGCGTGCGGGTTGACCCACAACACAGCCTTGGCGAGGCGACGCAGGTGTGCCATCTGTTGCCCGAGCAGCGCCGGATCGCCGCGCTCCCAACCGTCGGAGAAGATCACCACCACCGCGCCACGCGCCAATCCCCGTCGACCCCACCGGTCCAGAAAAGCCTGCAGTGTGTCGCCGAGCCGGGTTCCGCCCGCCCAGTCCGGCACGGCGCGACCGGCGGCGGCGAGCGCCAGTTCGGGATCGCGGGCGCGTAACGCCACCGAGAGTCGCGTGAGCCGGGTGCCGAGGGAGAACACCTCGGTCCCGGACGGGTTCGCGCGGGTCACCACATGCGCGAAGCGCAGCAGGGCATCGGCGTAGGGGCTCATCGATCCGGAGACATCCAACAGCAGTACCACGCGGCGTGGCCGGGTGGCGGATCGATGGTGGCTCGGACGTACCGGTTCGCCCCCGGCGGCGAGCATGTCGCGCACGGTGCGTCGTGGATCGACCCGTCCCCGCCGGGCCGGGGTACGACGTAGGGCGGCCCGCCGCGGCGGGCGCGGCCGCAACTCCGCGATGAGTTCGGCGAGGTGGGCGCGTTCGGCCGCCGACAGCGAGGAGATGTCGCGGTGGCGCAGCACCTCGGTGTCGTCGGCGGCCACCGCCAGCTGTGGCCCCGATCCGTCTGTGCGCTGTTCGCCGGCGGTCTGAAGCGCGGCCATCGGGCTGTGCTTGGGCTGGGTGGGGCGTCGGGTGGCGCGTGGGACCTGATCGCCGAACCAGGCGTCGAAGGCGAGATCGAAGCGCGGCTGGTCGTCCGGGTCACGGCACAGGGTTGCCCGGCCGGCCCAATACACCGCGTCGACGTCGGCGAGGTCGATCTCGCGCAGCGCGCGGAGGAACGTTTCGACGGAGTCGGTCGCGACCGGCAGCCCGGCGTGTGTCAGGGTCCGCGCGAACCCAGCGACGCCGATCAGCTCGCCGGTCATGCGAGCAGACGGTCCAGCCCGGCGCGGGCGACGCGATCGAGATCTTCGCGGTACTTCAGGACGGTACCGAGGGTGGCGGCGGCGATCTCGGCGTCGAGCACATCACGATCGAGTTCGCGCAGGGCGCGTGCCCAATCCAGGGTCTCGGCCACGCCCGGTGGTTTCAGCAATTCCAGGCCGCGCAGGACGTGCACTGCCTGTGCCACCTGGGTGGCCAGGTCGTCGGCGATGCCCGGTACCCGGCGATGCATGATGGCGATCTCGCGGTCCAGGTCGGGGTGTTGTAGCCAGTGATAGAGGCATCGGCGTTTGAGCGCGTCGTGCACCTCACGGGTCCGGTTGGAGGTCAGGATCGTCAGTGGCGGCGTTGCGGCCCGGATGTGTCCGAGTTCGGGGATCGTCACCGCGTTCTCGTCCAGCAACTCGAGCAGGAACGCCTCGAACTCGTCGTCGGCGCGGTCGATCTCGTCGACGAGGAGTACACAGGGCGCGTCGGTGAGTGCCTGAAGGAGCGGCCGGGCGAGCAGGAAACGTTCGGTGTAGAGCGAGGATTCGGCTGCGTCGGCGTCCAGAGCGCCGCCGCTGGCCGCTTCGAGTGTGCGCAGGTGCAGCAGTTGGCGCGGGAAATCCCAGTCGTAGAGAGCCTGCGAGGCATCGATGCCCTCGTGACATTGCAGCCGGATCAGTGGCAGTTGCAACGCCTCGGCCAGTGCTACCGCGAGTGAGGTCTTGCCGGTGCCCGGTTCGCCCTCGCAGAACAGGGGTCGTCCCATTCGCAAGGCGAGGAAGGCGGCCATGGCCAGACCGTCATCGGCGAGATAGCCGGTGGACTCGAGAGCCGCCGCGAGTTCGCGCGGCGATCCGGCGGCGGGTCGTGCGTCGGTCACCTCGCGAGCCTATGCCCAGACGCGGCCCGGTAGGTCGGGACCGCGCACATCGCCGTGACGTCCGGGAGATCGCGTTGCGGCCAATCCTGCGGCCCGGGTGTGGCGGCTCCCGATGTTTGGCACGATGAACGCGAGGTCATGCCAGTTACCCACAGCCCGGGAGAGTCATGAGCAACGTCAACATGCCCATTACGATCGGACGACGCAAGGTGCTCGGCGGTGCGGCCGCCGTTGCCGGTGCGGCCGCACTCGCGGCCTGCGGGTCCGACGACAGCACCGATTCGGCGTCCACCACCACGGCCGATGCCGATTCGTCCGGTGCCGAATCGTCCGGGGATGGCGGGCTGCTGCCCGATGCCGCCTCTATCGCCGTCGGTGGGGGTGTGGTGATGGAGGCGGTGAAGACGGTCGTCACCCACCCTGCCGACGGGGAGTACAACGCATTCTCCGCGGTCTGCACCCACAAGGGCTGCACGGTCAGCGATGTCACCGACAACGAGATCATCTGCCCCTGTCACGGCAGCAAGTTCTCCGCCGAGGACGGCAGTGTCATCGAAGGCCCCGCGACCGAGCCGTTGGCATCGCGACCGATCAGCGTCGCCGACGGGAAGGTCACGCTGGGCTGACGCCCGGCGGCGTTGTTCGTCGCCGCCGGTCAGTTCTCGGTCGAGCCCGCCGAGGCGTCGTCGGTGGACGCCGCAGTTTCCGGCGAGGTGTCCGTCTCCGGTGAACTGACGGTGTCGGGCGCGACCCCGCTGTCCGGATCGGCACTGCCCGACGCGGACTCAGCACTCGGTCCGGTCGTGTCCGGCGTGTTGTCGGCGTGGTCGTCCGGGGAGTCCGCGACGACGGTCGGGGCCGGTACCTGGTTGTCGACGCTCGGCCCGGTGTCGACGGACGGCGGCGTGGACTGTGTCGTGGGCGGCGTCGGCTCTGGTGCTTGCGGTACCGGGTCTGGTGCCGCGGCGATCTCCGACGTGCTCGGACTGATTCGGGCGGATGTGGGAGACGGATCATCGGTGGGATCAGTCGCCGATGTGTCTGTGGCAGCGAGAGACTGACTCTGGTCGGCTCCGGTGTCAGGCGCACCGGTGGCCGCGGCCGAGGTCATCGTCACGCTGTATGGGGTGGGGGCAGCCGTGACCGGAACGGCCGAGTTCTCGACTCCAGGTCGCTGCATCGGATAGAAGGCTTCGGCCGCCCGGTTCCAGTCCTCGACATCGTCGGCGGTGTATGGGATGCCCAGTTCGTCGTGCACCCATTGGGTGGCCAGCGCGAGTGGATGTCCGACGTCGTACACCTCGTAGCGTGTGTTGCCGTCGACGCTGTGATAGACCGTCGGGTCGTCGAACCGGTTGATGTCGGCGTATGTCTGCGGTCCGTTGCCGCTGTGGACGGTGAGAAACCCTGCGGCGTCGACGATCAGCGACGACACGGGCCGGTACCACACCCACTGGAAGTTGGCGACGGGGTCGCCGACGACGATCACCGACGTCACGGGAGTGTTCCCGGTCGCGCCGGGGTTGCGGGCCCCGTCGGATTCGATGCCGATCACGCCGGCGATCTGCGGCAGAATCGGCGTATCGGCCAGCCACGACTTGATCCCCCACGGGCTGCGCGGATCGGAGACCAAGACGATCCGTGTCCGTGTGGGATCGAGGTCGCCACCCTCGTGGGCGATCTCGGCTGCATTGCCGACGGCGTCGGCGCCCTGCGAGTAGCCGGTGTAGACCACCATCGGAGGCCCTCCGGGCGCTGCGCCGGCGAACGCGCGCATGACGTCGAGATTGCGGTCGACTGCCACGTCTTTCGAGTCGTCGTAGAGCGGCGCCAGGAAGGGCAGTGTCCCGGTCTTGCCGGCGATGATGGGACCGAACGACTCGGGATAGTTGACCACCAGGGTGGTCCGGCTGCCCATGAGTGGATAGATGCGCGGGAAGAGCGTTGCGTCATCGGTCCCCGGGGTCACGACGATGATCGCGTTTCCGGGCACGTCGTCCAGGAAGTCGAGGCCGTTGGTGTCGTCGGTCGCGTCGTAGACGATGCCGTCGTCGATCAGGTCGTCGACGACGGCGGTGGCGCCCGCCGATGCGGGTCCGAGCGGGCCGAGCGTCGCGATGCACACGGCTCCGGCGACGGCCGATACCGCTGTCGCGCGCGTCGATGTGCTCCGGAATCGGTTCGTTGACAACTGTGCTGGTCGGCGATGCTTACCGCGGTGCGCCAATGTCATTTCTCCGTCACATAGGTGCTGCGGGGCTGAGTGCAGCAATGCTTCGTACCGTGCGATGCCCGATACTTCTGATGACGTTACGGAGATTCGAAATCGCAAATCTATCGACCAAATGTATGAACCTGAATCGTCAATGTAGATGACTGACCCCATTTCTGGGGGCTCGTAGTCGGGTCATGGCCGTCAGATGTGCATGCGTCAACGCCCGGCCATTGCGGTCGGGTGTGGACGCCGCGCATAGCTGTGCCTCGCGTGCGAGACGGCCCTGCGCCTACGGGTGTCGGCAGCGATAGTCGCGGTAGCGAAAGATCCGGTGGACGCGCGGGGTCGCCGCGCAGCGGGGCTCGAGCACCGCCGGTGCCGGTGCGAGGACGGCAGGTACCGACTCGTTCCAGCGCACCCGCCGCACGTCGAGTGTGCGTCGTTTCCCGTCGACTGGGCGCTGTTTCCCGTTGACTGGGCGTCGTTTTCCGTCGGGTGGGCTTTGGTGGCCTGGGCTTTCGTCGTCGACTGTGTGTTCGGCGACGTGGTGGTGTGCGAGCGGGTCGACCTCGGTGGGGTTGTGTGCAGACCCCACGTTGTCGGGGCAGTCGGCTGACGGTCCGCGCACGTCGGGGGTCGGTGCATCGCATCGCGCGGTCCACGTTGTTGATTCGCTACCGTCGCCGGGGTCGTCGTCGGATGTCGGATCAGCGGCGGTGTCGGTGGAAGTCGACTGTGCGGCAGAAGGTTCGACCGTAGTGGTGTCGGGTTCGGTGGGCTCATCGGTGCCGGCGGAGTCCGTGCTCTCGTCGACGGGCGTGGCCGTGGTCTCGGGTGTGACCGCGTTGTCGTCGACCGCCACCGACGGGGTCGCGTCGGCGGCCCGCTTGCGGGTGCGGGCGGTGCAGGTGTCGTAGCCGCATGCGCATTCCAGGCGCACGTCGGGGACGCTGTGGATTTCGGCGAGGGCGATGGCGCGTCGGTGTCCGACGCGGCGGGGGTCGCGGCGGCAGACGCGTTCGGCGATGAGGTCGGCGATGCGGTGTTGGAGGTGGATGGCGTGTTCGGCGCTCAGGCAGGCCGACATTTGCATGTGGCCGAAGGCTTCTTT
>NZ_JBITWL010000006.1:0-245993 GCF_044543825.1 Gordonia sp. NPDC062954 | reverse complement strand
AAACGACACGGCTGGCTCACGCCCGCCGCCAAACTCGACGAGCTACTACGATCAGACCCGTCCGATCCTGTTGCAGCGACCGGTTGAATCCGCCATCCGTCGGCGAGCCGGGGAGGTTTCTCTCGGCGAATTTTTGGGTTCTGTCGGCGCGAAAGGGGTCGGCCTCCGTGCTGGGCGCGTGGGGAGGTGAGGTTACGTCTCGGGGAGCGCGCACGCCTGGCCGTCCGACATTCCCATCGGTCGCACCCCGAGGGCCTGGTTGAGCCGACCGCGCTGATTCTCCCACGCGATGGTCATCGCGAGCTCAGCGATCTGACGTCGCGATAGATGGCGCGACAATGCTTCTCGTAGATTAGCGAGGTCGCCCCCGACGGCAGGTGTCAGCGTCATGGCTTCGGCGTAGCCGATGACGAGCTTCTCCAGCTCGGAGTATGCGCTGCTGTCACGGTACCGCGGCAGGTCGCGGATCTGCCGCTCGCTGACGCCGCTGTCGTGGGCGAGCGCAGAGCCGATGTCGAGACAGAACTCACAGCTGATCAGGCCGGCCGCCTTCAGTTCGGCGAGTTCTTTGAGCTTCGGCTCGAGCGCATTGCTGAGCAACAGCGCAGTCTCGTAGAGGCCGGTGGCCGCACCGATCTGCGGACGGCGGCGAAGCCACCCGACCAGATCGCCCCGGTGTCGCTGTGATGACCGAAACGCTCTGCCGAAACCACGGATTCGATTGAGTGCGCGCATCGCCCGACACTAACGCCCTTTTCGCGGCCTCCGTGCTGAGGGCGCGGAAATACCAGGTCAGGCGGGTCGAACCGAGTTGATCGTTTTCTCGACCTCCCAGAATGCGCGCAACGCGCTCATCTTCCCGTCCGCATCGGCGCGATAAGTGAACACACCGTGCGCCTCGGACACGTGGCCGGCGATGTGGGTGACGATCTTTCCCACATAGGCCACCTCGTCGCCGCAGATGATCTCGTCGGCAAAGACGAACTCGATGCTCTCGGTGGTGGCAATCGACTTGTCCCAGAACTCCGCAATCTGTTCGTGTCCGCGGAAGCCCTTACCTTCCGGATCGAACATCGACGGCCCCACCGGATCCTCCACCGACCCCTCGGCGGCGAAGTTGTCCACCCACGCCTGCTTGTCGCGCGCTATGACGAACTCGCGGGACCGCCGACCGGCCAGGACCGCGGGATGATTCTCCCGGTCGATGTTCAGGTAGGCCGGCGATTCCTTTTCTTGCGTGGTCATTTCGTGCCGTAATCGACCTGGAGTTCTTTCACACCGTTGATCCAGCCGTGACGTAGGCGGCGCGGCGATTCGAGTTTACTGATGTCGGGCACGAGGTCGGCGATCGCGTTGAACATCAAGTTGATCTCCATGCGCGCCAGGTTGGCGCCGACGCAGAAGTGGGCGCCGTTGCCGCCGAAACCGACATGCGGGTTGGGATCGCGCAGGATGTTGAAGTCGAACGGCTTGTCGAAGACGTCCTCGTCGTAGTTGGCCGAGCCGTAGAAGAGTCCGACGCGCTCGCCTTCCTGGATGTCGACGCCGCCGATCTGGGTGTCCCGCTTGGCAGTTCGCTGGAAGCAGTTGACCGGGGTCGCCCAGCGGACGATCTCGTCGACCGCGGTGGCGGGCCGCTCGGTCTTGAACAGCTCCCACTGGTCCGGGTGATCGAGGAAGGCATTCATACCGTGACTGATGGCGTTGCGCGTGGTCTCGTTGCCGGCCACGGTCAACAGGATGAAGAAGAAGCCGAACTCGGTCTCGTCGAGGCTCTGACCGTCGATGTCGGCGTTGACGAGTACCGACACGATGTCATCGACCGGGTCTTTCCGCCGCGCCTCGGCCATCGTGTAGCCGTACCCCAGAATCTCGGCCGACGCCATCTGCGGGTCCTCGCCGAATTCCGGATCGTCGTAGTTCATCATGTTGTTCGACCAGTCGAACAGCTTGCCGCGGTCTTCTTCGGGCACACCGAGCAGGTCGGCGATGGCCAGCAACGGAAGATCGACGGCGACGTCATGCACGAAGTCGCCCGTACCCTTCTCGGCGGCCTTGCTGACGATGGTGCGGGCAGCGTTGTCGAGCTTCTCCTCCAACGAATGCACCGCGCGCGGCGTGAACGCCTTGGAGACGAGCTTGCGCAGCCGGGTGTGGTCCGGCGGATCGTGGTTGATCAGCAGCGCCTTGGTGACGTCGAGCTGATCCTGGGTCATCTCGTCGTCGAACCGCATGATGACGCCGTTGGTGGCTGTCGACCAGTCGTCGTTGTTCTTCGAGATCTCGCGGATATGAGCGTGCTTGGACGCCACCCAGTACCCGCCGTCATGAAAGCCGCCGCCCTTCCCCGGCAACTGGGCGTTCCACCAGACGGGTGCCGTCTTGCGGAGCTGTGCGAACTCCTGCACCGGAATGCCCTTCTCGAGCAATTCCGGATTCGTGAAGTCCCAGCCCTCCTGCTCCATGAACGGATAATCAGCCATAGCGCCCCCCGATTCGGCGCCGGTCGTCGCACCCTGTGCCTGGGTCACGTCACACCACCTCGCTCTGAGATTTAGAACCTGTTTCAATCTCATTAGAGCACATTGTGACGCCGATGACAGTCCTAGATTGAAACTTGTTCTAGTCTTCTCACTGCGCGCAGTTCGTGACGTGGGGCGATGGTAGCAATCAGCATTGCCACATCCGATCCGCGGCATCGGCCCGGCGTTCGCCGAACCCGTCCGTGGACTCGAATGAGAACTTGTTCTAATTTGGATGCGAGATCGAAACCACACAGAAGAGGAGTCAGGCATGGGTGTGCCGGTGATCGTGGAGGCGGCGCGTTCGCCGATCGGCAAGCGGGCCGGATGGCTGTCGGGTCTGCATGCCGAGGAACTCCTGGGGATGACCCAGCGTGGGGTGATCGAGAAGGCTGGGATCGATCCGGCGATCGTCGAGCAGACCATCGGCGGTTGCGTGACGCAGGCCGGGGCGCAGGCTGGCAACATAACCCGCAAGGCATGGTTGTCGGCGGGACTGCCCGACCACGTGGGTGCGACAACCATCGACTGCCAGTGCGGTTCAGCCCAACAGGCCAATCATCTGATCGCCGGGCTGATTGCCAGTGACACCATCGATGTGGGCATCGCATGTGGCGTCGAAACCATGACGATGGTCCCGCTGGGCGCGAATGTCGGCACTGATGCCGGTCCGTACCACGCGGACTCGTGGAACATCGACATGCCCAACCAGTTCGCATCCGCCGAACGGATCGCCGAGCGACGCGGCATCACCCGGGCAGACACCGACGCACTGGGCGAACGCAGTCAGCGATTGGCCAAGCAGGCGTGGGCCGAAGGCCGGTTCGACCGGGAGGTGCTCTCCCTCAAGGCTCCCGAGCGCACCAAGGACGGTGAGCTCACCGGAAAGATCCTCGATGTCGGCCGCGACCAGGGACTGCGTGACACCACGATGGACTCGTTGGCAGCGTTGAAGCCGGTGATCGAGGGCGGCATCCACACGGCAGGCACGTCATCACAGATCTCCGACGGCGCCGCGGCGATCCTGATCATGGATGAGGCCAAGGCTCGCGCACTCGGTCTCACGCCGCGCGCACGGATCGTGGCACAGGCACTCGTCGGCGCCGAGCCCCACTACCATCTCGACGGCCCGGTGCAATCCACCGAGCGAGTGTTGGAGAAGTCGGGGATGTCGTTGTCGGACATCGACATCGTGGAGATCAACGAGGCTTTCGCATCGGTGGTCCTCAGTTGGGCGCAGGTTCACAAGGCCGACATGGACAAGGTGAACGTCAATGGCGGCGCCATCGCATTGGGACATCCGGTGGGCAGCACCGGTTCCCGACTCATCACCACCGCCCTGCACGAACTCGAACGGAGCGACAAGCAGACCGCGTTGATCACCATGTGTGCCGGCGGGGCGCTGTCGACCGGCACCATCATCGAGCGCATCTGATGCCCGTCATGGATCCGACCAACCGGCCCAAACAGCTGGGGTCGCCGGTGGTGCAACGCCTCATCAAGGTGGGTTCACGCCTGAACACCAAGCTGTACAAGGCAACCGGCGGCCGACTCGGCAAGTACTGGCGGGTCGGCGCCGGGTTCGGCAAACCGGTTCCGGTATGTCTACTCACCACCACCGGCCGCAAATCGGGTGAACCGCGCACGGCGCCGCTGATCTTTCTCCGCAAGGGCGACACGTTCATACTTGTCGCGTCGCAGGGTGGGCTGCCCAAGAATCCCGCGTGGTATCTGAATCTGGTCGCCGATCCCCGGGTGACGATCCAACTCGGGACGGAGACCTTCGATCTCACGGCCCGTACGGCATCGGAGTCCGAGCGCGCCGAGCTGTGGCCAGAGCTCGTCGACACCTATGCCGACTTCGACACCTACGCGGCCTGGACGGAGCGGACGATTCCGGTGGTGATCTGCGAGCCCCGCTGAACTCGTCCGCTCCCGTCCACCCATCCCACCGACGGAGCGGACGATTCCGGTGGTGATCTGCGAGCCCCGCTGACGCTTCGTGATACTCACCGGCCGGCAGGCATCGCCCGCACCGCCGCACCTGCCCACGCGTCGAGAAAACCCCGCACATCGTCGACCGAGCGCTGCGACCCACCCGGGTCGAGCACCATTGATTGCAGTGTGCGCAGAACGATCTCGATGATCACCTCCAGATCGTCGTCGCCATAGCCACGCGCCGACCAGTCGACATCCATCCGGTCGATGATGGACCGGGCGAAGTTCCGGCCGAGCTCCGAGGTGAACTCGCCGACGATCGGCGCGCTCACCCGGTCCGCTCGTAGAAGCAGGCCGACATAGTCGTCGTCACGCAGTTCTGCGAGCACGCCGGTCAGCCCCTCGACCACCGCGACATCGGGGGCATCGATGCCACGCAGCCGTGCCGCCATCCGGTCGAGTAGCGCGTCGACGGCGACCACCGCGGTGGCGGCGAGCAGTTCGTCGGTACCGGCGTAGTAGCGGTAGACGGTTTGCCGGGTGACCCCCAGTTCACGGGCCACGTCGGCCAGGCTGGTGGCGGCACCCCGACGGTCGATGGTTGTCCGGGTCGCCTCCAGGATGCGGGCCCGCGCCTCGGCGTCGTTGACGGGCACCTGTCCGCCCCAACCGTGGGTACGCATCAGCCACGTGCCCCGTCGCCGCCTACCCCACCACGCCAGCTCATGACGAGTCAGCCTACCGGCGAGGCACAAAGAACCGGCGACTTCCGCGAGACCATACATATTTCTTCCTAGTGTATGGTGTGGTGACAGCTGACACATGTCGTTGTCGTCGGCGCGCACTGCCGCCGTCATCAGGAGGTTTCCTTTGAGCACAGCCACCGGCCTGGGCACCATCCGCCCGGGATTCGACTTCACCGACCCCGACGTGCTGGAGCAGGGCATCCCGATCCGCGAGTTCGCCACGCTGCGCAGAACCGCGCCGGTGTGGTGGAACGCCCAGCCCGAGGGCACCTCCGGGTTCAGTGACGGCGGATTCTGGGTGATCTCCAAACACGCGCACATTCGGGAGATCTCGAAGAACAACCAACTCTGGTCGACCAACGCCAACGGTGCAATCATCCGGCTGCCCGACTACGTCACGCCGGATCAGATCGAGTTCACCAAGGCGTTGCTGGTCAATCACGACCCGCCCGAGCACACCCGGCTGCGCAAGATCGTCTCGCGCATCTTCACCCCGAGAGCGGTGTCGATGCTGGAGGAGAACCTGTACACCTCGGGCCGACGTATCGTGCGCGAGGCGGCCGAGAAGGGTTCGGGCAATTTCGTCGACGACATCGCCGTGCACCTGCCCTTGCAGGCGATCCTCGACCTCATCGGCGTTCCCGAGCCCGATCGCCCTCGGATCCACGAGTTGGTCGACGCGATCATCAACAGCGATGACCCCGACCAGACCATCGACCCCACCACAGCGAATGCTGAGCTGCTCGGGTACGCCTATCAGATGGCCGAGGAGCGTCGGCGCAATCCCACCGACGACATCGTGACGACGCTGATCGAAGCGGATCTCGACGGCGAGGCACTCGACGAGGCGGAGTTCGGTTTCTTCGTCATCCTGTTGATCACTGCCGGCAATGAGACCACCCGTAACGCGACCACCCACGGCCTCAACGCATTCATGGACAACCCCGCGCAGTGGGATCTCTACAAGGCCGAGCGCCCGGTGACCACCGTCGACGAGATTCTTCGGTGGGCGTCGCCGGTGCACGCGTTTCAGCGCACCGCTCTCGCCGACACCCGGATCGGCGATCAGGACATCGCGAAGGGCCAGCGCGTCGGCCTGTTCTACAGCTCAGCAAACTACGACGAGGCAGTGTTCACCGATCCGTTCACCTTCGACATCACGCGCGATCCCAACCCGCATCTTGCGTTCGGGGGCAGCGGTGCACACTTCTGCATCGGCGCCAACCTCGCCCGCCTCGAACTGAATCTCATCTTCAACGCAATCGCCGACGAACTACCCGACATCACCCGCATCGGCGACATGCGTCGCGTCCGTTCCGGCTGGCTGAACGGAGTGAAGGACTTGCCTGTCCGCTATTCGAGTTGACCGGCGTCAGGTACCGTCGTGTGAGGTAGGCCACACTGCGGTGGTGTGGGGATCGCGAGGACCTCATGACTCTCTCGACCGAAGACAGTGCTCACCAGATCGATTTCACCGATCCGGCATTACTCGAGCGCGGACTGCCGTTGCGCGAGTTCGCGCAACGCCGCGCCACGGCGCCGGTGTGGTGGAATCCGCAACCCAACAGTCAGCGGTTCTTCGACGACGACGGATTCTGGGTGATCAGTCGCCACGCCGATATTCGCGCGATTTCCAAGGACACCGACACGTGGTCGAACTGGGCCAAGGGTGCGGTGATGCGGATGCCGGAATCCTCGACCCGCGAACAGGTGGATGCCGGGCGCATGTTCTTGCTGAACATGGACCCGCCACAGCACACCCGGATGCGCAAGATCGTGTCACGGATGTTCACTCCGCGGGCGGTCGCCTCCCTCGACGACGGGCTGCGCGCACATGCGCACCAGTTGATCACCGCGGCGGCCACACACCGGACAGGCAACTTCGTCGAGGACATTGCCGTCCATGTCCCGCTGCGCGCCATCCTCAACCTGCTCGGTGTGCCCACCGCCGACCATGAACACCTCTGCGAGTTGGCCGATTCCATGGTCAACCCGGACGACCCGGACAGCAGGCACGACCCGTTCACCGCTCACGTCGAGATGCTGTCTTATGCCTACGCGATGGCCGAGGACCGCCGCGCGCACCCCCGCGACGACATCGTGACGACCCTGGTGCAGGCAGACATCGACGGCCACGCCCTCGACGAGTCCGAGTTCGGCTTTTTCGTGATCCTGCTCGTCATCGCGGGCAACGAGACCACCAGAAACGCGATCTCGCACGGTCTCAACGCTTTCCTTGATCATCCGGATCAGTGGGAGCGTTATCGGCGGTCGCGGCCGGCCACCACGGTCGACGAGATCATCCGGTGGGCGACGCCCGTGCACTGCTTCCAGCGCACGGCACGCGTCGACACCGAGGTGTCGGGAGTTCCGATCGCAGCCGGCCAGCGAGTCGGATTGTTCTACAGCTCAGCAAATTACGACGAGGAGGTGTTCGACGACCCGTTCACGTTCGACATCACCCGCGATCCGAACCCGCACTTGAGTTTTGGCGGCAACGGCGCCCACTTCTGTATCGGCGCCAACCTCGCGCGACTGGAGGTCCGAACCCTGTTCGACACGCTCGCCGACCTGGTCCCCGACATCACCAAAATCGCTGAACCGCAACGCGTCCGCTCCGGCTGGCTCAACGGCGTCAAGGACCTGCAGGTGTCCTACGGCCAGGCGTCAACCGCCGGCTGAACAGCCGCGATCGCGCCAAGACCTACGCCGCGAACTGCGCGCGCAGCGCCTTCTTGTCGGGCTTACCCAACGCAGTCAGCGGCAGCGAGTCGGTGAAGATGACCTGTTTGGGTGACTGCACCGAGCCCTTGCGTTCTTTGACCGATTCCTGGATCTCGCGGGTGATCCGCTCCTTGGCAGCATCGTCGCGCTCGGCATCGGACCGCAACACCACCACGGCGGTGACAGCCTCACCCCACTTGTCGTCGGCCACACCGATCACCCCTACCTGGCTGACCGAAGGATGTTCGGCCACCACGTCTTCGACCTCGCGCGGGAAGACGTTGAAGCCACCGGTCACGATCATGTCCTTGGTGCGGTCGACGATGTACCAGAATCCGTCGGCGTCCTCGCGGGCCACATCACCAGTCCGTAACCAGCCGTCCCGGAAGGTCTCCGCGGTCTGCTCGGGCAGACCCCAGTAGCCTCCGGCCAACAGCGGTCCCGCCACACAGATCTCACCGGGCTCCCCTTGGGAGACGGGTTTGTCGTCGGGTCCGAGCAACGCGGTCCGCAGGAACGCCGACGGACGCCCGCAACTGCTCAGGCGGCGCGGATCCTCGCCGGGTTTCGGGTGGTCGTTCTTGCCGAGGTAACTGATCACCATCGGCGCCTCGGATTGCCCGTAGTACTGGGCGAAGATGGGACCGAACCGTTCGATGGCCTCGGCGAGGCGCACCGGATTGATCGCCGAGGCACCGTAATACACGGTCTCCAGGGACGAGAGATCGCGGGTCTTGGAGTCCGGGTGATCCATCAGCGCGTACAGCATCGACGGTACGAGCATCGTCGCGGTGATGCGTTCTTCTTCGATGACGCGCAGCACCTCGCCCGGGTCGAACTTGCCCATCACCACCATGCACCCACCCTTGATCAGGGTGGGGACAAAGAATGCCGCACCCGCATGCGACAGCGGCGTGCACATCAGAAAGCGCGGATTCTCCGGCCACTCCCATTCGGAGAGTTGGACCTGGGTCATCGTCGACATCGCCCGTGCGGTGCCGACGACCCCCTTGGGTTTGCCGGTGGTACCACCGGTGTAGGTGATCGATACGATGTGTTCGGGCGGGAGTTCGGCGGCGGCCAGCGGCCTGGGCGAGAAGTTATCGGCCTCGGCGATGACGTCGCGACCGTAGGCGGCGAGTTCTTCGGGGACGGGGCCGAGGGTGAGCACCTGCTTGAGGCTCTCGACGCGGTCGACCAAGGCCACCGCTCGCTCCACGAACATCGGCACAGGGTCGATGACCAGAGTCGTCACCCCTGCATCGGACAGCACATACGCATGGTCGTCGAGCGAGCCGAGGGGGTGCAGCGCGGTGCGCCGCCAGCCCTGCGTCTGCCCGGCACCGATGACCAGCAACACCTCGGGACGGTTGAGTGCGAGCAATCCCACCGTCGACCCGGTGCCCGCACCGAGGGATTCAAAGGCCTGCTGATAGCGACTGACCGCGTCGGCCATCTGCCGACCGGTGAGTTCGGTGTCGCCGAGGAACAGCACCTTGCGGTCGGCATGGCGACGCAATGCGGCCACCAAAAGGTCACCGAGATGGGTGCCGCCGCGCAGATGGTCGAACTCGGTCATCGAATCCTGAAGATCGGTCATGGTCATCCAGACTAGGACGTGTTTCAGATTTTCGGAAGAAAAGACGACAAAGATCGTCTATGAAGTGCATGGACCTATCGCTGCGCACGTATAATACTGACTAGAACATGTTGCATTTTTTGCTTTCAGTCGTTCGCCGCACTCATCACCCCACGTCGCGGAGCCTGAACTAAGATCGGTGACCATGACCGATCTGGATCTGGCCACCTCCCGCCGCGACATCACCGATGCCCTGCTGACTGCACTCGAGCGCCGTCACGAGGTACTCGACGCCATCGTCGACGCCGACAACCGCAATGAGGCCGTCGATGCCGTCGCCAAGCTGCTCGACAAGTCCACCCTGGGCGCCGAGGCCATTCTCAGCATGTCGTTCTACCAGCTCACCAAGGACGAGCGGCGCAAGAACCAGGCCGAACTCGACGACCTCAACAATGCGCTGACCTTCACCCTCGCCGAGCGTCCCGCCAGCAGTGGTGATTCGCTGGAGCTGCGACCGTTCGACGCGACCGCCGACGCCGATCTGTTCGCAACGCGCACCGAGGAGCTCAAGGTCGCCGGCGACGGTTCGGGCACACCTGCCGGTGAAATCTCCGACGAGATCGCCAAGGCAACCGAGCGCGTCCACAACGAAGACGCAGTGTGGCTCGTCGGCATCGACGGCGGCGAGAAGGTCGGATTCGTGTTCGGCGAACTGACCGGCGGCGAGGTCGACGTGCGCATCTGGATTCATCCCGACCACCGCAAGAAGGGCTACGGCACCGCCTGCCTGCGGAAGTCACGCTCGGAGATGGCCGCGTACTTTCCCGGCGCGCACATGGTGGTCCGGGCGCCGAGCGCGTAGTCCCGACCCCCGGTCAGCCCCGGGCTGCCATCCCTTCGGCCCGGGTGGCCGCGGCATTCACGCGGGTCAGCACCCCGTGGAGTTCCTCGAGGACGCCGAGGTCGACGCCGAGCGCGTCGATCACGGCGGGCGGGATGTCCAGGGCTTGCTCTCGTAACGCTCGTCCATCGTCGGTGAGCGCGACGTCGACGTTGCGTTCGTCATCGCCGCGACGCTGCCGCAGGACCAGGCCCGACGACTCGAGCCGTTTGAGCAGTGGCGACAACGTCGCCGAGTCGAGCTGCAACACCTGTCCGAGATCCTTGACCGCACGCGGCGAGTCCTCCCAGAGTGCCAACATCACCAGATACTGCGGGTGGGTCAGCCCCAGGGGCTCGAGTAGTCGACGATAGATCTTCAGCACCGACCGGTTGGCGACCGCGAGAGCGAAACACACCTGCCGTTCCAGCAGCAGCGGATTCGCCTCTGCACCTGCGATGTGCACCTCGGACATGCCGTCACCGCCCGCGATACTTGCGGTGATACTCCTGGTACAGGTCTGCGTTGCGCTCCTTCTCGCGCTTGTCGATCAGATCGGGATCGAGACCGTGCTGTTCGAGCCGATGGCGACGGTAGACCCGGTTGAGCGCCAAGGTGAAGAACACGTACGCGATCGGGATCGGTAGCGCCATGGTGATCCGGACATCCCACGATGCCGGCACGAACAGGAACGGCAACATCAGGATGAGGACGGGCACGGCCCAGCGGACCACCATCCGCAGGGTCGCGTGCCGACCGGCCAGGTCGTTGGCGACCCAGTCGTTCATGGACCTCGGCATCCTCGCGCCGTAGATGTAGCGGATGTATTGCAGCCCGCGCGGACGATCGGCCGATGGTGACGTTTGCACGAATTGATCGTACACGATCGAATTGTGCGGGCGTGATCTCGATACGCCTCCTCACTCCGTTCGTCGGCTACTCGATCACCGGACAAACGCCCCTCACGGAATGCTCGGTGGTCACAGAGCCCGCGAGCCCCTTTCGCCGCTGGTCGAGTAGCCTGCGAGCCCCACCTTCGCTGGTCGAGTAGCCTGCGAGCCCCTGGGCGAGCATGCGTATCGAGACCACAGCACCCGAGCGCCCCTACCCGCGCCTGCGCGGCACCCCGAATCTCGCGACGATCGCCCGGATCCGGTTGTCCTCGTCGACCACGAACGACTCGTGCACATGCGCGGCCAACCCGAGCATCTTGGGCCGCACATGCACCCAGTACCGCGTGGCCACCATGTGGCCGTCGACATCCGCCGAGAACTCACTGATCCGGTGGATCAGCCGGAATTGCGGCCCCCGCCGGAGACCGCGCGCGATGTGCGGCCCGTTGCGGCCGGTCTTGAGGGCCAGCTCGACCCGGGTGCACTCCGGATGCAGCGACACCCCGGACGGATCGTGGCTGACGAGCGCGTCGACGTAGGCACGCGCGGCGGCGACGCGTTGCGCCGCCCGTTCGGGGTCCAGGTCCGGCGTCACGTCTACCGCGCGCCGTAGACCGGAACGGGCACCGGCGACTTCGCAAGGAGTTCTTCGACCACCGCACCCAGTTCGCCCGGCGCCCAGCGCGATCCCTTGTCCTGCTCGGCACTGCGCTGGAATGCGTCGATGACGGTGACCTTCCCGCCCTCGACCTCGAAGACCCGTCCGGTGACCCCGGCGGACTCCGGCGAGCCGAGCCACACCACCAGCGGCGAGATGTTCGCGGGATCCATGGCGTCGAAGGAGCCGTCGGCGGGTGCGGCCATCTGCGCTGCCATCGCCTCGCCGGCACCCATGGTCATCTGAGTCCGCGCGGACGGCGCGATCGCATTGGCCGTCACCCCGTAGCCGGCCAGCTCGGCCGCCGCCTGAATGGTCAGAGCGGTGATACCGGCTTTCGCCGCCACGTAGTTGCCCTGCCCCACCGACCCGAAAAGGCCTGCGCCCGATGAGGTGTTGATGATCCGAGCGGTTCGCGGACGACCGGCCTTCGATTCGGCGCGCCAGTATGCGGCGGCATGATGCAGTGTCACGAAATGCCCCTTGAGATGAACCCGCACCACAGCGTCCCACTCGTCTTCGGACATGGCGACCAGCATCCGGTCGCGCACGAATCCTGCGTTGTTGACGATGATGTCGAGCCCACCGAAGGTGTCGACGGCGCCGGCGATCATGTCCTTGCCCGCATCCCAGTCGGCCACATCGGACACGACCGGAACAGCCTTACCGCCGGCGGCGACGATCTCGTCGGCCACGGCATGCGCCGAGTTGGTGTCGAAGTCGTTCACCACCACGCGTGCCCCCTCTGCGGCGAACGCGAGTGCATGCGCTCGACCGATGCCCTGCCCGGCACCGGTCACGATGGCGACACGTCCCTCATTCAGCTTGTCAGCCAACACTTCTCCCCTTCATCATTCGCCTCGACCGAAGTCGGGCGGTTGCTCATACCTTGTTGTCGGCGGTCGCCGCGGCCAGGAAGGCCGGTCGCTCACCACCACCATGCACGGTCAGCGTTGAACCGGTGATGTAACCGGCCAGCGGACTGAGCAGAAACGCGACGGCGTTGCCGACGTCTTCGGGCATCGCGAGTCGCTGCATCGGGATCGTCTCCCCGACCGCTGCGATGCCGGCATCGTCACCGAAGTGCAGATGCGCCTGTTCGGTCAGCACCGATCCGCACACCACGGAATTGATGCGCACACGTGGCGCCCATTCGATGGCCAGTGACGTCGTCGCGTTGTCCAGTCCCGCCTTGGCCGCACCATAGGCCGACGTGCCCGGGGACGGCCGGTGGCCGCTGACGCTCGACACATTGACGATCGCACCGCCGCCGGACTGCTCATGCATCACTGCGTGTGCCGCGCGCGCGACGGACAACGGGGCGAGCAGGTTCAGCTCCACGATTTTGCTGGTGAACCGCGGCGAGGCCTCGGCGGCCAGCGCGAACGGCGAGCCCCCGGCATTGTTCACCACCCCGTCGAGCCGACCGTGCGCCTCGACGATGTCACGCACCATGGCATCGACGGCGTCGGCATCGCGCACGTCGCAGGCGATGAACTCGACGTCCGAGTCGGCTCCGGGGTGCCGACCGCACACCACCGGAACCGCGCCGAACTCGGCCAGCACGCGCGTGATGCCCGCACCGACCCCGCGCGTCCCGCCGGTGACGAGCACGACCTTCTTGTCCAAACCCAAGTCCGGTCCACGCGCGGCAACCGAAACGGCACCGGCGCCGACGACGCCCTGACCAGCGGCCTGCCCGTCTGCCTTCATGAGTGCTACCCTACCAAACAACCAAGCACTTGCTTGGTTGTGTTTCGCAGACCCGAGAGGAGCAGGTGTGCCGATCACCACGACACGCACCGACAACGGGATCGTGACGGTGACCGTCGACTACCCGCCCGTCAACGCATTGCCGTCGGCGGCATGGTTCGAGCTGGCCGACGCCATCACCACAGCCGGCGAGGACATGGCCACCCATGTGGTGATCCTCCGAGCCGAGGGGCGCGGGTTCAACGCCGGCGTCGACATCAAGGAGATGCAGGCGACCGACGGGTTCGACGCACTGATCGGCGCCAATCGGGGATGCGCGGCTGCCTTCTCCGCCGTCTACGACTGCAAGGTGCCGGTGATCGTGGCGGTCAACGGCTTCTGCGTGGGCGGCGGGATCGGACTGGTCGGCAATGCCGATGTCATCATCGCTTCCGACGATGCTGTCTTCGGCCTGCCCGAGGTGGACCGCGGCGCCCTCGGGGCGGCCACTCACCTGGCCCGGCTGGTACCGCAACACATGATGCGCACGCTCTACTACACCGCGCAGAATGTGACCGCCCAGCAGCTCGAACACTTCGGTTCGGTCTACCGCGTCGTGTCCCGGCCCGACCTGCTGGACGCGGCGATGGAGGTCGCCGAGCAGATCGCCGCCAAGGACACCCGAGTGATCCGAGCCGCCAAGGAGGCCATCAATCACATCGATCCGGTCGACGTGAAGAGCAGCTACCGACTCGAGCAGGGCTTCACCTTCGAACTGAACCTCGCCGGCGTCGCCGACGAGCACCGCGACGCATTCGTCAGCACCGGTAAGGCCCTCGACAGCGCCGGATCGAACAGCAACGGAGGACGCGCCTGATGACGGCCACCCCGACCGACAAGACCAGTTCCCTCGACGACGTCATCGGCGAACTGCGTGACGGCATGACGATCGGCATCGGCGGATGGGGCTCGCGGCGCAAGCCGATGGCGCTGGTCCGTGCGCTCGCCCGCTCCGACGTCAAGGATCTGACCGTCGTCACCTACGGCGGCCCGGATCTCGGATTGCTCTGCGCGGCAGACAAGGTCCGACGCGCCTATTACGGCTTCGTGTCCTTGGACTCGGCGCCGTTCTACGACCCGTGGTTCGCAAAGGCCCGCACGTCGGGCACGCTCGAGGCCCGTGAGATGGATGAGGGCATGGTCAAGTGCGGTCTCGAGGCCGCCGCCGCACGACTGCCGTTCCTGCCGATCCGCGCCGGACTCGGCTCGGACGTGCCCAACTTCTGGGACGGCGAACTGAAGACAGTCGATTCCCCCTACCCGGCGGCCGACGGGAGGACCGAGACCCTGATCGCCATGCCCGCGCTGCGCCTCGATGCCGCATTCGTCCATCTCGATCTCGCCGACAATCGCGGCAACGCCGCCTATACCGGCGTCGATCCGTACATGGACGACATCTTCTGCGGTGCCGCCGAACGTCGCTACCTGGAGACCGACCAGATCGTGTCCACCGAGGTGCTCGTGAAAACCGTTCCCACGCAACGACTGCTACTGAACCGGATGAATGTCGATCGCGTCGTGCATGCACCGAACGGCGCACACTTCAGCTTTGCCGGCGAGTACGGCCGTGATGAGAAGTTCCAGCAGTTCTACGTGGAATCGGCCAAAGACCCGGAGACGTGGGCGGCCTTTGCCAAGCGCTTCCTCGAGGTCGACGAGGCCGACTATCAGCGCGCCGTCACCGAATGGCGCAGCGAGCAGGAGGACAAGCAATGAGCACCGCCGCCGATACGAGTTCTTCACCGACCGAGCCAGTCGAAATCACCCGCGCCGAGATCTGCGTCGTGGCGTGTGCCGAGATCTTCTCCGGCGCAGGCGAGATCATGGCCTCGCCGATGGCACCGACCCCGTTGATCGGCGCCCGCCTGGCCCGACTGACCATCGAACCCGACCTGCTCATCACCGATGGTGAGGCACTCGTCCTCGCCGACACCCCGCCGATCGGCAAGTCCGGACCCATCGAGGGCTGGATGCCGTTCCGGAAAGTCTTCGACGTGGTCGCCTCGGGACGTCGCCACGTGGTGATGGGCGCCAACCAGATCGACCGCTACGGCAATCAGAACCTGTCGGCCTTCGGGCCGTTGCAGCATCCGACCCGCCAGATGTTCGGCGTGCGCGGCGCGCCCGGCAACACCATCAATCACCCGACGAGCTATTGGGTGGCCCGCCACACCACGCGGGTGTTCACCGAGCACGTCGACATCGTCTCCGGGGTCGGTTACGACAAGGTCGATCCCGACAATCCGGCGTTTCGCTATCTGAACATCCCGCGGGTGGTCACCAATCTGGGCGTCTTCGACTTCGAGGGCCCAGAACACACCATGCGGGCACGGTCGTTGCATCCGGGCGTCACGGCCGACGAGGTCGCGGAGAACACCGGGTTCGACATCGCCGGTCTCGCCGACGCTCCGAACACACGTCTACCCTCCGATGAGGAGCTGGCTCTGATCCGGGATGTCCTCGATCCCAAGGGTGTACGGAATCGAGAAGTGAAATGAGTGCCGCAGCACGTGCGGCGGGATTGTCGACCCGATTCACCGAACTCGTCGGCATCGAGTACCCGATCGTGCAGACCGGCATGGGCTGGGTGTCCGGGCCGTCGCTCACCTCGGCAACCTCGAATGCCGGCGGGCTGGGCATCCTCGCCTCGGCGACGATGACCTACGACGAACTCGAAGCGGCGATCGCCAAGACGAAGTCGTTGACCGACAAGCCGTTCGGCGTCAACATCCGGGCTGATGCCACCGACGCACCGCAGCGGATCGATCTGCTGATCCGCGAAGGGGTGCGAGTGGCGTCCTTTGCCCTCGCACCGAAGCAGGAGTTGATCGCGAAGCTGAAGGAGAACGGGGTCGTGGTGATCCCGTCCATCGGCGCTGCCAAGCACGCGGTCAAGGTGGCCTCGTGGGGCGCCGATGCGGTCATCGTGCAGGGCGGTGAAGGCGGCGGGCACACCGGCCCGGTGGCCACCACCCTGCTGCTGCCGTCGGTGCTGGACGCTTTGGGAAGCAACGGTATACCGGTGGTGGCAGCGGGCGGCTTCTTCGACGGCCGCGGCCTGGTGGCTGCGCTGTCATACGGCGCCGAGGGAGTCGCGATGGGCACCCGATTCCTGCTGACTGCCGACAGCGCCGTCCCCGACGCCGTCAAACAGGAATACCTGGGCCGCGGTCTCGGTGACACCGTGGTGTCAGTGAAAGTCGACGGCATGCCGCATCGCGTCCTGCGCACTCCTCTGGTCGAGGCCCTCGAGAGTGGCAGCCGCGCCAAGGCGTTGATCGCAGCGGCCCGCAACGCCAACGAGTTCAAACAGTTGACCGGCATGAAGTGGACGACGATGCTCCGCGACGGACGCACGATGCGCAAGTCCGGCGAGCGCAGCTGGCAACAGATCATCATGGCCGGCAACACCCCCATGCTGTTGCGGGCCGGTCTCGTCCAGGGAGACACCCGGGCCGGGGTGCTCGCGTCCGGTCAGGTGGTGGGCATGATCGACGATCTGCCCAGCTGCGACGAACTGGTCCAGTCGATCATGACGCAGGCGCAGGGCCGATTGAAGGCGCTCGGCACGTTGGGGTGACGGCGGGCGCCGTGAGCCGGCTCAGGCCTCGGCGATGTCCGCGTGCCGCACTCGCAGATCCTTCTTGAGGATCTTCCCGCTGGGGTTCTTCGGCAGCGCGTCGGCGAGTACCACGTATTTGGGTCGCTTGTAGCCGGCGAGAACGCCCGCCACATGGTCGGACACTTGCTCCTCGGTCAGCGTCACCCCCTGTTTGGGCACGACGACTGCGGCCACTGCTTCGATCCACTTCGGGTGCGGCACACCGAACACCGCCACCTCGGCGACTCCGTCGAGCAGATAGATGGCCTCCTCCACCTCGCGCGAGGCCACGTTCTCACCGCCGGTCTTGATCATGTCCTTCTTTCGGTCCACCACCGAGAGATAGCCGTCGGCATCGATGATGCCGAGGTCGCCGGAGTGGAACCAGCCGTTGCGGAAGGCGTCCGCGGTCTTGTCCTCGTCGTTGTAGTAGCCGAGCGAGGCGTGCGGGCTGCGATGCACGATCTCGCCCACCTCACCGGTGGGGACCGGATTGTCCTCGTCGTCGACGACCCGGGTCTCCACGTTGAGCGCGGCACGACCGGCCGAGCCCGCTCGGTCGAGTTGCTCGTGTGGCTGCAGAATCGTTGCCAACGGCGACATCTCGGTCTGGCCATAGAAGTTCCACAGCGAGACGTCGGGGAGTCGCTCGCCGAGTTCACGGAGTACTTCGACGGGCATGGCGGACGCGCCGTAGTAGCCCTTGCGCAACGACGACAGGTCACGCCGGTCGAAGTCCGGGTGCCGCAACAGCGAGATCCACACCGTGGGCGGACAGAAGAGTTTCGTCACCTTCCGTTGCTCGATCGTCTCGAGCATCGCCGCGGGGTCGGGCCCGGGCAGGATGATACTGGTGGCGCCGAGGTAGACGTCGACCGACAGGAAGCAGTCGAGCTGCGCGCAATGGAACAGCGGCAAGGAGTGGATCTCTACGTCGTCACCACTCATTCCGCCGTCGATGGCACACGAGACATACTGGCTGATCAAGGATTTCGATGACAGCAATACACCCTTGGGTCGCGACTCGGTGCCGCTGGTGTACATCAGACGCAGCGGGTCGTCATCGGCGATGGCCACCTGCGGCACGGACTCGTCACCGGTGGTCATCCATTCGTCGACACTCTCCCAGCCCGCCTCCGCGGATACCCCACCCATCGGAATCCAGCCGCGGACGGCGTCGGTCAATCCCGACAACTCCATCGCCTTGCTGACCGTCGGCGCCAGCGCGTCCTCGGTCACCACGACACTCGCACCCGAATGGTCGAGGATGAAACTGATCTCCTCGGGTCCGAGGCCGAAGTTCACCGGGACGAGCACCGCGCCCAGACGCGCCGAGGCATAGTGCAGGACTGCGAACTGCCAGCAGTTGTGGCTGACAAGCGCAATCCGGTCGCCCTTGACCACGCCACGCGACGACAGCGCGTTCGCGCACCGGTTCGCCGCACGGTCGAAGTCGGCGTAGGTCAGCGTCGTGTCACCGCTGATGACCGCGACCTTGTCGGGCACGCGCAATGCAGTGCGACGCAGCAGGTCACCGAGGGTGTGCTGGCGGACCGTGTCGATGGCTGCGGCGGTTGTGGGTGTGTAGCGCTCTGTCATGGCGTGCCCCTTTGCTCGTAACGCAGGTCACACTATCAACGGCTCCGCAGGGACCGCGTGGTGACGCCCGCAAGCTCGGGGGATCAGCGCGGCAGCATTCCGTCCAGCACGATCGACAGATACTGCTCGGCGATGTCGTCGGCCGACAACGCACCTCCGGGCCGGTACCAGCGCACTGCCACCCAGACGGTGTCGCGCAGGAAGCGGTAGGCCAGTTCGACGTCGAGGTCGGCACGGAACTCACCGTCGTCCACGCCGCGCCGCAGCACCGCGTGCCAGAGCTGCCGGAACTCGGTGTTGAGTTCACCGATGTAGCCGAATCGCTCCTGCGCCGCAAGACGTTTGGCTTCGTCCTGATAGATGGCGACCGCATTGCGCTGCGCATCGATCGATTCGAACGACGCGACGACGAGCCGACGCAACGTCTCCGCGGCGGTGAGACCGGCCGCGGCGATCTCGCGGTACCGGGCAAACAGATCCTCGAGGAAGCCGCGCAAGATCTCGTCGACCATCGACTCTTTGGAGTCGAAATGGTGATACAGACTTCCGGACAGGATCCCCGCGGCATCGGCGATGTCGCGCACCGTGGTGGATCGCAGCCCTTGTTCGGCGAACATCTGGCCGGCCGTGGCCAGCAGCTCGTCACGTCTGGTGGAGCCGGTGACGGTGCCGGTACGTGGGGCCATGGGTTCACCCTAGCAAGCGCTTGGCCGGGCCCGCGCGATGCGAACCCGGCCAAGCGAGCGACTCCCGGTGAGAAGTCCTGTGAGAGAAACTTACGTCAGCGCTTCTTGTTCTTCTTGATGGCCTTGCGGTTGAAGCGCGCCCACATCTTGAGCTGACCGTTGGTCATCTTCTTGTCCCGATTGGTGAACGGGGGCGACATCATCTCGGCGATCGAGACCGGCAGCGTCGACACCGTCACCGCGCGCGCGTGGCTGAACGTCTCGAAGCCCGTGCGGCCGTGGTAGGCGCCCATGCCACTCTTGCCGACACCGCCGAACGGCAGTTCCAAGCTGAACAGATGCGTGGCGAAGTCGTTGGCGTTGACCGAACCGCTGCGGGTGCCGTCGATGAGCTTCTTGTAGTTCGCGTTGTCGTCGCCGGACCAGTACATCGTCAGCGGATGCGGGTGGCTGCTGATGTGGCTGATCGCCTCGGACAGCTCCCGGTACGGATACACCGTCAGCACCGGGCCGAAGACCTCGTCCTCTTCGATCTTCATGCCGGCCTTGACCCCGGTGAGCAGCGTCGGCGGGATCTTGCGTGCCTCGGCGTCCGGCAATGATTCGCCGGCCGGGATCACCTGATGCTTGGTGGCGCCCAACTGCTCGGCATCCTCGATCAGACCGACGATGCGGGTGAAGTTCTTCTCGTTGATCGTCGAGGTGTACTCGGAGTTCGACCGGATCGTCGGGAATTTTTCCTTCCACCTCGCGATCACCTTGTCGGTGAACTCGCCGAGCTTGGCCTCGGGGACGAACACATAGTCGGGGCACAGGCAGACCTGCCCGCCGTTGACCATGCGCGCGTCGGCCAAGAACTTCGCTGCCTTGTCGATGTCGGCGTCGGGGTCCACGACCGCCGGGTTCTTGCCACCGAGTTCCAGGGTGACCGGCACGAGGTTCTTCGCAGCCTCCTGCGCGACCGACGAACCGACCTCCGGCGAACCGGTGAAGAACATGTGGTCGACCTTCAGTTTCGCGAAGTCCGACCCCGAGCCGTGCTTGCTGGTGATGACGGCGAGTTCTTCGATGGGGAAGTAGTCCGGCGCATGCTTGGCGATCACGTCGGTGGTGCGCGCGGTGACCGACGACGGACGCATCAGCACCCGGTTACCGGCGGCGAATGCCGAGCCGGCGGGCACGAAGGTCAGGTTCAGCGGGAAGTTCCACGGGCCCATGATGCCGACGACGCCGAGCGGGTCGTGGCGCAGTCGCTGCTTGAAGCCGGCCAGGCCCTGCCCCTTGGCGACATTGACCTCCTTCATCCACTTCTCGGCGTGCCGCCGCTGGTGGGTGAGGTCGATCATGCAGCCGACGATGTCGGTCGCCATCGACAGTTCACGGGGCCGCGATCCGAAGTCGGCCTCCAGGGCCGCCGCGATCTCCTCCGAGTTGTCCAGGAGCAGCGACGACAGGCGAGTGATGCGATCGATGCGGGTCTTCGCGTCCGGGATGCCGTCACGCAGGAACGCCGCGCGCTGGATCTCCAGCAGCTCGGTCATGGAGTGGGCTTCCGACGACACCCGGCCGGCGGCCGCGGTGTTCACCTCTGCTGGTTTGGTCATTGCGATCCTTCGTGTAGTGCCGGTCGACACGAGGGCCTGTTTGAAACAATCCCCCGCACTTGTTCCAGCATACTATGCAGTGCGTCACAGCAGGATATACGACTACATGCGTAGTCAGAAGCCCCCGGCCGACGATGGTGGCCCCCGATCGCCGGCCCTCCAACAACCAGGCGACGGGGCGCAGTCAGCTCAGCCGCTCGACGATGGTCACGTTCGCGGTACCGCCGCCCTCACACATGGTCTGCAGACCGTAGCGACCACCCGACCGCTCGAGTTCGTTGAGCAGGGTGGCGAACAACTTGGCCCCGGTGGCACCCAGCGGGTGTCCGAGCGCGATGGCGCCGCCATTCGGATTGACCTTTGCCGGATCGGCGCCGGTCTCCTTCAGCCACGAGAGCACCACCGACGCGAACGCCTCGTTGATCTCGACCACGTCGATGTCGTCGATCGACAGCCCGGTCTTCTGCAGCGCGTAGGCGGTCGCCGGGATGGGCGCCGACAACATCATCACCGGGTCGTCGCCGCGCACGGACATGTGGTGGATGCGAGCGCGCGGCGTCAGCCCGTACTCCTTGAGCGCCTTCTCCGAGACCACCAGGGTGGCCGACGCGCCGTCGGAGATCTGCG
Source organism: Gordonia sp. NPDC062954 (assembly GCF_044543825.1). Taxonomy (NCBI): domain Bacteria; kingdom Bacillati; phylum Actinomycetota; class Actinomycetes; order Mycobacteriales; family Gordoniaceae; genus Gordonia; species Gordonia sp. NPDC062954. The sequence goes on along the minus strand of NZ_JBITWL010000006.1, from coordinate 224,184 downwards.
ACGACACCGCCGCGGTCAGCCGCGATCCCTCAGCCAACGGGGCGAGCCCGGCCATCTTCTCCATCGACGTCTCGCGCGGGCACTCGTCGACGACGCAGTCCCCGAGCGCCGCGGTCTCGTTGTCGAAACGGCCCTCGGCGATCGCGGCACGAGCGCGCTCGTGGGACTGCAGCGCCCAGCGCTCCATGTCCTCGCGGGAGATATCCCACTTGTTGGCCATCATGTCGGCGCCGTTGAACTGGGAGATCGCGGCATCGCCGAAGCGTTCGCGCCACCCTGCGGATTCTGCGGTAGGCGTGGTGAAGCCGAGTTCCTGGCCGGCGATCATGGCCTGCGAGATAGGGATCGCGCTCATGTTCTGCACACCGCCGGCGACCACGACGTCCTGTGTTCCGCTCATCACGCCCTGCGCGGCGAAGTGGATGGCCTGCTGCGACGACCCGCACTGCCGATCCACGGTGGTCCCCGGTATGGCGAGCGGGAGCCCCGCGGCCAGCCAGGCGGTGCGCGCGATGTTGCCGGCCTGCGGTCCGATGGCATCCACGCAACCGAACACCACGTCGTCGACCACGTTCGGGTCGATCCCGGTGCGTTCGACGAGAGAGGTCAGCACGTGGGCGCCCAGATCCGCCGGGTGGGTCTTGGCGAGCGAACCGTTGCGCTTGCCGACCGGGGTGCGGATGGCGTCGACGATGTAGGCCTGCGGTGTGGTCATGTCATGGCTCCTGTTCTGTGGTCAGGCACGCTGGCTGGAGATCGAGACGACCTCGCCGGTGAGATAGGTGGTGTAGTCGCTGACGAGCATGGCGATGGTGGCGGCGACCTCCCAGACCTCGGCGGCCCGCCCGTACGCTTCCTTGGCAGCGAGTTCGTCGAGGAGTTCGTCGCTGGTCACCTTCGCCAGGAAGGGATGCTTGGCGATCGACGGTGCGATCGCGTTGATCCGGACACCGAAGTCGGCGGCCTCCACGGCCGAGCAGCGGGTCAGCGCCATCACGCCGGCCTTGGCCGCCGCATAGTGCGCCTGGCCGCGTTGGGCGCGCCAACCGAGTACCGATGCGTTGTTGACGATGACCCCGCCGTGATCGACGCCACGGAAGTAGCGCAGCGCCGCACGGGTGGCACGGAAGGTCCCGTTGAGCGTGATGTCGAGGACGCGGTCCCATTCCTCGTCGGTCATGTCGGCGACCGGTGTCTCGCCGCCGAGGCCGGCATTGTTGACCAGCACGTCGATGCGGCCGAGTTCGCCTGCCGCAGCCTCGATCAGCGCATCGACCTGCACGGATTCCTGGACGTTGCAGACGATCTGACCGACGGTGCGATCGGTGAACTCGGCCGCCAGCTTTTCCTGCGCCTCGCCGAGTCGGCGTTCGTGCCAATCGCTGATCACCACGTCGGCGCCTTCGAGCAGCGCGCGGCGCGCGGTGGCGAAGCCGATGCCGGTGCCGGCGGCGGCGGTCACCACGACTTTGCGGCCGAGGAGCAGTCCGTGTCCGGGTGTCTCGGCCGGCGGTGTTGCCAGCGGCGAACGGACGACGGATGGATCGACAGCGGTTTCTGTCACGATCGGGCCTCTCGCGGTAGGCCGAGCACGCGCTCGGCGATGATGTTGCGCTGCACCTCGTTCGAACCGCCATAGATGGTGTCGGCGCGGGTGAACAGGAACAGGCGTTGCCATTCGTCGAGTTCGACGTGATCGGGGTCGGTGATGTCGTTCTCGCTGCCTTCGGCGGTGTGGGTCGGGCCGATCAGCGACGGTGCACCGATGATCGCCATCGCGAGTTCGCCGAGGTCGCGATGCCAGTTGGCCCACAACAGTTTCGACACCGAGGCGGCGCCGGCGCCGGAGACGATGTCGCCGGCGAGGGTGCGTTGGGCATTGGCGCGCATCACCTTCAAACCGATCCAGGCGCGCGTCAACCGTGAAGCGATCTCCGGGTTGTGGGCCGCTCCGTTGCGTCGTGCGATCTCGGCCAGGTTGCGCCATTCCCGCTCGAAGCCGACCTGCTGACCGAGGGTGGAGACACCCCGCTCGAACTGCAGCAGGCCCATCGCGACCTTCCAACCGTCACCCGGTTCGCCGACGATGAGGTCCGCCTCGGTCACCGCGTCGTCGAAGAACACCTCGTTGAATTCCGATGTACCCGTGAGCTGTTGGATGGGTCGGACGGTGACACCAGGCTGCTTGAGCGGTACCAGCAGGAAGCTCAGCCCGGCGTGCCGCGATGAGCCCTTCTCGGTCCGGGCGATGACGAAACACCACTGCGCGACGTGGGCCAGCGACGTCCAGATCTTCTGCCCGTTGATGACCCACCGCTCTCCGGCGTCGTCGAGCGCAGCGTTGGTCGAGACCCCGGCGAGGTCGGACCCGGCGCCGGGTTCGGAGTAGCCCTGCGCCCACAACTCGGTGACGTCGACGATGCCGGGCAGGAAGCGTCGCTTCTGCTCCTCGGTGCCGTACTCGATCAGGGTGGGCCCCAGGAGCTCTTCACCGAGGTGGTTGACGCGCGCCGGGGCGTCGGCGCGCGCGTACTCCTGATGGAAGATGATGCGCTGTTCCAACGTGGCACCCCGGCCTCCGTATCGGGCCGGCCAGCCGAGGCAGGTCCAGCCCGACCGAGCCAGATGACGATCCCATGCAAGTCGCTCGCTGAAGAACTCGTGCTCGCTGCCCGGACCGCCGCGCCCCTTGAGGTGTGCGAACTCGCCGACGAGGTTCTCGTCGAGCCACGTCCGCACGGCACGAGCGAACTGTTCATCGGCATCTGGCACAGATTGCGCCCATTCGCCGAGGTCGACCGCCCGGTCGGCCAGGTTGATCGAGGTCATGGCCGCTAGCTTAGCGCACCAAGCAAGTGCTAGGTTGGGGGCATGGAGGCGATCCTGACGACCCCTGCTGCCCTGCGCAGGGCCGAACAGACCTGGCCGGCACGCACCGCCATCATCGACGACCAGTGGACATCGTCGGACACACCACATCTGGAATTGACCTGGTCACAATTCGCCCATCAGGTACGCACCTGCGCCGCCGCGCTGATCGCGTCGGGCATCGGCGCGGGTGATCGCGTCGCCATCTGGGCTCCGAACAGCTATCACTGGCCGATCGCCGCGCTCGGTGTGCAGTATGCGGGCGCGACGCTGGTGCCGCTGAACACCCGTTACACCGCCGGTGAGGCGATCGAGATCATCGAGCGTTCCGCCGCCCGCGCGGTGATCGTGTCCTCCGAGTTCCTGGGCGGCGATCACCTGGCCGACCTGATGCGCGATCACCGCGCCGCGATGCCCGACACCGTCGTCGGCGTGGTATTCGAGAACTCCTCCACCATTCCCGACGGCGCCGTCGAGTGGACGGACTTTCTCGATCGCGCCACCCCGGAGACACGCGCAGAAGCCGAGAAACGCGCGGATTCCGTGGCCCCCGACGACATCTCCGACATCCTGTTCACCTCTGGCACCACCGGCAAGTCCAAAGGTGTACTGGCCGAACACCAGCAGACGATCGCCGGTTCGCACGCGTGGGGCGCCAACGGCCGACTGAACGCCGACGACCGCTACCTGATGGTGAACCCGTACTTTCACACCTTCGGCTACAAGGCCGGCATCCTGCCGTGCACGCTGGTCGGTTCGACGATGCTGCCGCTGGCGGTGTACTCGCCGGCCGAGGCCATGAGGCTCGCCGCAACCCAGCGCGCCACCGTCTTCCCAGGGGCGCCCACCATCTTCCAGACGATCCTTGACGACCCGACGCGGGCCGAGCACGACCTTTCGTCGCTGCGGCTGGTGGTGACCGGCGCCGCGATCGTGCCGGTCGTCCTGATCGAGCGACTCCAGAGCGACCTCGGCGTCGACACCGTCATCACCGCATACGGACTGACCGAGGCCAGCGGGTTCGTGTCCACCTGCACTCCCGATGACGACGACGAGACCGTCGCCAATACCTGCGGCCGAGCGTTCGAGGGCATGGAGATCGCGTTGTCGGAGCAGGGTGAGGTGCTGGCACGCGGCACCATGGTGATGCGCGGCTACCTCGACGACCCGGCCGCGACGAAGGAGACGATCGACGACGACGGCTGGCTGCACACCGGCGACATCGGCACCATCGACGACCGTGGCAATCTGAAGATCACCGACCGCCTCAAGGACATGTACATCTGCGGAGGCTTCAACGTCTATCCCGCCGAGATCGAGCAGACCCTCGCACGACTGGACGGGATCACCGAATCCGCGGTGATCGGGGTGCCGGACGAACGCCTCGGCGAGGTCGGCCGCGCCTACGTGACCGTGCGCGACGGCACCAAGCTGGACGAGTCGTCGGTCATCGCCTACGCCAGGGAGCACCTGGCCAACTTCAAGGTGCCCCGATCGGTGGTGTTCGTCGAAGCCTTTCCGCGTAACGCGGCCGGCAAGATCCTCAAACGGCAACTACCCACACTCGCGTGACCACGCAGGCGGGGACGCAACGCAAACCACACGGGGAACTGACATCCACGGCGGTTACAACCTGTGTGGATGCCAGTTCTCCGTGTGGTTGCGATCCACAGGCGTCGTTGCTTAGTATTGGCTAGGCAAACCTAACCCCACTGCCGGTCGGCAGATCGGTGTCCGATATTGTTCCGACCGTGCCGAATCGTGCACACCGACCTGGGCAGAAGGGCAAGTGACGTGGGAAGTACGGAATCAATTCTGGAGCTCGGCTATTGGCTGTCCGGCACCGATGTCTACAACAATGTGTGGCTGCCGATCTGGGATGTGATCGCGGGTACCCACAACGCGCTCTTCCCGTTCCTGCCGCCACTCTGGACCACCAACAGCTAGCCGGTCTCTGCGCGTCGGGGGTTGGTCACCGGCGAACTCCCGACGCGCGACGGCAGGCTCACGAACGCGGCTTGACCAGCGGGAACAGGATCGTCTCGCGGATCCCGAGACCGGTCAGCGCCATCAGCAGGCGGTCGATGCCCATGCCGGTGCCGGCGGTCGGGGGCATGCCGTACTCCATCGCGGCGAGGAACTCCTCGTCCAGACGCATCGCCTCATCGTCGCCGGCCGCGGCCAGCCGCGCCTGATCGACGAACCGCTCCCGTTGGATGACCGGGTCGACGAGCTCGGAATAGCCGGTGGCGAGTTCGAAGCCGCGCACATACAGGTCCCACTTCTCGACCACCCCCGCGACGGTGCGGTGCGCTCGTACCAGCGGCGATGTCTCGACCGGGAAGTCACGAACAAACACCGGCTGCGACAGATGTTGCCCCACCATGTGCTCCCAGAGCTCTTCGACGAGCTTGCCATGCCCATAGCCCTTGTCCTTGGGGACCTCGAGTCCCACCCGCTCGGCGATCGACAGCAGTTCGTCGACGCTGGTGCCGGCATCGCCGCTCATCGGGACGATCTCGCTCCCCAGCGCCTCCGACAGCGACGGGTACATCTGCAGCGACGTCCACTCCCCCGACAGGTCGTACTCGGTACCGTCGGCCATCGTCGGCGTCAGGGTGCCCAGCGCTCCCTGTGAGACCTCTTGCACCAGTTCGCGAGTCATCACCGCAGCGTCGTCGTAGGTGCCGTAGGCCTGATAGGTTTCCAGCATCGCGAACTCCGGCGAATGGGTGGAGTCGGCGCCCTCGTTGCGGAAGTTGCGGTTGATCTCGAAGACCCGCTCGATCCCGCCGACGATGCACCGCTTGAGGAACAGCTCCGGCGCGATCCGCAGATAGAGATCCATGTCGAAGGCGTTCGAATGCGTCACGAACGGACGGGCTGCGGCACCCCCGTGCAGCGTCTGCAGCATCGGGGTCTCGACCTCGAGAAAGTCTCTGCGGGACAACGCATTTCGCAGTTCGGACATCACCGCGATGCGGGTTCGCGCATTCGCTCGCGCCTCCGGCCGCATGATGAGGTCCACGTAGCGTTGCCGGACCCGGGTCTCCTCGTTCATCTCCTTGTGCGCGACGGGCAAGGGACGCAACGCCTTCGACGCCATCTCCCAGGAATCGGCCATCACCGACAACTCGCCGGTGCGTGAACTGATCACTTCGCCGTGCACGAAGACGATGTCACCGAGGTCCACATCGGCCTTCCATCGGGTCAGCGCCTCTTCGCCGACACCGTTGAAGCTGATCATCGCCTGCAACTGGGTGCCGTCCCCCTCCTGCAGGGTGGCGAAACACAGCTTGCCCTTGTTGCGCAGGAAGATGATGCGGCCGGTCACCCCGACGATCTCGCCGGTCTCGGTGCCCGCCTCGAGGTCGGGATGGGCGGCCCGGATCTCCGACAGACTGTGCGTACGCGCGATGGAGACCGGGTAGGCCTCGCGCCCCTCGCCCAGGATGCGGTCGCGCTTCTCCCGACGGATCCGGAGTTGTTCCGGAGCGTTGTCGTCGGCAGTGTCTACGGGCGCGTTCTGCGTGGTCGGGGAGTTGCTCACCCCCGAGACCTTATCGGAATCAGGTGTCGCGCCCGTTGCCCGGTCGAGCAGCCCGCCGCGCCGGTTCAGTGGGCGGAGATCGCGGCGAGTTCCTGTTCGCTGATGGTGCCGGCGACATGCGCCCGGCGCAGGGCACGGAACCCGCCGACCACGAACACCGCCCCGGCGATGCCGCGCGCCTGCAGATGCCAGGCCAGCCACTCGGCCTCGTGACCGTCGTCGCTGATCAGCAGCCAGCGGGCGTCGGTATGGGCGGTACGCAGGGACTCCGGCGTCCCCGGGGTGAGACGGGTGAGGAGTTCGGCGGCGTCGACGGCCAGCGCGCCGGAAAGCACACCGTCGGCCTGGCGTTTGCGCTGGCTACGGACGTCGACGGGTGTGTGGCCGGAGCCCACCAGCCTCGCGTAGTCGGCGGCCTGGGCCGACAGCGGCGTGGCGTCGGCGGACGTTGTGACAGTGGTGATGGGGGTACCGAGGACGGCGGTCATGTGAGGTCCTGAAAGTAATCGAGTGAGCGGGGGTCGTCGAAGAAGGGCGGCCGCAGATGCGGAACTCAGCCCTGACAACACTCCAGACAGCTCTTGATCACGGCGAACAGTGTGCCACAGATCCACACGCTGCACCAGACCTGCACAGATCCGAAACGTGGTGGAAGTCGTCACCCCCGGCCCCTGAGACCCGGAGCCTGCGGAGGGTCGCACCCCGACCCCTGCGGAGAGTCGTCACGTAGGGCGGCTGACGCCTCGCTCTTCGCGCACCGACAGGCACCCACTCCGCTGATCGAGTAGCGACGAACGGAGTGAGGAGTGTATCGAGATCAGGTTCGGCGACAATCGGAACCTCAGCGCCGACGCTGCTGCTTTGACCGCTCGTACACCAGCCGCAACCCGTCGAGGGTCAGGTACGGGTGATGGGCGGTGAGCGTTTCGCATTCGTCGAACATCAACGGCGCCAGGAAGCCGGTGGCCACCACGGACACGTCGTCGCCGTCGAAGCCGGCGACGGTGTCACGCACGCGGTCCACCAGCGCGTCGACCTGACCGGCGAACCCGTACAGGATGCCCGACTGCAGCGCCTCGACGGTGTTCTTGCCCAGCACGCTGCGCGGGGGCATCAACTCCACCTTTCGCACCGTGACGGTGTGTTCGGAGAGCGCCTCTACCGCGAGGTTCACGCCGGGGGCGATGGCACCGCCGAGGAACTCCCCCTTCGCCGACACCGCATCCACCACGGTGGCGGTGCCGAAGGCCACCACGATGCACGGCGCCTTCGGATAATTGTGGTGGGCGGCAACACAGTTGGCGACACGGTCGGTGCCGACCTCTTTGGGGTTGTCCACCAGTAGCGGAACGCCGGTCCGCACACCGGGTTCCAGCAGAATGTGGTGATGGCCGTCGCCGAAGTAGCGCGGCACCATCACTCTCAGCTCACGCAGCAGCGACGGAACCGTGGACAGCGCCGCGACACCGGTCACCTGCTCGATGTCGGAGCCCAGCAGGCCGCGGATCAGCAGCGCGAGCTCGTCGGAGGTCAGGTTCGGCTCGGTGTGGATACGCCAGTCGCGCACCATTGTTGCGTGTTCGCCCGAGCCGGCGAAGACCCCGAGATGGATGTTGGTGTTCCCGATGTCGACGGTCAGCAGCATGGACGCGACTACACCGCGGTGTCGACGAGCTCGCGCGGGTCACGCAACCCTGAGCCGGCGGGCACACGGGCCGGGTCGTCGCCGGCCTCGAGGACACGGTTGCGGTCATCGACAAACACGACCGAGGGCGAGTACTCGCGCAGCTCCTGCTCGTTCAAGATGCCATAGGCGATGATGATCACCAGATCGTCGGGGTGTACGAGATGCGCTGCGGCGCCGTTGATGCCGATGACACCGGAGCCGCGTTCGCCGGCGATGACATAGGTCTCGAGGCGGGCACCGTTGTCGATGTCGACGATGGTGACCTGTTCACCCTCGAGCAGGTCGGCGGCGTCGAGGAGATCCTGGTCGATGGTCACCGATCCCACATAGTGCAGGTCGGCCTGGGTGACCCGGGCCCGGTGGATCTTCGACTTCATCATGGTGCGGAACATATGCGATTCCCTTCGGTGGGTGATCTGGTGTCAGTGGTGGATCTGTTCGGGGTCGCGGCCGGCGAAACCGGTGCCGATCGCGACGCCCACGTTGTCGATGAGGCGTGCCGCGCCGACCCGGGCGGCGACCAACAGCCGTCCGTCGCCGAGTTCGGGTGGTTCGCCGAGTTGACGGTCGGTGAGCGCGAGGTAGTCCACCTCGATCTCTGGGTTGGCGTCGAGCACCGACTGCGCAGCGGCGAGGATCGCGTCGCGTCCGCCGGCCGCGGCATGGGCACCGGCGACCAGCGCCGCCGACAACGTGGTCGCCAGCTCGCGTTGCTCCTCGTCGAGGTACCGGTTGCGCGACGACATCGCCAGACCGTCGCTCTCCCGCACCGTCGGCACGCCCACGACGTCGACGTCGAGGTTCAGGTCGTCGACCATCTGCTTGATCAGGACCAGCTGCTGGTAGTCCTTTTCCCCGAAGTACGCCGCATGCGGCGCGACGATGGTGAGCAGCTTGAGGACCACGGTGAGCATGCCGGCGAAATGGGTGGGCCGAGACGCGCCGTCGAGCACGGCGCCGGCCGAGCCCGGATGGACCATCGTGCGCTGCCCGTCGGGATACATGTCGGCGGCCGTGGGCGCGAACACCACCTCCACCCCGAGCGGCCGCAGCAACTCGCAGTCGGCGTCGAACGTGCGCGGGTAGGCATCGAGGTCCTCGTTGGCCCCGAACTGCAGCGGGTTGACGAAGATCGACACGATGACGACGGTATTGCCGCTGGCCTTCGCGGTCCGGACCAGTTCGAGGTGGCCGGCATGCAGTGCGCCCATGGTGGGCACCAGCGCCACCCGCTTGCCCGCGCGACGCAGCGCGGACGTGATCCGGTGCAGCGTCGCCGGATCCCGATGCACGGTGAGTTCGCCTGGCGTGTACGGCTTGTCGCCGAGGTCGGTGGTCATGTCGTCTCCAGCACGTCGATGAGTTCGGCGGGCGCAGCGGTGTGGGCTGCGGTCCGACGGGCGAGCACGCGGTAGGCCTCAGCGATGTCGGTGGCACCGGCGTCGTCGGCGGGCAGCCCCCGCAGCGCGCCGAGATGATCGGCGACGGCCTTTGCGTCGCCGCGGGCGACCGGCCCGGTCAACGCGCGCGGCCCGAGCTCCAACACGTTCTGCAGAGATGCCGTCACGAGGGGGCCCAGGATGCGTTCGGCGAGCATCGCGCCGCTGCCGTCGACGGTGGCCGCGGCCCGCCCGGCCTGGCCGGCGGGCCCGTCGATCGCGGCGTCGAGCGCGGCCACCGCGTCGGTGATGAGGGTGATCAGATGGTTGGCGCCGTGCGCCAACGCGGCGTGATAGAGCACGCGGTCGGCTTCGGCGATGCGCACCGGTTCGCCACCCATCTCCAGCACCAGCGCCTGCGCGATCGCATACCCGACCTCGTCGGCGGCGGTCACACCGAAACAGGCCTGCCGCAGCCGTGTGGTGTCGTCGGCGGTGCCGACAAAGGTCATCGCCGGGTGGATGGCGAGTGGCAGGGCGCCGAGTTCGGCGAGCGGCGCGAGTACGGCGACGCCGCTGGCTCCGGCCGTGTGCGCAACCAGCGTGTTGGGCCGCAGCGCCCCGCTGTGGGCGATCTCGTCGACCACGGCACCGAGCGCCGCATCGGGGACGGCCAGGATCAGCAGCTCCGACCGGGCGACCACCGACTGCAGGTCCATGACCTCGGATTCGGGGAGCCGGTCGGCGGCGCGGCGTCGGGAGGCCTCGGAACGGGCCACCACCGCGCCCACCACGTGACCGGCCTGTTCGAGAGCGGCACCGAGTGCGGTTCCGACTCGGCCGGCCGAGATCAATCCGACGGTCAGACGCGCAGGGGTGGGGAGATTGGAAACGCCGGACAGGTACGGGGCATCCCCGTGCAGCCCGGACGGGCCGAGATCATCGCTCGGTGAGGTCACCACTGTCCTCCGCTGAAAATGTTCCAGTCCCGGCTGAGCTCGGGTACCAGACGTTGCAGAGCAAGACTAGGCCCTCGACACCGCCCGGGGCCAACGCCTGTGACAGGCTTCACGTGATGACACGCGTCACGGCACGCGGTCGGTCAGTCCTCCCGACGCCGCCGACCACCGCCGGGCGCACCCGACTGACGCAGCTGGCTGAGCAGCTCGGAGACCGGCAGGCCGGCGGAGTGCGCACTCTCGCTGTCCTCGCCCCGCCGCCGACGACGCCCCTGCAGGGCCGGGTTCGACTCGTCGCCGCTGCCCTCGTGCCGTCCTATCGCAGCGAACGACGCCGACTCCGGCGACGGGTCGGGACGGGTGTTGCCCGGTGCGGGTTCGGCGGGGGCCGACTCCTCGTCGGCAGCCTCCGGGATATCGGTCCCGGCGTCGGCCGGCAGGTCGTCCACAGACTCTGGAGTAGCAGACTCGCGAGCAGCGGATGCCGGAGCCGCAGACTGGGCGGGCGGCCACTCGTCGGTCGGCGACTCGTCGACGTAGGCGTCGGCGGTCGCGGACGTCTCGGCGCCGGCCTCCTCGTCGGCGAGGACGGCATCCTGCACCTGATCGTCGGTGACGTCGGTGGGCACCTCGGTCGCGATGCGTCCGGAGATGGGCGCCTCATCGGTGATCACCGGGATCACCTCGGTCATCTCGTTCGGATCGACGTCGGCCGGGATACGCCGACCGGAGTCCGCGGCCGGGGCGGTGGTGGCGAAGTCCTGCGCGGCGCGCACACTGTCGTCGGTGGCGAAGTCCGCGCCGAAACCGGTTCCGCCCCCATATCCGGAGCCGTAGCCGCCGGGCTGACCGATCCCCGAGGCCAGCTCCCGCAACTTCTCACTCGGCAGTGCGACCCGCGGATCCGGCAACGACTCACCGAGCAGGGTCTCCAGACTCGACCGCAGCGCCAGCACCTGGGCCTTGAGTTCGGCGAGCTCCTCGTTGGACTCGGCGCTGACCTCTTTGCGGATCGTGGTCTCCACGTCGAGCTCGTACTGGCGCCGGGCCGCGATCTCGCGCTCGAGCTGCAGTTCGTACACCAGCCGCAGATCGCGACTCTTGGCCTCTGCACTCTCGGCCTGCCGACGGAATTTGGTCACCAGGATGGCGCCGATCACGGCCGCCCACAGCGCTGCGATCACCGCCAGCGATCCACTGATCGACAACTGATCGGTGAAGACCATCAGGATGCTGGCCACAATGGCGAGCACGATGAGCAGACCCAGCAGCCACTGTCCCACCGATCTTCCGGAGCGCCGCGGCTCCGTGGAACGGCCGTTCGAGGTCGTCATGATCGTGAACTTACCGCCTGACCGCACTGAAGTTGCCCAAGCACCGCGGAGAGTCACGAATCCCTCGGGTGCTATGGGCGAGGTCAAGCAGGCCCCGGATGCCCTTCGACAGCGTCATCGGTCGGGTCGTCGGGTGCACGACAACAATATTCGAGCCAGAGGGCGGCCGCCACCAACACAATGCCGCCGACGAGTCCGACGATCGCGCCGGGCCGGTCGTGCTGCGCGGCGGCGAGATCGTGTCGGGTCCACAGGAACACGAGCAACCCGGCCCACACCCCGACCGCGATGGCGCCCAGGATCGCCGACGATTTCGCCAGTGCGAACACCCGTGCCGCGGTCAGCGGATGCAACTGCCCGCGGGCGCGCCCGACATCACGCGAGGCGACCCGGGCGCGCACGATGAACGCGATCACCGCCTCGAGCGCGGCCAGGATGTACAGCACCAGGCCGGCCAGTAAGGGCATCGGCGGCAGGCTGCCGTAGTTGTAGCGAACCAGTATCCACGCCACGATCGCCACGACGACAGCGATGGCGGTCAGGTCTCGCACCCGGGTGGGGCCGAGCCCGGATTCCTGGTTCTCCTCCGGTGGACGTTTCGGTGCGGTCATCGCCGCCTCGGTGTGGGCAGTTCGTCGACCACCACGACTCCGGCGCGTTCGTCGGGGTCGAGTTCGGCGACGAGGTCGGCCACCGGCCGCTCGCCCTGCGCGGTCCACAGTGTGGCGTCGGGCTCGACGGCCAGCCACGGCACCAGCACGAAGGCGCGTTGGGCCGCACGGGGATGGGGCAGCGTCAGCGCGGGATCGGCGCTGGTTACGACGTGGCCGTCCCGGCTGACGGAGATCACGTCGACGTCCAGAGTTCTGGGCCCCCAACGCACCTCGCGGGTACGGTCGGCGGCCTGCTCGAGTTCGTGACAGATCTCGAGCCACTGCTCGGGGGAACGCTCGCCCTCCGCGATGATCGTCACGTTGAGAAAATCGTCCTGTGCAACGCCACCCCATGGCGCCGTGGAGTAGATCGGCGAGACGGCCACGAGGTCGTCGGCGAGACATTCGACCACACCGGCCAGGTGGGCCGTGCGGTCACCGATATTGGACCCGGCCGAGAGGACGACACGTGAATACGTCATCAACTCATCGACTTTCGGGAACTCATCGATTTCCGGGAGCGTCGCGTCACCACCGCGACGTCGGCGAACTGCAGCGGGATGGGCGCCGACGGCTTGTGCACCGTCACCTCGCAAGCAGCGATCCGCTCGTCGTCCATCAGCGCGTCGGCCACCTCACCGCCGACGGCCTCGATCAGGTTGCGCGGTTCGCCGGCCACGATGTCGTGAGCGCGTTGGGCGAGTGCACCGTAGTCGACGGTGTCGTCGAGGTCGTCGGAGGCAGCCGCCGCGGTCAGGTCGAGCCACAGGATGATGTCGAGGATGAAGTCCTGCCCGTCGCGGCGTTCGTGTTCGAAGACACCGTGGTTACCCCGGACGACGAGGCCACGCAGCTCGATGCGGTCGGTCATCGGCTGTTCCTCGCTCTGGTCGGACGTATCGGGTCGGCCGACCCGGCGTCGGTGGGTCGGCGGCGTCCGCCACGGCGCCAGGCGCTCGCGACGGCGATGGCATCGCGACTCTTGGCCACATCGTGCACACGGACCGCCCAGGCACCGTCGGCAGCGGCGAGGGTGGAGATGGCCGCGGTCGCGATCTCACGTCCCGCCGGTGGCCGGCTCTCGCCGTCGTCGGCCAGCAGGGTGCCCAGGAAGCGTTTGCGCGACGCCCCCACCAGCACCGGGAAACCGAGACCGACCAGGGTGGGCAGGGCGTGTAGCAGCGCCCAGTTGTGATCGGCGGTCTTGGCGAAGCCGAGGCCCGGATCGAGGATGATCCGATCGGCGTCGACACCGGCATCGACGGCCGCGTCGACCTGGGCCAGCAGTTCCCCGCTGACCTCGGCGACCACGTCGCGGTACCCGCCGGCGTCGTCGACGCCGTGGGTGAACGGTGCACCGGCATGAGCGGCGACCCGGTCGACCGGACGCCAATGCATCAGGATCCAGGGCAGGCCCGAGTCGGCCACCACCCGCGCCATGTCGGCGTCGGCGCGTCCGCCGGAAACGTCGTTGATGACGGTGACACCGGCGTCGATGGCGGCCTCGGCCACCGCGGCCCGCATGGTGTCCACCGACAGCGGCACACCGGCGTCGGCGAGGCCCTTGATGACCGGCGCGACCCGCGCCGCCTCCACCTCCGGGTCCACGCGGCTGGCGCCCGGTCGGGTGGATTCGCCGCCGACGTCGATGAGGTCGGCGCCCTGGGCGACCAGTTGGTGCCCGTGGGCGATCGCCGCGTCGAGGTCGAGGTAGCGGCCGCCATCGGAAAACGAGTCCGCGGTGACGTTGATGACCCCCATCACGAGGGTACGGTCGGCATCCAGACGCATCGGGTCGCGATGGCCGCTCAGGTCCGCGAGATCAGGTCGAGCGCCTCGCCACGCGAGACGGCGCTGGTCTTGAACAACCCGCGCACCGCCGATGTGGTGGTGGTGGCACCCGGTTTGCGGATACCGCGCATCGCCATGCACAGGTGCTCGGCCTCGATCACCACGATCACCCCGCGCGGCTCGAGCCGATTGACGATGGCATCGGCGATCTGGCTGGTGAGACGTTCTTGGACTTGCGGACGCTTGGCGTACAGGTCGACGACCCGCGCCAGTTTGCTCAGCCCGGTCACCTGGCCACCCTCGCCGGGGATGTATCCGACGTGCGCGACGCCGTGGAACGACACGAGGTGGTGTTCGCAGGTCGAGTACATCGGGATGTCCTTGACCAACACCAGTTCGTCGTGGTTCTCGTCGAAGATGGTGGCCAGCACTTCGCTGGGGTCGGTGTAGAGACCCGCGAACATCTCCCGGTAGGCGTTGGCGACGCGGGTGGGGGTGCGTTGCAGCCCTTCGCGGTCGGGGTCCTCCCCCACCGCGATCAGCAGTTCTCGGATCGCGGCCTCGGCGCGAGGCTGATCGAAGTGTCGCCCGCTCGGCGTGCGCGGGGCGAGTTCGTCGACTGCGCGATCCATGTCCTGCTGCTCACTGATGGTCATCGTGTCATCTGGTCCGTTCTGGGAACGTCGGTGCCGTCGGCGGGGTCTGACGCCTGGTGTCGCGGGTCGTTACCGGTATCCGGCACCGTTCGTGCCGGAGTCATCGGGTCCCCGGTCGTCTGGATTCCGGTCGGGAGACCCGTATCCGGCACCGTGGCCGTTGGTCCCGTTGGGGTACCCGTGTCCGTTCTGCTGCCCCTGGGGCTGCTGCCCCTGGCCACCACCGTGGTGTCCGGCACCCTGGTTGCCGGGGCGGCCCTGGTTGCCGGGGTAGCCCTGGTTGCCGGGGCGGCCCTGGTTTCCGGGGTAGCCCTGGTCGCCGGGGTAGCCCTGACCGCCATAGCCGCCCGATGACCCATTGGGGCCGCCCTGCGGAGCGTCCCGCGGCGGCCAGCCCGGTGCCGACCAGTCGCGCGGGGCGCCGTAGTCGGGCCGGGTGCCGTGGGTGGGTTGACCGGAGTAGCCACCCGACCCCTGATATCCACCCGATGAGCCACCGTAGGGCTGGCCGGGCGCGGACTGCGGCGGGTAGGACGGTGGATACGACTGGCCCGGTGTCGGATTCGGGTAGCCGGGTGCGGCACCCGGATGTCCGGGCGGACCGCCCGCGCCGACCGGTTCCGGAACCGGCTCGGGCGCCGGCGGCGGCCACGGCTCACCACGTTCGATCGCCATTTCACCCGGCGTCTTCACCGGCGGCTTGTCGCTCGGGGTGCGATCACCGAACTCGTTGAAGGTGGTGATGCGCGGACGCTTGTGCACCTCGGCGAAGATCCCCTCGAGGTCCTTGCGGGTGAGCGTTTCCTTCTCCAGCAGTTCCGAGGCGAGCACGTCGAGCGTGTCGCGGTACTCCGACAGGATGGCCCACGCCTCGGTGTGCGCGGCCTCGATCAGGCGGCGCACTTCTTCGTCGATCTCGCTGGCGATCTCGGCCGAGTACGACGCCTGATTGCCCATCGACCGGCCCAGGAACGGATCGCCCTGTTCCTGGCCGTAGTGCACGGCGCCGAGCTTTGCGCTCATGCCGTACTCGGTGACCATCGCACGCGCGATCTTGGTGGCCTGGTCGATATCGCTCGACGCACCCGTGGTGGGTTCGTGGAACACGAGTTCCTCGGCGGCCCGACCGCCCATCGCCATGACGAGACGCGCGATCATCTCCGAGCGCGTCATCAGGTCCTTGTCCTGCTCGGGCACCGCGAGAGCGTGGCCGCCGGTGCGGCCGCGGGCCAGGATGGTGACCTTGTAGATCGGGTCGAGGTCGGGCATCGCCCAGGCCGCCAGGGTGTGTCCGCCCTCGTGATAGGCGACGACCTTCTTCTCGTGCTCGCTGATGATGCGGCTCTTGCGGCGCGGGCCGCCGATGACGCGGTCCACGGCCTCTTCCAGCATCTCGGCGGTGATGGTGTCTTTGTGCTCGCGAGCGGCCAGCAGCGCCGCTTCGTTGACGACGTTGGCGAGGTCGGCGCCGGACATGCCGGGAGTGCGCTTGGCCAGTCCGTCGAGGTCGGCGTCGTCGTCGATCGGTTTGCCCTGCGCGTGCACCTTCAGGATCGCGCGGCGACCGGCGATGTCGGGATTGCCGACCGGGATCTGCCGGTCGAAGCGGCCCGGCCGCAGCAACGCCGGGTCGAGGATGTCAGGGCGGTTGGTGGCGGCGATCAGGATGATGCCGGAGCGATCACCGAAGCCGTCCATCTCGACGAGCAGCTGGTTGAGCGTCTGCTCGCGCTCATCGTGGCCGCCGCCAAGGCCGGCACCACGCTGGCGACCGACGGCGTCGATCTCGTCGACAAAGATGATGCAGGGGCTGTTGTTCTTGGCCTGCTCGAACAGGTCACGCACGCGCGAGGCGCCGACACCGACGAACATCTCCACGAAGTCCGAACCGGAGATGGTGAAGAAGGGCACTCCGGCCTCGCCGGCGACGGCCCGGGCGAGCAGTGTCTTACCGGTTCCGGGCGGGCCGAACAGCAGCACACCCTTGGGGATCTTGGCGCCGAGCGCCTGATAGCGCGTCGGGTTCTGCAGGAAGTCCTTGATCTCGTAGAGCTCTTCGACCGCCTCGTCGGCGCCCGCGACGTCGGCGAAGGTGGTCTTGGGCATGTCCTTGGTGAGCTGCTTGGCCTTGGACTTGCCGAAGCCCATCACGCCGCCGCGACCACCGCCCTGCATGCGGTTCATCACGAAGAAGAAGAGTCCGAACAGCAGCAGCATCGGCAGGATGAAGATCAGGATCTGCCAGAGCGCCGATTCCTCGGTCACGTTCGTCTGATAGGGCGCGCCGGTCTGGGTGACGGTGTTGAACACTTCGTCGCCGGCCGCGGCGGGATACTTGGCGCTGATCTTGGTGACGTCCTGGCCGTCGACCTGGATCGGGTTCTTCAACTCGATCCGCAGCGTCTGCTCGCGGTCATCGATGTCGATGCGGTCGGTGTTCTTCACGTTGAGCTGCGTCAACGCGACCGAGGTGTCCACGGACGAATACTCGCGGCCGGAGTCACGCATCACGCTCCAGCCCCAGAGGGCGAGCACGATCAACGCCACGATGGCGAGGTTGCGGAAGACTGACTTTCGGTTCATGCGTGTTGGTGGTGGTTCGGGCCGGTCTGGCTGTCCTGCCCGCGCCGTTCCCACTGTCCTTCCCGGTCGACGTCGCGGCCTGCCGCGCGTCGCGAGCGCAGCTGTCCGTATTTGTAGAGGCTACCGGTCAACGAACTTCCGGGGAAAACCGTTCCGCCCACCGTCCGCGGCTGCTCACCGCAGGTACACGGTCAGTTCTGGTACACCGTCGGGCGTAGCCGACCGATGAAGGGGAGATCGCGGTAGCGTTCGGCGAAATCGAGGCCGTAACCGACCACGAACTCGTTGGAGATGTCAAAGCCGACGTCGGCGACGTCGACCGGCGAACGCACCGCTTCGGGTTTGCGCAGCAGCGTGCACACCTCCAACGATCGCGGCGAGCGGGTCGCGAGATTCTTCATCAGCCACGACAACGTGAGCCCGGAATCGATGATGTCCTCCACGATGAGCACGTCACGGCCGGTGATGTCGCGGTCGAGGTCCTTGAGGATGCGCACCACTCCCGACGACGAAGTCGACGACCCGTAACTCGAGACGGCCATGAACTCCATCTGCGACGGGATGCTCAGAGCCCGCGCGAAGTCGGTCATGAACATGACCGCACCCTTGAGCACCCCGATCAACACGAGGTCCTGCTCGATGTCGGCGTAGCGCGCCGCCACCGACTCGGCGAGCTCCTGGGTGCGGAGCTTGATCTGATCCTCGGTGATGAGGATCGCCTCGATGTCGTCGCCGTACGCGTGCGAGTTGTCGACAGGTGTGGTGTCGGATCCGTGTGGGGACTGCACGCTTCCAGCTTGTCATGTCCCGGCCGGAGCACGCCCACGACCACCCGGATCCGCGCGCGAATCTCGGGTGGATTCGCTGCCGTCGGCGTGGCGTTGGTCAACCGTCCCAGTGGGCCTGGTAACGATGTAGGTCGTTCGTACGACATTTTTTGTGGGAACGGGATGTCGCGCATCACACTAAGATCACGAATGACAACATGATTCACACGCGACACACTTTTCTCCAGCCGTGAACCGATATTTGTGAAAGTGAAATTCGTCCGCAGACGCTGTGATTACAGGGGGCCTGGTCATTTGTTCTGCGAACGAGATTCCTTCATGCAGCCTGCCCAGCCCCGACTCTCGTCGCGGAGTCGATGACCTGAAAGACACCACATATGCATGCACACCCAGGCACCCGCACCCGCAGCCGCGGGCTTCGTCGCCACCTCCGCCTACTGACCGCCTTTTCCTTTGTCACCGTGGCGATTACGGCGTTCGCCGGGGTCGCGCAGGCCGCTCCGACCCAGCCCGCGCCGACGACGTACGACATTCATACGACAGCGACGTCGTTCTCCATCACCGTGCACAACGGCTCGATCAGCACCAATAACGGTGTGCTCGCCATTCGCAATAACGCCGGTGCGACCGCATTTCAGATGCCCCTGAACTACCGCAAGGAGTATCTGCAATTCCCCATCGATGCCCGGACCTCGGGAAATAGCGCCACGCTGATACCTTCCCGTGACGTTGCGCGGGCCGTTCCGGTCAATCCGGCCGAGGTGGAGCGGCTGCGGGTGGAGGCTGCCAGGCAGCAGAAGGCGGCCGGCCCGCAGACGAAGCAGGAGCGGGATGACGAGGCGCTGGCTCGGTTCAATCAGGAGTTGAGTGCTGGTCTGTCGATCTCGTCACTGGTCGGGACTGTGCTGGGTGCGATCGTAGGTGGCGTCGTCGGTTGCCTCACGGGACTGATCGCGGCAATCGTCGGGTGCCTCCCCGCGATCCCGCTGGGCGCGAGTCTCGGTGGAATCGTCGGCCTCAGCCTCGGCGGCGGCGGTTCGCTGATCTACTCCGCAATCAACTACTTCAACACCATCAACTCCCCGTTCGTCCCACCCAAGAAGTGACACGCTGACGCTTCAACCCCGACGGTCCGCCTCAGTGCTCGACGAGGCGGGCCGTCACTTGAGTCTGCGACGTTGGCCTGCCGTGGTCGCGAACTTCTGGCCGCAGTTCCCGATTCCGGCTTGGAGCCGCACCTGCGGCCACAACCTACAACTGCGGCCAGAACTGTTTGACCCACCGCCCGCGGCGGCGCGGCGGCGCGGCACACGTCAGCGGGGGTGGCGGGTGACGTGTAGCCGCGTTCCGGTGCGGGTGGCGACGAGGCGCGCGGTGGGGTCGCCGCCGATCGCGACCTGCGCTCGGGAGGTGGGATCGCACACCAGCGAGTCGACGGCGACGATCACCCGATAGGTGGGCTCGGTGGCGCCGACGTCGAGCAGCCAGCGACGCACCGCCCGGGTACGCAACGCCGCCGGAGCGTCAGCGAGGACCGCAGCGTCGAGTACTGCAGCAACGAGTTCTGGGACGTCGACTCTTGGGATGTCGGTTCCTGGGATGTCGGTTCGTGTGTTGTCACAGTCTGCACCGATGACCGCCCGGTCATACAGGTCGTCGGCGAGTGCGTCGAGAGCGTCGTTGTCGTCCTGCAGCGACGACGCCGTCCGGCCCAGCGCGTCGACGACCCCGCCGTGCAGCACGTCGTCGAGCAGCGGCAGCACCTCGGATCGCACACGAACCCGGGTGAAGCGGGGATCGCGGTTGTGCGGGTCGTGATGCGGGCGCAGTCCGAGCTCGGCGCAGGCGGCCAGTGTCTGGGTTCGACGAACACCCAGCAACGGTCGGCCCCACGGCGGATTCCATGGCCGCATGCCGGCGATCGATCGCGTCCCCGATCCCCGCGCAAGGCCGAGCAGCACCGTCTCGGCCTGGTCGTCGGCGGTGTGCGCCAGCAGGACGGGCCGGCCGGCGCGGGCGCCGTCGAGTGCGGTGTAGCGAGCGGTGCGCGCGGCCGCTTCCATCCCGCCCGCGGAGCCCACGCGGACCGCCAGCACGGTCGCCTCGGCCCCCAGGTTCATCGCGGCCTCAGCCGCCTCGGATGCAACATCATCCGATCCTGCCTGCAGACCATGGTCGACGACCAGCGCGCGCACCCGCAGACCAGCACGCACCGCGCACGCCAGCAACGCCAACGAGTCCGGTCCGCCGGACAGCCCGACGCACACCTCGTCGCCGACGCCCGGGTACGCAGCTGCGAATTCGGCGACTGCGCGGGTTACAGCACCCGTTGCATCCACAGGCGCGGTTCGTCGATCTCGTTCGGTCGCGGCATCGTCTCCGGCGAGGTCCAGATGGTGTTGAACTGCTCCATCCCGACTGCGCCGACCACTTCGTCGACGAACGCCTTGCCCCGGATGTACTGCGCCAGTTTGGCGTCCATGCCGATGAGAGCCCGGATGATGCGCTGGATCGGGTTGCGGGGTGCGGTGCGTCGTTTGTCGAAGGCCGCGCGGATGTTCGCGACGGTCGGCACGTGCACGGGGCCGACGGCATCCATCACGTGATCGGCGTGGCCCTCGAGCAGGGTGCCGAGCATCATCATGCGGTTGAACGCCTCGTACTGTTCGGGCGTCTGCAGCAATTGCATCGCGCCGAGCACGCCCTTTTCGCGGGGTTTGTCGCCACGCAGCGTCTCGGTGATTCTGCCGATGATCTCGCCGGTCGATTCCCCCGCATCCGAGGTGAGGATCTCCAGATTGTCGATCATGTACTGGCGCAACCAAGGGTTGGCGGAGAACTGCACCCGATGGGTCACCTCGTGCAGGCACACCCACAACCGGAAGTCGCTGGGCACAACCTTCAGGGACCGTTCGACGGCGATGATGTTGGGTGCCACCACCATGAGCACGCCGGGGTCACCGGTGTCGGGGTCGGGGGTGAACGGGTCGTACTGCCCGAGGATGGCGCCGGACAGGAAGGCGAGCAGCCCGCCCGCCTGCACTCCCCCGGCCTTCGCGGAGAGTCCGGCGAGTCCGGAGGTGTCGGCCTCACCGCTGACGCCGAGCATCGACTGCATCGAGCGGGAGGCGGCGTCGACCCATTGCTTGCGGTCGAGGATGCGGGTGGTGGGCACCCGCAGGCCGTCGGCCAGACCGGTCAATTCGCGGACCGGCGCCTCGGCGCGGGTGGCCGCATCGGCCAGTTCGGCATAGGCGGCGTCGAGCGTGTATGCGGTGGTCTTGGGTCCCGGTCGGGCCAGTCGCCGTCCGGTGGCCGCGGCCAGGCCCCAATCGATCCGGGCACCGATCGACTCGGCGTCGACCTGGTCGAGAGTCGTGTCATTGCTGTTCATCGGCACCCACATTCCCTCAGCGCGCCGGCCACGTCATCGAGAGCGGGCCGTGCATCGGCCGGGGACGTGCCTCCTGACATGAGCGCGAACGCCAGCACCCGGCCGTCGATCGTCTGGACTATCCCCGTCAACGAACTCACCCCGGTGAGGGTTCCCGTCTTCGCGCGCACCCATCCGGCGCCGGGATTGGTGTCCGGGTCGAAGCGGTCGGTCAGGGTTCCGGTGCCGCCGGCCACCGGCAGTCCGTCGAGCAACGACCGCATCAGCGGCTGCGACGGCCCGGCCGCCGCGCCCATCAGGGTGTCCAACACTCCGGCCGGCACCCGATTGGCGTACGACAGCCCCGACGCGTCGCGCAGGGTCACCGCCGACATGTCGAAGCCATGCCGGCTCAGCGAGCTCTCGATGGCGGCCACTCCGCCGGCGAGGCTCGCCGGGCCGCCCTGCGCGGTCGACAGTTCGACCGACAGCGTCTCGGCGAGCACGTTGTCGCTGAAGCGCATCATGTCGTTGACGCGCGTCACCAGCGGCGCCGACTGCACCTGCGCGATCACCTGTCCGCCGGTGGGCACGGTCTGCTCGGTGACGGGGGCGTCGACGCCGAGCGCCGCGGCCAGCGACTCCCCGGCGATGATGGCGGGGTCGGCGACGCGCGGCGAGTACTCGTCGAGCGGTTCTATGCGGGCGCCGTCGGCCATCAGCGATTCGATGGGCGCGATGTCGCCGCCGGCGATGTCACCGTCGTCCCAGGTGCTCTCCATCGACGGCCCGGTGTAGGCACTGGTGTCGACGGCCACCGAGGTGACGTCGATACCGGCCTTGCGGATCTGCGCGGCGAGGTCGGCGATGCGGGGGGCGCGCGTGTAGAAGGTGTCCGCGCCGGTCGGCTGCGCCGACAGGGTGGGATCGCCTGCGCCCTTCAGGATCACCTGTCCGCCGGGGCCGGCGACGACCGTGGTGGTGATCCGCTGATCGTGTGGCAGATCCAACAGTGCCGCGGCGGCGGTGAGGATCTTGGCGTTCGACGCCGGTACCCGCGGCTCGGTTGGCGAGTCCGACCAGAGCTGCTGCCCGGTGAGCGCATCGCTGATCTCCCCGGTGAACTCACCCAGAGCCGGGTCGGTGACCGCCTCTTCGATGGCCTGCCGCAGCCCGGCGGGAGTGGGTTCGGGCGCGTTCGGCGGGACCGGGTTGATCTGCGGGTTCACCGCGATGGCGGCCGGCTGCGGCGGGATGCCGGGTGGCAGTTCCTCGGACGAGTCGATCTGCAGGGCGACGGCGACGGCACCACCGCCGATGAGGGCCAGGATGACCACCGAGATCAGCGCCCACAGCACTCCTCGACGCGACCGCAGCGAACGACCCGACCTGCTGTCGGGCCTCGTCGATCCGAGCCGCACGCTCCGCCACCTCCGGTGATCGCCGTGGGGGTCGGGCCCCCATGTCCGCCTCACAGTATCGTTGAGGCGATCTGCGCAGGCGACTGCTCGTCGGCTGCCGTCACCACCAGCGACAACTGTGCCAGGAGGAACTGTGGAATTCGATGTGACCATCGAGATCCCGAAGGGTAGCCGCAACAAGTACGAGGTCGATCACGAGACCGGCAAGGTCTACCTCGACCGCTACCTGTACACGTCATTCGGCTACCCGGCCGACTACGGCTACATCGACGGCACCCTCGGTGAGGACGGCGACCCGTTGGACGCGCTGGTGCTGCTACCCGAGTCCGTCTACCCCGGTGTCATCGTCAAGTCCCGTGTGGTCGGCATGTACACCATGACCGACGAGGCCGGCGGCGACGACAAGCTGCTGTGCGTGCCCGCCGACGACGTGCGCTGGGACCACATCCAGGACATCTCCGACGTCAGCGAGTACGAGCTCGGCCCGATCTCCCACTTCTTCGAGCACTACAAGGACCTCGAGCCGGGCAAGGAAGTTCAGCCGGGTGGTTGGGTAGGCAAGGCCGAGGCCGAGAAGGTCGCCCAGCAGGCCATCGACCGCCTCGCCGCGCATCCCGACCACGCCAACGAACCCTCCCGCGGCTAAGCAACCGCACCTGCGGCTGGCCACGACACCAGCACGGCGGTCGAGTGGGCACTGTTTTCCGTCGAGTGGGCGTCGCTTCCCACAGAACCGCACGTTCTGCCGGAAGTTCGACGCCCACTCGACACCAACACAGCGCCCACTCGACACGAAAAGCGTGCTGGGCACGGTGCGAGCGTGACTTACGTGGCTTTCTGTCCTATCGGCCGACCCGTCCGCAATGGCAGTTCCTTCCAGGTCACCGTCCCGATGATCGCGAATGCCGCCATGATCGACACGGCCAGGAACACGCTGTCCATCGAGTTCGCGAAGCCCTCCTTGATCGGGCGGGCGAGTTCCGGCGGTAGTTCCTGGATCACCGACGTGTCCGACATGACGTCCGACGACGCCGACGCCTGGCCGGGGTTCTGTGCCGCGGCAATGAGACCTTGCGCGAACTCACGGGTCTGCGGGTTGTCACTCTGCGCGGCCTGCGCCACCGCCGCCTGATACTCCGGCTGTGTGGCGGCCGAGCTCATCTCGTCGGCGATATTCGGCCCCATCAGGGAGAACAGCACCGAGAAGAACACCGCCACACCCATGGTGCCGCCGATCTGGCGGAAAAAGGTCGCGGTGCCCGTCGACAGGCCCATGTCCTTGGGCGGCAGGATGTTCTGCATCGCCAGCATGATCGGCTGCATCAGGTTGCCCAGGCCGAAGCCGATCAGCGCGGCGATGAGCATCACCAGATACAACGGGGTGTCCACGCCGACGAGGTGCATCAGGAATGCACCGACGGTGATGAGCACCGAACCGATGATCGGGAAGATCTTGTACCGCCCAGTGCGCGAGATCAGCTGACCGGACAGGATCGAACCGGTCATCAGGCCCAGCACCATCGGCAACATCTGCAGGCCGGCGACCATCGGACTCGATCCACGCAGCACCTGGTAGTACTGCGGCAACATCGAGATGCCGCCGAACATCGCGGCACCGACGATCACCGAGATCCCGATACCCTGCAAGAAGATCGGGTTCCGGAACACCCGTAGCGGGATCAGCGCCTCGTCGCCCATCCGGTTCTCGATCCAGATGAAGGCGGCGATGCCGACGACGCCCACCACGTAACACAGCCAGGCAGCTCCGGAGGTCCAGCCCCATTCGCGGCCCTGCTCGGCGACGATGAGCAGCGGCGCGACGGCGATGGCCAGGGCGGTGGCACCCCAATAGTCGGTACGGCCACCCTGTCCCTTCTGCTGGTCGTAGTTGAGGACCTTGTAGATCAGCACCAGCGCGGCAATCCCGATCGGCACGTTCACCAGGAAGACCCAGCGCCAGCCGGTGACGAACAGGATCGACGACTGTCCGGCGAAGAGACCACCGAGCACCGGACCCAGGACGCTGGAGGTACCGAACACCGCCAGGAAGTAGCCCTGGTACTTGGCACGCTCACGCGGCGGCACGATGTCACCGATGGTGGTCAATGCCAGCGTCATCAGGCCACCGGCGCCGAGGCCTTGGAAGGCACGGAAGGCCGCGAGTTCGTACATCGACGTCGCGATGCTGCACAGGAACGATCCGATCACGAAGATCGAGATGGCCACCATGAAGAACGGCTTGCGGCCGTACATGTCCGACAACTTGCCGTACAGCGGTGTGACGATGGTCGCCGTCACCAGGTAGGCGGTCGTCGCCCAGGCCTGCATGTCGTAACCGTTGAGGTCGTCGGCGATGGTCCGGATCGATGTCGACACGATCGTCTGGTCCAGCGCGGCCAGGAACATCGCGCTCATCAGGCCGGCCAGCACCGTCAGGATCTGACGGTGACTCAACCCGGCGCCGGCGACGTCGTCGTCGCGGGCCGTGGCTGTGGATTCTGTCATTTCTGTCCTTTCACAAGCGCTTCGAGCGAGCCGGATCCCGTCTTGGCGCACGGGGGTGCGATCACGGACTCCGCGGCGTCGACGAATCTGCCGAGCAACCCGACCAGGGCATGCAGTTCGTCGTCGCTCCAGTCCGACATCGCTTGGTCCATCGCTGCGCGACGCACCGTCCGCATCGCCTCGACCCGGCCACGACCCTCGTCGGTGATCACCAGCTGGGTGGCGCGACCGTCGTCGGGGTCTGCTTCCCGGCGCACGAGCCCGAGATCGACGAGTTGGGCCACATAGCGACTCACCGTCGACGGGTCGGCGTTGAGACTCTCGGCGAGTTCCCGTGACCGCATGGGCTGGCGGGCCAGGTGGAAGAGCGACTTGAAGGCGGCCGACTCGAACTCACCGTCCGGCGTCTTGAACGTGGTGTGCGCCGCACGGTCGCGGATGCGGACGTATCGGGCGAGAGTGTCGAACAGCTCGTCGAGAGCTCTCTGGCCGAGCATCACGCCTCCGTGTGGTCACGTTTCGGGGCCTTGCCCCCGCGAGTCCTTTACTTTCCCTTTGCGATTAGTTGCGTCCCGCAACTAGTTGCCGGACGCAAGTATGCGCGCGGATTCGTGGGAAGGCAAACCGTTACCTACGATCAGAAAACGTGACTCCTCAGCCGCCTCCCACATCGGGCAACCGTCCGCATTTCACCTCCATGCCCGATCTCGCCCTTCGCGATCTCGGGGGCGCGGTGGTCTGGACCAACGACGACCTGTTCGCCGAGGCGCAGAACCTCATCAAGACGCCGGCGGCGCAGTACCAGCCGGCCACGTTCGGTCACAAAGGCCAGGTCTACGACGGCTGGGAGACCCGGCGACGGCGGCAGAGCGGGGTCGACCAGGCGATCGTCCGACTCGGCGCGCCCGGCGTCATCTACGGCGTGGTGGTCGACACGTCGTGGTTCAAGGGCAACTATCCACCGCACATCTCGGTGGAGGCCGCCGCAGTGGAAGGCGTCGTCTCGGTCGATCAACTACTCAACGACGTCGAGTGGGTCACGATCGTCGACAAGTCCCCCGCCGAGGGTGACACCCGAAATCCGTTCAAGGTGGACGCCAAGAATCGCTTCACGCACGTGCGACTGACGATGCACCCCGACGGCGGCGTGGCCCGCTTCCGCGTGCACGGTCGCGGAGTGCCCAACCCGCACTTCTTCCGCTACGGCCACTTCGACCTCGCCGCACTGGAAAACGGCGGCCTGATCACCGCCTGCTCCAACATGTTCTACAGCTCCCCCAACAATCTGCTGATGCCCGGACGCGCCCGCAACATGGGCGAGGGCTGGGAGACCTCGCGGCGCCGCGACGACGGCAACGACTGGGTCCAGGTCCGGCTGGCCGGGCGCGGCCAGGTCAGCCTCGTCGAACTCGACACCAGCTACTTCCTCGGCAACGCTCCCGGCGCGGCGACGGTTCGGGGTCGCGACGGCGAGAACGGCGAGTGGTTCGAGGTCCTGCCCCGCACCGAGCTGCAGCCCGACACCCGCCATCGCTTCGTCATCGACCTCGATCGTCCGATGACCGAGGCGCGCATGGACATCTACCCCGACGGTGGGATGGCGCGGTTCAAGCTGTACGGCACATTGACCGACGATGCGGAGGCCGAGCTCATCGAGCAGTGGGAGCGTGGCGAGGCCTGAGCTTCGCGCGCATCTATCGCGCATCCGCGCATGTCGAGACGTGCGCGGATGCGCGCTCGGTGCGCGGATGTGTCAGGCCTGCAATCGGTGCAGCGCCTCCACCAAACGGTTGATGTCGTCTGCGCCGGTCCCCAGGCCGAAGCTCGCGCGCACCGCACCATCGGGAAAGCCGAGCCGTTGCAGCAGCGGATGTGCGCAGAACTTTCCGTCGCGCACGCCGATTCCCGCTGTGTCACTGAGATGTTCGGCGACTTCACGGGGCGCGTGACCGTCCACGACGAACCCGGCTATACCGACCCGGTCGGTCGAGTCGTCGAAGATCCGCAGCAGCTCGACGCCGGCGATCCCGGCCAGTCCGGCGTCGAAGCGACCCAACAGCTCCGCCTCATGCGTACCAATGGTCTCGAAGCCGATGCCGGCCAACGCCTCGCAGGCCGCCGCGATCGCGATGGCGCCCAGCACGTTCGGTGATCCCGCTTCGTGTCGAGCTGCGCCGCTGCGCCATTCGACACTCGCCGACGCTGCGTCGTCGAGGGTGACTGCCGCCGACGCACCGCCGCCGGCGAGGTACGGGTCGGCCGCGTCGAGCCAGTCCGCCCGGCCGATCAGCACCCCGGCGCCGAACGGCGCGTAAAGCTTGTGGCCGGAGAACACGAGGTAGTCGATACCGTGGCTGACCATCGACACCGGCCGGTGCGCGACGAGCTGGGCTGCATCGACCAGGATGCGGGCGCCGTGTCGGTGGGCCAGCGCGGCGAGCCGGCCGATCGGCAGCACTTCACCGGTCACATTGGACGCCGCGGTCACCGCCAGCAACGCAGCCGGCGCCGCCGCCAACTCCGCCTCCAGCGCAGCCAGGGTGTCCTCGATCGTCGACCGCGCCCGCACCACCCGCGCGCCCCCGGCGCGCTCGCGGGCCGTCCACGGCAACAGATTCGCGTGGTGCTCGATATCCAGGACGACGACATCGCCGCGAGTGGCCCGGGCGGCCAGATTGATCGCGTCGGTGGTGCCGCGGGTGAACACCACGGCGTCGTCGATCCGTCCGCGCACGAAGGCTCGTACCGACTCGCGGGCCGACTCGTACCTGACGGTGGTGACCTGCGAATGATGTCCGGCACCCCGATGGACGCTCGCGTACTGGCCGAGCGCGGCCTGCACGGCGCCGGCCACCGCGGCCAGCGCCGGCGCACTGGCCGCGTAGTCGAGGTTCACATAGCGCACCGACCCGCCTGAGCACAGTGGAACGTGCGCGGTGGCGCCGACGACCTCGGCCAGCGGCGGGATCGGGGTCGGCTGCGGGCACGCGGGCAGCGGCGCAGCCGCGAGTGACGTGATGAATGGGTCTGACAGCACAGTGGACATGAACGCTCCTAGGGAATCCGCACTTGCCGTGGCCACCTCGACCACAGCCGGGTCGTCACCCGGAGCACCCCACCGCGGAGG
The DNA here is from genome assembly GCF_044543825.1 of Gordonia sp. NPDC062954. Taxonomy (NCBI): domain Bacteria; kingdom Bacillati; phylum Actinomycetota; class Actinomycetes; order Mycobacteriales; family Gordoniaceae; genus Gordonia; species Gordonia sp. NPDC062954. The sequence continues at coordinate 195,510 of NZ_JBITWL010000006.1, read as the reverse complement.
AGGGTTGCCGGCCAGCGAGCCGGGGCTTGTCACTGGCACTCATGACCCGCATCAACAGTCGCCCATCGGCCCCGGATGAGTCAATTTCCGATCATCGTGAGCGAAACCCGGCGAGCCGCGCCGGTACCGTGAGGTCATGTCCACTTCCGACGGCGACGACCGCGAGGTGTTCGTGCTGTCCCGACCCCACGGCACCGTCCGCGCCCGTGGTCGTCGGCGTGCGTTCACCGACACCGCCGCCGCCCGCGCAGCCCTCTCCACGGGTGACGTTCGGGCCATCACCGGGGCAATCCCTTTCGACCCAGCCGACAATGCGGCGCTCGTCGAACCAAAAGTCCTCGATGTGGACGCCGCACCGCTGACGCCGGTGCCGCCGACACCGCGCGAGGTTGTGTCCATGACGGCCCACCCCGATCCACGAACCCACCGCGACCGGGTGGTCGCAGCCATCAAACAGATCGCCGACGGCGTGGTCGACAAGGTGGTCCTCGCCCGCGCCGTCGACATCGTGATCGGGCAGCCGGTTGAGGTCACCGATCTGCTTGCCGCACTGGCGGGCGGCAATGTCGACCACAACGCCTTCGCCGTGGACGTAGGGGCCGTCATCGGCGACGATTCGTGGCTACTCGGCTCGAGCCCGGAAGTGTTGTTGCGCAAGACCGGTCGGGTCGTCACCTGCCGACCGTACGCAGGCTCGGCACGCCGATCCGCCGACCCTACCGCGGACCGTGCGGCCGCCGAGGCGCTCGCGTCGTCGTCGAAAGACCTTGCCGAGCACCGATTCGTCGTCGATTACCTCCGCGACCGGCTCGCCCCGTTGAGTTCGGATCTGGATGCACCGTCGACCCCCGAGGTCCGCTCCACGGGCGAGATCTGGCACCTGGCGACACCCATCCGCGCGACGCTGCGTGATCCGTCGGTCACCGCGCTGGATCTCGCGGCGCTGCTCAGTCCCACCCCCGCGGTCTGTGGCACACCGAGTGATGTTGCCGCCCAGTTGATCCGCGATGTCGAAGACCCACGCGGGCTCTACGGGGGCGCGGTCGGCTGGTGCGACGACGCCGGCGACGGCGAGTGGATGGTCACCATCCGATGCCTGCAGCTTGCCGCAGATCGCCACAGTCTGCGCACCTGGGCCGGCGGCGGGATCGTGGCCCAGTCCGACCCACAGGACGAACTCGACGAGACCACCGCCAAACTCGCGACCGTCCTCAACGCATTGGGTATAGCGCATGCCTGACGACTTCCTGATCGCCCACAACCCGGAGGAAGGTTCGTCGCTCCTCGATACGTCGCCCAGCGGTTGGGCTGACTCTCCGGTGATCGAGTAGGTCCGAGGCGCCAGCCGAGGGCCGTATCGAGATCAGCCCGCCGACTTCCTCACCCCAGCGCCCGATCGAGATCCGCGATCAGGTCGTCGACGCCCTCGAGCCCCACCGAAAGCCGCACCACCGAGTCGGTGACGCCGATGGCGGCTCGACCTTCCGGACCCATCGCGCGATGGGTGGTGGTGGCCGGGTGGGTGATGAGCGACTTCGAGTCGCCGAGATTGTTGGAGATGTCGACGATCTGCAGGCCGTTGAGCACCTCGAAGGCCCGCTTCTTGCCACCGACGCCGTCGCGGTCGGCGATCTCGAAGGTCACCACGGTGCCGCCGCCCGACATCTGCGCCTTGGCGAGTTCGTACTGCGGATGAGACTGCAGGAAGGGATATTTGACCCACGCCACCCGTGGATCGGCCTCAAGGAACTCGGCGATCCGCAACGCCGAGGACACCGAGGCGTCCAACCGCAACCGCATCGTCTCGAGGCCCTTGAGCATCGTCCACGCATTGAAAGGACTCAACGCCGGCCCGGTGTGGCGCATCAGGGTCTGCACCGGGCCGTCGATGTACTCCTGCTCGCCGAGAACCGCACCGCCCATCACGCGTCCCTGGCCGTCGATGTGTTTGGTCCCGGAGTAGACGATGACGTCGGCACCCATGTCGAGTCCGCGCTGCAGCAGCGGGGTGGCGAACACGTTGTCCAGCACCACCTTCGCACCCGCGGCGTGCGCCAGCTCGGTCACCTTGGCGACGTCGACGAGGGTCTGCATCGGGTTGGACGGGGTCTCGAAGAACACCGCCGTGGTGGGCGTCGACAGCGCATCGCGCCACTGGTCGAGGTCCTCGCCGTCGACGAACACCGTCTCCACACCCCAGCGGGGCAAGATCTCGTTACACACCACGAAGCACGAGCCGAACAGGCTGCGTGCGGCCACCAGGCGGTCACCGGCCTTCAGCAGCGCACCGAGCGCGACGAACATGGCGGCCATTCCGCTGGCTGTGGCGAAACACGCTTGCGCACCTTCGATCTGGCGCAGACGTTCCTGGAACATCTCGACTGTGGGGTTGCCGTAGCGGGAGTAGACGAAGCGCTCGTCCTCACCGGTGAACGCGCGTTCGGCGGCCTCCGCCGAGTCGTAGACGTAACCACTGGTCAGGTACAAGGCCTCGGAGGTCTCGTAGAAGCCGGACCGATCGAGGCCGGCCCGCACGGCCAGGGTGTCAGCCGAAACACCTTCGGGCAGTTGCTTGCTCACGACTGCCGCCAGGGGAGGTTCTGTGCCCGCCAGCCCGCGTTGCCGCGGTGGTCGTCGGAGTCCAGCCCACCTTCGAAGCCGTCGAGCACGTTGTAGGCCTTGTCGACCCCGTCTGCGGTCGCTGCCTCGGCCGCCCCGATGGACCGATGTCCGGACCGGCAGATGAAGATCACCTCGTCGTCATCGGCGATTCCCGCATCGCGCAACTGCGAGACGAACGCATCATTGTGGCGGCCGTCGGGGAAGGTGTTCCACTCGATGAACACCGTCTTCTTACCGATGACCTCGAGATCCGGCACACCCACAAACGCCCACTCGGCCCGGGTGCGGCAGTCCACCAGCACCGACTTGGGGTCGTTCTCCAGTTTCTTCCACGCCTCCAGGGGCGTGAGGTCACCCGCGTAGCTCACGACGTACACACCTTCCAGTCCCCGTCTTCTCGCACCACGACCACATCCGTGACCTGTTCTGAGTCCGGTGTCTCGTCGAAATGCCAATGTACCTGTGCGGTCGCCCGGTCACCGTTCACGGTGATGTCGGCGATCTCCGGGATCACGATCTGCCCGTTCTCCTCGAACGAGACCCGGTTCTGCTCGACGAAGGTGTCCTTGTCCGGGAAGGTGTCGGAGGCGAGTTCCGCAGCGCATGTGGCCTCCCGGTAACGGGTGTAATCCAACTCGTTGCGAGCGGTGTACGCATCGTTGACCGCATGCTGGATGTGCGCTTCGGTACTCATGCGGTCGTCGGCGGGACGGATCAGATACGAGATGCCAATGCCGATCGCGGCGATGGCCACCACACCCAGGGCCACCAGGAACGGCCACGCCGCCTTCCAGGTCGGCGCGGGCGTGGTCTGACCGTCGGAAGGTCCACCGGACTCCGAACGATCCTGATCACCCGCACGCTTGGCCATGGCGCGCAGTCTATCGACCGTCGTCAGACCCCCTGGCCGCGGCACCGGCCCGCCACAGGCGGTTAGGCTAGGGTACCCAACCCAATCGACGTGAGGGCTCCCATGAAGGCACATCGGTCACTCCCCCGCACGGTGCGGATCGCGATCACGTCACTCGTGGCCGTCGCGGCACTGTCGGTCGGGGCATGCAGCGCACCCGATGAAGACAACGCCGCATCGTCGTCGATGCCGGCCGCCGATCCCGGCGCCCTGCCCGTGACCATCGACCACGAGTACGGCGCCACGACCGTCACCGAGCAGCCTTCACGCGTCGCGGCGATGGGTGTGGGCGACGCCGATACCCTGTTGGCGCTGGGCATCACACCGACGACGATCGCGCCGTTCGCCGATCCGACCCAGCGCAGCACACCCTGGAACGCCGACCTACTCGGCGACGCGGAGCCGGTGATCCTGCCGCAGGCCGCCGCAGAGTTCGGCAGTCAGATCCCGCTGGCCCTGCAGACCGATCCGGAGCTGGTCACCGCCGTCGGCGCCGCGCCGACCCGGGAGCAATACGACATTCTGTCGAAGGCGGTACCCACCATCACCCGCCCCGCCGAGTACCCCGATTGGCAGGTGCCGTGGGACGTGCAGACGACCCAGATCGGTCGCGCCGTGGGACTACCCGAACAGGCGCAGGCCAAGATCGACGAGACACAGGGATTCCTGGCCGACATCCGCGAACAGCATCCCGAATTCGCGGGCAAGACCGGCGTGGTGGTCACGGCCTCGCCCGACGGCGGTCTGTCGATCTATGCCGGCTCCGACGGCCGCGGGCAGACCCTCACCGACTACGGGCTCACGTTTCCGGAGTCACTGCAACCGGCCATCACCAACGGCTTCTACGGTTCGATCTCCGCCGAGAACATGTCCATGCTCAACGGCGTGGACGTCGTGGTCGCGGTCGACTGGGACGGCGCCAACGATCGTCTGCGCAACGATCCGGCCTGGTCGCGGCTACCGGTGGTTACCGAGGGCCGCGTGGTCTACCTCGATCAGCAGGTGGGCAGTGCGATGTCGGTGCCCACTGTGCTCACCGTCCCGTGGGTGGCCGAGCAGGCTGTCGCGCCGATCTCGGCGGCCGCACAGCGCTGACCACCGAGGACACAGGTGAGGTTTACCTCACAAGAGATTTTGGCCGACGACGATCAGCGCCTACCGTAGAAGGGATAGGCGCCGCGTCAGCGGCCACCGCCACCGACTTCTTCACCGGAAGTCACCGAGAGAGCCACGGAAAGCATCTATTCCATGAGTGACACCAGCCGCCCGTTGCGGGTTGCCATCGTCGGTGCAGGTCCCGCCGGGATCTACGCCGCCGACGCGTTGATGAAGTCCGACACCGCCAAGGACCGAGGCGTCAGTATCGACCTGTTCGAGCGCATGCCGGCACCTTTCGGTCTGATCCGTTACGGCGTGGCACCGGATCATCCGCGAATCAAGGGCATCATCACGGCGCTTCACAAGGTGCTCGACAAGCCGCAGGTCCGCCTGATCGGCAACGTCGACTACGGCACCGACATCACACTGGAAGAACTCCGTGACCTCTACGACGCGGTGATCTTCTCCACCGGCGCCACCGACGACCGCGCGCTGGGGATCCCCGGCACCGACCTCGAGGGCAGCTACGGCGCCGCCCAGTTCGTCGCCTGGTACGACGGACACCCCGACTTCCCGCGCACCTGGCCACTGGATCAGGAGAAGGTCGCCGTCATCGGTGTCGGCAACGTCGCCCTCGACGTCGCGCGCGTGCTGGCCAAGACCGGCGACGAACTGCTGCCCACCGAGATCCCCGCCAACGTCTACGAGGGCCTCAAGGCCAACAAGGCCGTCGAGGTGCACGTGTTCGGGCGTCGCGGACCGGCGCAGGCGAAGTTCACCCCGCTCGAACTCAAGGAACTCGACCACTCCCCGAACATCGAGGTCATCGTCGCACCCGAGGACATCGAGTACGACGAGGGTTCGGCAGTGGCCCGCCGCGGGTCCAAGATCACCGACCAGGTCGCCACGATCATCGAGAACTACGCCATCCGCGACCCCAAGCAGGGCGCGATCCACAAGCTCTACCTGCACTTCTTTGAGAATCCGGTGGAGATCCTCGGCGAGGACGGCAAGGTCGTCGGCCTGCGCACCGAGCGCACCCAGCTCGACGGCACCGGCAACGTCAAGCCGACCGGCAAGCACACCGACTGGGAGATCGGCGCGGTCTACCGTGCTGTCGGCTACCTGTCGGACAACCTGCCGCAGATCCCGTTCGACCACCAGGCAGGCGTGATCCCGAACGAGGCCGGACGCGTGTTCGACGAGGGCAGCCAACTCACCGGCATCTACACCACCGGCTGGGTCAAACGCGGCCCGGTCGGCCTGATCGGTCACACGAAGGGCGACGCCAACGAAACCGTCGACTGCATTCTCGAGGACATGACCAACGGCGCTCTGCTCTCGCCGAGCCGTCCGTCCGAGGACGCCCTCATCGAGATCCTCGAGGCCAAGAGCATCCCGTTCACTACCTGGGACGGCTGGTACCGCCTCGACGAGCACGAGCGCGCCCTGGGCGCCGCCGAAGGCCGCGAACGCGTCAAGGTCGTCGAGCGCGAGGACATGCTCGCCGCCAGCGAGCCCGACAAGGTCGCCCGCCCCTCCAGCTGAGTCCCGAGCGTTGGCGAGTCACCTCGCCAACGCGCTCAGCACGGCAGCCGACAGAACCCAAAAAATCACCGAGAGAACCCACCCGCACAAGTTCGCGGGCCGGTCATCACAGACCGTGGGTTCTCTCGGTGATTTTTTGGGTTCTGTCGGCGCGAAACCGGGTTCTGTCGGCGCGAAACCGGGTTCTGTCGGCGCGAAACTGGGTGCCGTCGGCGCTACCCAGCGCCGACGGCGGGAGACCTAGCTACCGGTGGGCGGGGTCTGCTGGCCCGGGTTGTCCATCCGGCGGAAGTTCTGCCAGTAGCCGAAGTTGTTGGTCAGGTTCTCGGCCTCGTTGGCGAAGGTGAAGCCGGAGATCGACGACGGGAAGCAGCCGAACCAACGGGTCTCGATCGGACGGACCCAGCGGTTACCGTTCCACTTGGACATCGACTCACCCGGCTTGAGTTCCTTGACGCGCACCGACGCGCCGTTGATCTCGTTGAGGATGACGTTGTGCATGGTGGTGTCACCGATGTTGCGGACCGTCATCCAGCGGTACATGTACCAGGCCTGATTCCACGGCTGGCCCCACTGACCGAAATGGCATTCGATGCCTCCCAGGATCTGCAGATCACCCGGAGTCGCGGCCTGTGCCGGCGCAGTGCCTGCCAGCGAACCTGCCGCGATGCCGACCGTGGCCAGCACGGCTGCCCCCGCACGCTTGAGTGATGCTCTCATCGCCCTCTCCTCTGTTGTCTTCTCGACTGTTGTCTTCTCGATTGCTTCGACTTCTCGACTGCTTCGACTTCTCGACGAGTTGCGCCTGTCGACGCAACGTCCGTGCGACGTGTTGTCTCTGCGACGTGTGGTGTGACTATCGGCCCGCGCCTGCCGAATCGTTACGCACTGCTCAGCATCTTCACAGTCATGAGCGTGATTCGTTATACAACGGATATTGGAACGTTTGGCCCTGACATCGGGGGCGGGAAAGGTTGGTAAGGTAACCCTTTGTGCGTCGAATGACCGGGATTGTGCTGCTCACCGCGGTTCTCGTGGTGGCGCTGCTCGCGTCGGTCGCCATCGGTACCCGCCAACTCGGCTTGAGCGAGGTTCTCGACGCGATCCAGGCCGGCGGCTGGCCACATCTGGCCCTCGCCGACTTCCACGGGGTGCCGTGGCTGGTGCTGGAATCGCCCACTCCCCCGCCCGGCGCCGACGACGTGTACGGCATCGTCTGGGACCTCCGTTTCCCGCGTACGGTGCTCGGCCTGATCGTGGGCCTCGCGATCGGCGCGGCCGGCGCGCTGGCCCAGGGCCACACCCGCAACCCGCTCGCCGATCCCGGCATGTTGGGAGTGAACGCCGGCGCGGCGTGCGCGGTGGTGGTCGGCGTCTACGTGCTCGGCATCCAGAGTCCGATCGCCTACATGGCCTTCGGTCTGCTGGGCGCCCTGATTGCCGCGAGTGCGGTGTTCGGCCTGTCCGCATTGTCCGGTGCGAGCCCGCTGACACTGGTGCTGGCCGGCACCGGACTGTCGGCGCTGCTACTCGCCATCACCTCGGGAATCGTGCTCACCGACAGCGTCACGTTGGATGCCTGGCGGTTCTGGAACGTCGGCGCCACCACCGGCCGCGGCCTCGACGTGTTCTCGGCGAGTCTGCCGTTCATCGTCCTCGGACTGATCCTGGCGCTGGGCAGCGGCTACTTCCTCAACGTGCTCAGCCTCGGCGAGGACATGACCAAGGCGCTGGGCTCGCGGGTGGTGTTGATCCGATCCGTCGGCATCCTCACCATCACGCTGCTCATCGGTGCCGCGACGGCCGCCTGCGGCCCCATCGTCTTCCTGGGCCTGGTGGTCCCGCACATCTCCCGCGCGATCGTCGGCCCCGACTATCGCTGGATAGTGCCCTACTCGGCGTTGCTCGGTGCGATCCTCATCTTGGTGTGTGACATCCTGGGTCGCGTCATCGCCCGGCCCGGCGAGATCCAGGTCGGTGTGGTGCTCGCGCTGGTCGGGGCGCCGTTCTTGATCGCGCTGGTGCGTCGACGGAAGTTGGTGAGCGTATGACCGTCGACGTCGCGCCGCAGCCGCCGGCCCCCGAACCCGACCAGACCACCGCCGGTCAGCGGCGGGCCACCCGGCGCGTTGTGCGGATCGGACCGTCGTCGTGGGTGATTCGGCCGCGCATGCTGACGGTGGGATTCGTGGGCGCCGCGATCACCGTGCTGCTGTTCCTGCTCAGCGTCGGTGTCAGCGATTACCCGATGGGGCCGTTCGATGTCGCGCGCGTCCTGCTCGGCGGCGGAACCCGCATCGAGAACGTGGTGGTCTTCGACGTCTCGCTGCCCCGCGCGCTCGTCTCCCTGCTGGTGGGCTTCGGCTTCGGCATGGCCGGCGCGTTGACCCAGCGGATCGCCCGCAACCCGCTGGCGACCCCCGACATCCTCGGCATCACTGCCGGGGCGAGCGCAGCCGCGGTGGCGGCCATCGCGTTCTCGACCAGCTGGGGCGCCTGGCTCGCCGGCCTCGGCATCCCGACGGCAGCCCTTCTCGGCGGTTTCGTGACGGCGATCGCGATGTACATCCTGGCCTGGCCGGGGCGGCGGGCGAATTCGGGGATAGACCCGTTCCGGCTGGTCATCATCGGCGTGGGCGTCACCTGGATGCTGCAGGCGCTCACCAGCTATATGTTGACCCGCGCGCAGATCGCCGACGCCGCACGCGCACAGACCTGGCTGGTGGGGTCGGTGTCGCAGGCGACGTGGACCGACGTGTGGCCGTCGCTGATCGCGGTGGCGGTCGGTGTGACCATGGTGCTCGGGTTGTCGCGCCCGATCGGTGTGCTGGGCCTCGGACCCGACATCGCCCGCGGGCTCGGTGTGAACGCCGGCCGGGTCACCGCAGTGGTGCTGCTGGTCGCGGTGTTCGTCACCGCGCTGTGCGTGTCGGCGGCCGGACCGATCGCGTTCGTCGCGCTGCTCGCACCGCAGATCGCCCTGCGACTCACCGGATCGTCGCAGCCGACGCCCCTGGCGTCCGGACTGATCGGCGCGATGCTGGTCCTCGGCGGCGACCTGCTGTGCCGAACGGTGCTGCCCGGCAACCTGCCGGTGGGCATCGTCACCGCCGCGATCGGCGGACCGTTCCTCATCTACCTCATGATCACCATGTCCCGAAAGGCCACCGTATGACCAACGGTTTCGGCACCGACGTCACCTCCCCGAACAACGGGCGGTGTCGGCTGCGTGCAGAAGGGCTCAGCGTCGGCTACGACGAGCGGACGGTGATCACCGATCTGGACATCGCCATCCCCGACGCCCAGATCACCACGATCATCGGTCCCAACGGATGTGGGAAGTCGACGTTGCTGCGTGCGCTGTCGCGGTTGTTGCCGCCCCGCGCCGGCACCGTCTATCTCGACGACGAAGACATCAACCGGATGCGGCCGAAATCGGTGGCCCGCGCGCTGGGTCTGCTGCCGCAGAATCCCGTTGCGCCCGAAGGTCTGACCGTCGCCGACCTGGTCATCCGCGGCCGTCATCCGCACCAGCGGTGGTATCAGCAGGCGACCGCGGCGGACGAAGCCGCGGTGGCTCGGGCGTTGGCGCAGACCGAGACCGCCGATCTGGCCGACCGCCCCATCGACGCGTTGTCCGGCGGACAACGACAGCGGGTGTGGATCGCGCTGACGCTGGCCCAGGAGACCGATCTGCTGTTGCTCGACGAACCGACCACCTACCTCGATCTCGCGCACTCCGTGGAGATCCTCGATTTGGTACGCACGTTGCGCACCGAGCACGGCAAGACCGTGGTGATGGTGCTGCACGACCTCAATCTCGCTGCCCGCTACAGCGATTCACTGTTCGTGATGCGGGCGGGACAGATCGTCGCGCAGGGTCGACCCGACGACGTCGTCACTGCCGACCTCCTCGAGGACGCCTTCGGTCTCCAGGCCCACGTGATGGAGGACCCGGTCGCCGGTGGGCCGATGATCATCCCGCTCGGTTCACGACACGCGCCAGTGCGGTCGTGAGCGCCATGACGAGCAGTGCGACTACCGGAATCCACAACGCGGCCAACGTCAACCATCGGAAGCCGTAGCCCCCGCCGACGGCGCCGACGGCGAGCAGCGACCACATTCCCAGCGATTTCAGCCACGCCCGACGCGGAGCGTCGGTGTGATCCCCGCGCGTCACCACCGTATCGGCGAGTTGCCGAGCCGAACGTACCAATGTGCCGGTGACGTAGGTGAGTCCGTAGGGCACCGCGGCGTCCCGTTCGAAGATCGCATTGATCATGCCGGTCGCGACCGCCACCACCAGCATGCCGGTCACGCCCGCCCCGGCGATGCCTTGTCCCGACGAATCCGGTTGCAGGCCGGCAACTGTGGCACCCAGAGCCATGGTGCCCGTCACCGTCCACAGCAGCCATTCCCGGGGGCGTCGGCGGGTGCGGTTGATGACCGAGCCCACGAACACACCGGCGAAGAACAGCGCGATCAGCCCGGCGCATATCCCCACATCTGACCAGTGCCCCAGGCTAGGCGACACACCCATCACGGTGGTGTTGCCGGACATGAAGGACACGAAGTTTGCCTGCAGGTAGATGAAGGCGATGGCGTCGACGAATCCGGCGACCAGCAGCAGCGTTGCGGCAGAGATGATCCCCGCAGCCGGCCGGGTCACCAGATCCCTGCCCCGACAAGCCAGATCGCGGTGCCGAGCAACGCGGCGAACAACTCGATGCCGATGGTGATGGCCGCGGCCTTCGCCGACGACACGGTGCCCCGCCAGGCGGCCTGAGCGCTTCGGGTGCGGACCAGCTCGGCGATCATGGCGCCGACCACGAAGCCGATGAACAGTCCGATCACCGGGATCACGAAGAACCCGATGATGCCGAGGACCCCGCCGACGGCGATGGTGGTGTTCGGCACACCGGAGGCCTTCAACGACCGCCCGGCGACCAGATACTTGACCACTTCACCGATGACGATGACAGCCGCGGCGGCGGCGAAGATGCCCCACGCCCAGCCGCCGACCGCGACCGCCCACACGCCGATCGCGAGCGCCACCAGGATGCTTCCAGGCAGCACCGGGAAGACGATGCCCAGCAGACCGACCAGGATGACCGCTCCGATGAGCAGTTCCCCACCCAGCGACATCGTCGGTTGGGGTCAGTCGACCGAGGCGCGCGACGGTTCGTCGGCCTGGCGATTCGCCGTGGGCCCGGCCGGACGCGATGCCGGTGGAGGGGTGGGTCCCGGCGGCGGACCGGGCCGTCCGGGCGGCGGCCCGACGGGGCGTCCGGGCGCGCCGCCGCGTGGTGGTTGCGGTCCGCGCTGCGGCGGTGGGCCGGGCCGTGGGCCACCGGGCGGCGGTCCCGGAGGGGTCGGCCGCGGCGGACGTCCACCCGGGCCCGGGCGCGGCGGCTGCCCGGAAATCGGCGGTGCGCCGGCCGGACGCGGTCCGGCCGGATAGGCCCCGCCAGCTGGGCGCTGTTGCTGTGGACCGGCGTGCGGCGGCACATTCGGAGCACCGGGCGGCGGCCCCGGACGGCGGGGCGGTGGCGGCACCGGCGGGTTACCCAGCGGCTCGGGGACAGTCCGTTCGAAGGGACGCGCCGCCACCGGCGTCACCAGCGACGCCGCCTGGACGGCGCGCTGGCGGGCCGTGGCCACATCGTCGGCGGTGGCGGTGATGACACCCATGCGGCGCCGGTGGAAGCTCTGCGGCTTGCCGAACAGCCGGATGTCGGTTTCCGGTACGGCCAGCGCACGAGCGACGTTGGCGAATCCGATGGCCGGTTCGTCGAGCTGACCGTAGATCACCGCAGACGCACCTGGCGAGGCCAGCGTGACGTCGACGGGCAAGCCGAGGATGGCTCGCGCGTGCATCTCGAACTCGGAGAGGCGTTGCGTGGCGAGAGTCACCAATCCGGTGTCGTGCGGGCGCGGGCTGACCTCGGAGAAGTAGACGTCGTCGCCTTGGACGAAGAGTTCGACGCCGAAGATACCTCGACCGCCGAGCTTCCCGTCGCCCATCGCGGTGGCGATGCGGGCCGCGATGGAGGTCGCCGCGGCCAGCGCGTCGGTGGACATCTCGTGCGGCTGCCAGCTCTCCACGTAGTCGCCGCCGACCTGCTGATGACCGATCGGTGCGCAGAAATGGGAGGCGAGGCGACCGGTGACGGGATCGATCGCGCGGACCGTCAGCAGGGTGATCTCGTAATCGAACTCGATGAAGCCCTCGACGATGACCCGCTCGCCTTGCACGCGAGCGCCGGTCGTCGCGTTCTGCCAGGCGCCGCCGATGTCGGCGGGTGCACGCACCACGGTCTGGCCCTTGCCCGACGACGACATCACCGGTTTCACCACGCAGGGGAAGCCGATCTCGGCGACCGCCGCCTCGAGCTCCTCCGCCGACGATGCAAACAGATAGGGCGAGGTGGGCAGTCCGAGTTCCTCGTCGGCGAGGCGCCGGATGCCTTCGCGGTTCATGGTGGCAACCACAGCGTGTGCGGTCGGGATGACCTCGGCGAGCGCCCGCTTCTCCACCTCGATGAGGGCCTCGGTCGCGATCGCCTCGATCTCCGGGACCACATAATGCGGGCGGTAGCGCTCGATCAGCGCCAGGAGTGCCGCGGCGTCGGTCATGTCGATGACCTCGGCATGGTGTGCGACCTGCTGACCCGGCGCGTCGGCGTACCTGTCGACGGCGATCACCTCGACGCCGAGGCGCTGGAACGCGATGATGACCTCTTTGCCCAGTTCACCGGCGCCGAGCACCATCACCTTGGTTGCTGACGGGCTCAGCGGCGTGCCGATCACCGCGGGCGGTCCGACCGCGGGTGCCGGAACGTGCTGCTCCGGGCCACGATCAGGCGACTGGTGGTCGGCCGGTGCGTCGGATGGCTTCTGATCGGCCGGCGGTTGCTCCACCGACGCGTGTTCTGCCGGGGTGGAAGCGTGTGCGTCCGGCGCCGACGCGGCTTCTCCGCCCGCCGGCGCCGACGCCTGCGAAGCGTTGTCGCTGTCTGACGTCATGACCAGATCCTACGTGCAGTTCAGTGCACGGCCGCTAACAGATCGCGTCGGTCCCGCATCGTCGGCGGCCCGCACCCCGCATCAGTCCGTCGACTGATGGACATAGCACCATCGCCAGACCTCGCCGGGCTCGGCCGACCGCATCACCGAGTGACCTGTCTCGTCGAAGTGGGCTGCCGCGTGACGCCGCGGGCTCGAGTCGCAGCACCCGACATGACCACACGTCAGACAGATCCGTAGGTGCGCCCAGTGGTGTTCACCGAGTTGAGTACATTCCTCGCACGCCGAGCGGTCACCGTTCCGCGGCTCGGGGTCGGCATTGATGTCGGCCCCGATGGCCGCGAGTTCGACGCAGCGCCGATCAGCGTCCGATTGCGCACCCCGGGCGAATGTCATGGTGACCATCATCCCCGATCGTCCCTCTCCGGGTCGGGCTTTATGCAACGAGCGGCACCGACTGACGCCGCGTCGGAAGCGGGCGAGGAACGTCCCCTGCCTTCTACCCCGGGGGAGCGGCCGAGCTTGCGAGGCCGCATTTCTGATCCCTGAGGAGCGTCCGAGCGTGCGAGGCCGCGTCACGAAGGGTCCACCCACGCAACCACACTCACGCACGAAGTTGTCACACCCCACCGGCATCCTGAACCCAACCTCACCGAACAAGTCCATCCACAGCCCACTTGCAGCGCACCAAAGTTGTCAGACCCACCCGATAGTCTGATAGCAGTTCGATTCCCCACCAACGTTTCCCGAGAATCAGAGAATCGGAAAGGAAGGGCTTTGTCATGAGCCACAAAGAGCGCAGCGACGAACAAGCGAAGCGCCCTGACCCAAAGAAACAAGTCGAGGAACGAGCGCAGCCTCTGACCATGAGTAGCGGTCGAGCCTACAAAGCCGCGCCCCCTGATCCCTGAGGAGCGTCCGAGCTTGCGAGGGAAGCGTCACGAAGGGCCCACCGACGCAACCACACTCATCCACGACAAGCTGTCACACCCCACCGCTATCCTGAACCCAACACCTCGCCGAACAAGTCCATCCACAGCCCGCGCGCAACGCACCAAAGTTGTCAGACCCGCCCGATAGTCTGATAGCAGTTCGGTTCCCCACCAAACCATCCCGACCTCAGAGACCGTCTTCGCCGGAAAGGAGTGTCTCGTGTTCACCTTCACCGACCGTGCCGCCGACGACGCTCTGCTGGCCTCCAGCAGTCTCGACGAATTGGCGCAGTACGGTCGCGATCTGTTGCGGCTGAGTAACCAAGCCCAGGCAATCGCGATGCAGATCGCCCGTCAGATCGGGCAATCCACCTACAACGAGCGTCTCGCCGGATACAACGATTTCGTTCCGAACCGAATCCGCAACGCCGCCGACAAGGCCGCGAAAGGCGAAATCTCGCTGCAGTTGGGTGTTTCTCGACGTCAAGCCGGTGAATGGGTCAGTCTCGACGAATTACTCGACGAGCACCCCAAGATCCGTGACGCCTTCCGTGCCGGCGATTTGAGACCTCACCGGCTGGGTGTGGCCATCCGCGGCGCCGCCACCGGCCCCACCGGCGATCTGCGAGCACGACTCGGCGAACTCGCCGACAACGCCGAAACCACCGACGAAACCGATACCGACACCGACAATGTCGACGAGGAACTCACCCTCGACCTCGACGACCCCGAATCTGACCTCGATCCCGGCACCGACGGTGACGGCTCCGACGGCGACGGCACTGATGATGGCGGCTCCGATGATGCTGCGTCCGAGACCGACCCTGCCGCCACCGACGATCCCGCCGGTGACGATGCCGACGAGGATGAGCCGTGGGATTTCGATGATGTGGTGCTCGATCTGGCCAGCCGACCCACCACCGACACCGCCCTGCGAGATGATCTCGACGCGATCATCATCAGTCTTGATCCTGATCGGGCGGCCGAGACGCGCGATGACATCACCGATCTGTTCGGGGATGTGACGATCGGTAACGAAGCGTTCGGGCACATGACCGTCGATGCCTGCATCCCCGCCGAACACGGCGTACACCTGCGCGACCGCATCAGCGCCCTCATCGGACGACGGGTGTGTCGCCGTGATGGGCGCAGCATCAAAGCCCAACGCGTGGCCGCGTTCGCCGAAATCATCAAAGCCCCCGGCGCAAAGCTGCGCTGCCACTGCGGCGACGACACCTGCCCCACCCGCCAGACTCGTACCAGCAGCCGGGGGCAGACCACGGATGCCACCCCGAGTTTGGTCACCGACGGTGAGCGCGACGCGTCGGTCGACACCAGCACGGCTGACGAGGCCAGCGCATCGGGCCAGACCGCCGACGAACCCGCGACGGGTGGGCCTGACGCGGCAGAAGAACAGCCGATCACCCTCGCCGACATCGACGCCGACCGTGACATCGAGGGCGAGAGCGAACAGTCTGGCACCGGAATCGATGCCGATGACACCGCTGAGGATGTCGCGCCCTCCCCGGAACCGCGACGAGACTTCATCACCGCACCACCCACCGATCACGATGCCACCGCAGACGGCGCGGCAGCCGACAACTCCGCCGACTCCGACTCCGACCTCATCGTCCCCGGCCTGACCCTGCTACGCGACCCGACCGGTCTCGACCCCACCCGCCTGATGGGCTACGGCGCCATCGATCCGGCCCACGCCGCTCGGATCGCACCGCACGCCACGACCGTCACCGCCCGCCCCAGCGAAACCCGCACCGCCAGCGGGTTGATCATCTTCGGCAACCGCACACCAGCCCCACCCATCGACCCCACCGGCCACGGCGGGTTCGCCACCCCACCACCCGGGGCACTGACCTATAAACCGTCAGCAGCCCTACGCGCCGAGATCATCCAGCTCGACCGACGCTGCCGCTACCCCTACTGCGGCCGACCGTCTGAGGAGTGCGAACTCGACCACCTGTCCAAGTTCTGCCATGCCGACCCGGTGGCCGGTGGCTGGACCGTGGCCTTCAACCTCGCACCCCTGTGCCGACCCGACCACGACCGCAAACACGACGGGCCGTGGATACCGACCATGCACACCGACCGCACCATCACCTGGCGCAACGCCCGCACCGGCCAGATCATCGTCACCTACCCGCGCTGACGCATGCGCTACAGCGCCGCGTACACCACCGTTTCTTCGCTGCGTCCACGAAGCGTTGTGCTTTCTTGCCGTTCCCATGACGTCGCCTCACCGTCGGCTGCATCCACAGCCCGTCCGGAAGCCAACGGACGGCGCGGATCGCGCTTGGCCAGCTCCGACAACCGCGCACTCTCGTTGACCGGATCGCCGATCACCGTGTACTCGAATCGCTCGATGGCGCCCACATTTCCGGCCACCACCGTCCCGTAGCTGACGCCGATGCCCGCGGAGATGTCCGGAACCTCATGCGCCAGGCCGCTCGCGATGTCGCGGGCCGCCATCAAAGCCGCACCCGCCGGATCGTCGATCTCGAGCGGAGCTCCGAAAATGGCGAGCACCGCATCCCCTTCGAATTTGTTCACCAACCCCTGACCACGTTCCACTGCTGCCACGATCACGGCGAAGAACCTATTCAGGATCTCGACGACCTCGCTCGGACTACGCCCCTGCGCCAGCGTCGTGGATCCGATCACGTCGACGAACACCACCGCCACAGTGCGCTCGGCGCCGCCGAGCTCGGGGTCCTGAGCCAACGCCGCCTCGGCCACATCGCGTCCCACATGACGACCGAACAGATCCCGCATGCGTTCGCGCTCACGCAATCCGCCCACCATGCTGTTGAAACCCACCTGCAGATCACCGAGCTCGGTGCCATCGTAGACAACGAGATCGACATCCGAGATCCGGCCGCTCTGCACCCGGTTCATCGCGGTACGCACACTCCGGATCGGCGCCGTCACACTGATACTGGTCAGCACCGTCAGCAGCAACCCTGTCGACAACGCGATCACGGCCAGCACCGTGACACCCACGAACAGATCGAGTTTCGACGTGTCATCCCGAAAAGCACCGAAGAACACCACCAGCAGGATGCCGATGATCGGTATCGCCGACCCCACCATCCACGACACGATCGACCGCGAGCGGACTCCACTGCGTTTACGCCGCCGGTAGCCGGCGCTGATCACCTCGGCCGCCACCGGCCGCAACGCGAATTCGATGAGCAGGTAGGAGATCGCGACCACCACAATGCCGCTGAGCCCCACCACGAAGAACATCTTCGGGATCAGATTCGGTTCCAGAACGCCGTACATGATGGTGAACATGACGGTTGCCGCCGCCCACAACGCACCCTGGATGAACACCAGTCGCCAGGGCGCGCGCTGCGCACGTCGGGCATCCTTGGCGGTTGGCGGACGATCCCGGATGGCCCACTGCAGATCTCGCACCACCACCACGGTCCCGAACACGGTGCCCACCACAAACGCCACCGCCACATACACCGGCACCGCGATGTAGTTGACCCACCACAGCTCCGCCTGGAACAACGACGGCTCCGGAATCCCTACCGCCGACAACGCGATCGCCAGAATCGCGCCGATCAGGTTGGCGATCAACAGGAACGACGTCAGCAGGGTCTGGATGCGAACCCGCTGCTTGAACCCGCCTTCAGACGCCGAACCGAGCAGGATCGATCCGTAGTCACGACTCCCCCGGTCCATCCCGCCCCCTCGACGGTTACTCGACGTCCGATACCGCACCTACACGATGACGCAGCTAGACGATCTTGCGTCGCACTATGGTCTGATCGCGCCCCGGTCCCACCCCGATGCACGAGATATGTGCGCCGGCAAGATCTTCCAGACGCAGAATGTAGTCCTGCGCATTCTTGGGCAGTTCCTCGAAGGTCGTGCATCCGGAGATGTCTTCCCACCAGCCGGGCATCTCCTCGTAGATCGGCTTGGCGTGATGGAAACCGGTCTGCGTCATCGGCATGTCCTCGACTCGCTCACCGTCGACGTCGTAGGCCACGCAGATCGGCACCGTGTCCAGGCTGGACAGCACGTCGAGCTTGGTGAGGAAGTAGTCGGTGATCCCGTTGACCCGGGTCGCATACCGCGCGATCACCGCATCGAACCAGCCGCAGCGCCGCGCCCGACCCGTGGTGACGCCGACCTCTCCGCCGGTCTTGGCGAGGTAGGCACCCCACTCGTCGAACAGCTCGGTCGGGAACGGCCCCGACCCGACACGCGTCGTGTACGCCTTCAGAATGCCCAACACGGTGGTGATCTTGTTGGGTCCGATTCCCGCGCCAACCGCCGCACCACCCGAAGTGGGGTTCGACGACGTCACGTACGGATATGTGCCGTGGTCGACATCGAGCAGCGTGCCCTGCGACCCCTCCAACAGCACCGTCTCGCCCCGTTCGAGCGCCTTGTTGAGCAGCAACCGGGTGTCGGCGATCCGATGTTTGAAGCCCTCGGCCTGCTCGAGCACCTCATCGACCACCTGCGCCGGCTCGAGCGCGCGGCGGTTGTAGATCTTGACCAGGATCTGATTCTTCAGCTCGAGCGCTGCCTCGACCTTCTGGGCGAGGATCTTCTCGTCCAGCACGTCGGCCGCCCGCACGCCGACACGAGCGATCTTGTCCTGATAGCACGGCCCGATACCCCGGCCGGTGGTCCCGATCTTCTTGTTGCCGAGGAAACGCTCGGTGACCTTGTCGATCGCCACGTGGTACGGCATCAGCAGATGCGCATCCGCGGAGATCATCAGGCCCGAGGTGTCGATGTCGCGGTCCTCGAGTCCACCCAGCTCGGTGAGCAGCACCCCCGGATCCACCACGACACCGTTACCGATGACGTTCTTCACTCCCGGGGTGAGGATGCCCGACGGGATCAAGTGCAGAGCAAAGGTCTCACCGTTCGGCAGCACCACCGTGTGACCGGCATTGTTGCCGCCCTGGTAGCGGACAACCCATTGCAGCTTCCCGCCCAGGAGGTCGGTCGCCTTGCCTTTGCCCTCGTCACCCCATTGGGCGCCGATCAGCACGATCGCGGCCATGGTCGGTTACTCCTTCGAGTCGGGACGGGTGAACAACAGGCCAACCTTACTTGTTCGCCCGGGTCGATACGCTATTCGAGTGTCTTTTGCGCTGATTTCGCAGGCCTCCCGCTCCGACGACAAGACCGCCATCCGCACCGCGGTCACCACGGCGGTGGCCGACCCCGCGGTCACCCGCCTCCTCGTGGAACCGCGCGTCACCGAGCGGGTCGCCCCGACCATCGCCGACGAGTCAGACACCTTCTTCGCCCAGGTGCTGGCCGCGTTGATGCTGGCCGAGCGCCTCGACGTGGAGGTGGCCCTGCTACCGGCGGAGGCCACCGGCGCCTCCACACGCTACGGCCTACCGCACGGACCGGCAGCGCGGGAACTCGCCGAACACGGCACGGCGACCTCGGTACCGCTGATCCGCGACGACGCGGCCACCGTCCTGCTCGGCCGAGCCCGACACCTCGGCGCCGAAGGCGCCAAACTGCACGGCGAGACCTACGTCGACAGCGAACGACTGTTCCGTGGCGAGGTGCGCTCGGTGCTCATCGAACCCACCCTTGCCCTGCCCGGCCTGCGCGCCCAGGTGGAGCGGTTGCTGCTGCCGGGCCGCTGGCTGACCGGGCGCGCGGCCCAGACCGGCGGCACCAACATCGTCGTCGAAAGGGAGGGCGTGGTGAATCCCCGCGTGGTCAAGCGATCCACCTTCTACCGGCACGACACCGACCTGCGCCTGGTACGGCCATGACCTCGGCACCGTTGCGTCCGACGACCCGCGAGATCATCCGCGCGGTACGTCCCGGCCCGGTGTTCCTCGGTCTGGTGGTGGCCGCCGTGGCCGGCGGATGGCTGGTCGCGGGCTCCGCACCGGGCCGCAACCTCGAGTCGGTCGGCGGCACCCTGCTGTTGGTACTGGCCGGCTGGGTCATCTCGCTGTGCCTGCATGAATTCGCCCACGCAGTAACCGCCTTCCGCTTCGGCGACCGCAACGCCGAACTGCGCGGGTATCTCACCCTCAACCCGCTGCGCTACACCCACCCCGGGCTGTCGATCGGGCTGCCGCTACTGATCATCCTGTTGGGTGGCATCGGTTTTCCCGGCGGTGCGGTGTACGTCCACCAGCACGGCTTCACCCGGGCCCAACGGACGATGGTGTCGCTGGCCGGGCCACTCACCAACGCCGCTATCGGCGCGATCCTGCTGATCGTGGTGAGATTCGCCCAACCCAGCACATACGGATCGCAGGGTTTCGACTCAGGCGACAACGTCCTGTATTTCGCCGACGGACTCAATCTATGGGCCGCCCTGTCGATGCTGGCATTCCTGCAGATCACCGCCGCAGTCCTCAACATCGCGCCGGTGCCCGGCTTCGACGGCTACGGGGCCATCGAACCGTATCTG
This sequence comes from Gordonia sp. NPDC062954, assembly GCF_044543825.1. Lineage (NCBI taxonomy): Bacteria > Bacillati > Actinomycetota > Actinomycetes > Mycobacteriales > Gordoniaceae > Gordonia > Gordonia sp. NPDC062954. The sequence continues at coordinate 174,938 of NZ_JBITWL010000006.1, read as the reverse complement.
TCCGAGCAGACCCGGTTCTCGATGCAGAAGATCGCGCCGTACGGCTTCCTGATCGTGTTCGCACTACTGTTCATCCCGTTCCTCAACCGCGCCTTCTTCGACTTCGTCTACTGGCTGTTCGGCCTGTCCGGGGTGCCCAGCGTCCTCGCGTCCTACGGGTGGAATCTGTTCGTGTTCTGGCGATGAGAGTGTCACGGATACACGACGCGGTACTTCACGCTGCCCGCGATGCGCCCGACGAGATTGCCGGTCACCCACACCCACGCGCCGCGGCGCTTACGCGACCAACCCCACGGCCACACCGGCGCGGTCGCGGCCACCACGACCGCATGGACGGGAAACCACCACCACTGCCGGCCGGGCGCACCGAACTGCTTCGCCGCCCGCGCCTCCTCACGGCCGTAGTCGACGACCTGATGCCAGGTCTCCCGCAGCCCGGTGCGATACCGGTAAGCCACCATCGCCGCCGGCGCGTAGCCGAAACGGTAGCCCGACGTCTGCACCCGCCAGCAGAACTCGACGTCACTGCCGGCCGTCGGATACGACTCGTCCCACCCGCCGACGGCGTCGAACACCTCCCGACGCACCCCGAGGTTGCAACCGAACGTGATGGGCAGGAAGCGGGCGAGCACCGCTGCGCGATCAGGATCGGGTAGTTCACGCCACGCCGCGACCACCGGATCGTTGAGCGTGTCGCGCTCCAGGGGTCCGCCGACGATGTCGCAGCGCTGCCCCTCCTCCAGCAGCGCACGCAACCAGCCCGGATACACCGCGTCATCCTGATCGCAATAGGCGATGAAACCGTATCGTGCCGAACGGGTCCCGACATTGCGCGCATGGGAGGTACCGGCCACCGCCGACGAGTCGACATAGCGCAGATCGAGTCGCTGCCGATGAGGATGGGTGGCCACGTGCCGCCGGAGTTCGTCGCTGCCCTCGTTGTCGCTGAGGATCACCTCGAACGGCGCCGAACAGTCCTGCGCGGTCAGCGCATCGAGTTGGACGTCGAGATCCGGCAGGCCGCGGTAGGCGGCGATCACCACCGATGCGTTCACCGAAGCAGCCCCCGCAACTCGGCGACCGTGATGGACACCCCGCGGTCGGCCAGCGCTGCGAGTACCGCGCGGAAACCGGCGACCATCGTCTCGGCAGTAGCCCGATCGAACAACGCCGTCGGATACATCAGTGTCCCGGTCAGTCCCGCCGGTACGCCGTCGGCGTGTCGCTCCCGCATCGTGATCTCCACCTCGTGTTTGGCCACCACGCGTTCGATCGGCTCACGCCGCACGCGCACCGCGCCCAGATCGACCTCCGCATCCACCGACCCGTCCGGTTCCGGCTGCACGATCAACGTCGCCGGGAACAGCGGATGTTCACCCGGGGTGACCGAGATACCCAGTGCTGCAGTTAGTTCCGGCGTAGACACGTCTGGATGCCGCAGCCCGCCCACCAGTTGCTCGTGCACGTCGGCGATCACCTCACCGATCGTGCGCCGATCGTCGACGTCCAGGCGCATCGCCAGATCCTCGGAGAAGTTGCCGACCACTCCCGCCAGCTCCGGATGCGGACGGTTCGCGTTCGCGGTCGCCACATGGACATCCGGAGAGTCGGCGCCCTCGGCGAGAATCACCGCGAATGCCGCCTGCAGCAGCGAGAACAGCGCCACCGACCGGCTCTTCGCCAGGTCGTCGAGTGTCGCATGCGCCGAGCCCTCGACGACGAACTCGATCCCCGCCCCCATCGGATTCCACCGCTCCGGTCGAGGACGATCGGTCCGCAACCGCGGCCGGAAGTCGTTGCTGCGGTCGGCGAATCTGGCTGTCCAGTAGTCCAGTTGACGCTGCCCGTGCTCGGACGGCGCGGTCGGTGCGCCCAGCAGGCGGCGCTGCCACTGCGCGTAGTCGCGGAACCGCACGCCGGGTTCGGGCAGCTCGGGTACCGCACCGTTACAGCGGGCGGCGAACGCCACCACCATGTCACGTGTCAGCAGCGACATCGACTGACCGTCGACATTGAGGTGATGGGACACCACCACCAGCACGTGGGTGTGCTCATCGAGCCGCAACAGCCGCACCCGCAACGGCGCGACCCCGTCGAAGTCCAACGGCGACCAGGCGATCGCGTCGATCACCCGGGCGCTGTCCGCATCGTCGACCGGCACCGGCTCGAGGTCCCGCTTCAGCACCTCACGCAGGTCATCGATGTCGGTCACCACCAGTTCCGGCCCCGAATCGGTGTCGCGATATGTCGTGCGCAACGCCTCATGCCGCTCGACCACGTCGAGCAACGCCGCGCGCAACGCCGCGACGTCCAGCACCCCGGACAGCCGCAGCGCGAACGGCACAATCCAGTCGGCGCCGACGCCGTCGGCGACCGCCGCGAAGATTCGGCGTTGCGCCGGCGCGATCGGCGCGGCCGGGCCGTCGACCCGGACCCGCCCCAGCGCCGCATCGTCGTCGGTGCCCGCCTCGAGCAGCGCCGCCACCGCGTCGGAGAACTCCGCGAGATCCGCGGATTCGAACAACACGCGAACCGGCACCGGCACCCCGAGGTCGGTCTCGAGACCAGCGGCGACGCGCGTCGCCGACAGCGAGTTGCCGCCGACACCGAAAAAGTTGTCCGACAATCCGACCCGATCGGTTCCGGTGACCGATTCCACCACCCGCACCACTGCAGCCTGCACCGGCGTGGACGGTGCCACATACTCGCGGCGCGGACGCGGCGGCTGTGGCAACGCCTGCCGGTCGACCTTGCCGTTCGCGGTGTACGGCAGCGCTTGGAGCCGATGCACCTCCGGGATCATGTAGCTGGGCACCATGTCACGAATCTGACGGCCCACCACGTCACCGGGACTCGAACCGACGACGAACCCGACCAGACGCACCTCGTCGCCCTCTCCCACCGTGACGACCACGGCCTCGTCGACGCCCGCACATCGCCGCAGCGCTGCCTCGATCTCCCCGGGCTCGATGCGGAAGCCGTGCACCTTGAGCTGATGGTCGGTCCGTCCGAGATACTCCAACTCACCATTGTGGTCACGGCGCACCAGGTCTCCGGTGCGATACATCCGCTCACCGGTGAACGGATCGGCGACGAACGAGGCCGACGTGCGTCCCGGGTCGCCGTGATAGCCGCGCGCCAGCTGCACGCCGGCGAGATACAGCTCACCCGCGCCCCCCGGAGCCACCGGATGCAGCCGCGCGTCGAGGACGCGCAGCGCCACCGACGGTTGCGCCCGCCCGATCGGAATCCGATCCGCCTCGGCTTCCGGGTCCACCTGATGTGCGGTCACACTGACGGTCGCCTCGGTGGGTCCGTACAGATTGTGGAGTGCGGCCGACGACATCGCCGACATGCGCCGCACCAGCGCGGCCGGCAATTCCTCACCGATACACAGGACAGTGCGCACCGACTCCGGGAACCGGCCGCCGTCGAGCATCACCGACAATGCCGACGGCACCGTGGGCAGCACGGTCACCCCCGAACGCCCCATGGCTTCGCCCAGGGCACGACCGTCGCGTTCCACGCCGGGCTCGGCGATCACCAGCCGGGCACCACACAGCAGCGCCCACCAGTACTCCCACACCGACAGGTCGAAACCGGCGGCTGTCTTGACCATGACGGCGTCGGTCTCGTCGAGCGCGTAGGTCTGCTGCATCCACCGCAGTTGTTCGGCAACCGCACCGTAGGACACTGCAACGCCTTTGGGGCGGCCGGTCGACCCCGACGTGAACAACACGTAGGCCGGATTCTCCGGTCGCAACGGCCGCAGCCGTGGGGGTTCGACGACGTCGGCCGGATGCCGATCCCCCACCTCGGTGAGATCGAGCACCGGACGGCCGAACATCGAATCGCCCGCCGAGGCATCGGAGATCACCAACAGCGCATCGGCCGACTCCACGATCATCCGGGCGCGTTCACCGCCCACGGTCGTACCCACCGGAACGGGATCCACAGGAACGTAGGCGCCGCCCACGGTCACCACCGCGAACATCGCGGTGAGCTGATCGATACCGCGTGCCAGGGCGATGGCCACCCGGTCCTCCGGGCCCACCCCGCGCCGCGCGAGTTCGTCGGCCACCGCGGCCACCCGGCGGTGGAACTGACGGTAGGTGAGGTGGGAGTCATCCCACGACACCGCGCGCGCATCCGGTGTGCGGCACACCTGGCGGGTGAACAGCTCCGCGAGATCGAAACGCGCGGCCCGAACGGGGTGCGTCGCTTCATCGCGTGCCGGCACCGTCACCGACCCTGCGCGTTCGGTGTCGTCGAGGATCTCGAGGTCACCGACAGCGCAATCGGATCGGGACACCAGCCCGTCCAGCACGGCCACGAACCATCGGGTCAGGTTGAGCGCGGTGGAGTGGTCGAACAGCTCGGTGGCATAGGACAACTGCGCACTGAGCCCGGTGGGGGTCGCGCCGTCCCAACGTTCGACCAGGGTGAGGTGCAGATCGAACTCGGCCAGACCGTTGTCCTCGTCGATGGCCTCGATCGTCAGCTCCGGCAGCTCGATCGCCAGACGCCCGATGTTCTGGAACGACAGCGCCACCTGGAACACCGGGTGGCGGGCGGCGGTGCGGGTCAGGTCGAGGCCGTCGACGACGCGGTCGAACGGCAATGTGGTGCGGGAGAACGCGGCCAGATCCGCGTCACGCGCGATCGCCAGCGCTTCTGTTCCGGTGGCGTCCGCGGGAATCTGGGTGCGCAACGCGAGCATGTTGACGAACATGCCCACCACCCGTTCCAGGCGCTCGTCCTCCCGTCCGGCCACCGGGGTGCCGATCACCACATCCCGGTTGGCGCCGAGCCGGCCGAGCAGCACGGCCAACGCCGTGTGCGCCACCATGAATGCACTCGCCGAGTGTCGCTGCGCATGGTCGAGCATGCGGGCATGCAGATCCGCGTCGAGGTCGAAGTCGACCCGGGCGCCGATCCCGCTTCGCTGCGCAGGCCGTGGCCGGTCGGTCGGCAGCTCGATCACCGGTGGGGCATCGGCCAGCCGGTCCTGCCAATAGGCGAGTTCGGTGGCGGCGCGCCCGTCACCGTCGGCCAACAACGCCTGCTGCCAGATCGCGAAGTCCGCGTACTGCACGGCCAGGGGCACGAATTCGGGTGCGACCCCCGACAGTCGGGCACGGTAGGCATCCGACAGCTCGGTCGCGAGGCCGACGACGGACAGGCCGTCGGCGCTGATGTGGTGCAACACCAGGGCGAAGATGTGTTCGGCGGCCGCGGCGGCCGGACCCTCCACCGAGAACAGTTCCGCGCGGATCGGCGGCTCGGCGGTGACATCGAACTCGGTGCGCATCACCGATCGCAGCACGTCGGGCAGGGCAGCGGCACCGACGAGCTGCGGTGCCAACTTCACCGGGACGTCGGTCGGCGACAGGATCACCTGGTACGGGTGACCCTCGGTGTCCGCCGGATACATCGTGCGCAGCGCCTCATGACGCTCGACGAGATCGCCCAGCGCCGCCGCGAACGCCTTGTGCTCCATCGTTCCGGTGAGCCGCAGGATGATCGGGATGTTCTCGGTGGCCGCCGACGGGTCGAACCGGTTGAGGAACCACATCCGTTGCTGCGCCGGGGACAGCGGAATCGTCGCGGGCCGCGGCAGTGAACCGAGCGCCGGGGTGGTGCCTGCTTGCGCCCGCCCGATTCGCCGGGCGAGTTCGCGGGCAGTGGGCGCGTCGAACAGGTCACGAACCGCGATGTCACGCCCGGTGACGCCCCGCAGCCGCGACACCACCCGGGTGGCCGACAATGAATCACCGCCGACCTCGAAGAAGTTGTCCAGCACGCCGAGACGTTCGAGTCGGAGTACCTCGGCGAACGCGGCGACCACCACTTCCTCGTGGGTGGTGGCGGCCGCCGCATGCTCCACGACATCGAAGTGCGGCTCGGGCAGCGCACGACGGTCGATCTTGCCCGCTGCCGTCAGCGGCAGCGCATCGACTTCGGTGATCGAGGAAGGCACCGCGTACGCCGGCAACCGCGACCGCAGGTGGGCCATCAGTGCGATCCGGTCGAACGGCTGCGATCGCGCCGGCTCCACGTACGCAACGAGGGCGAGCGCGTCGGCCGGCCCGGGGCGGCCGACGGCGACGGCGGCACCGACGCCCGGATACGACCGCACGGCGGCTTCCACCTCGCCGAGTTCCACCCGATGTCCGCGAATCTTGATCTGGAAGTCACTGCGTCCGTGGTGGATCAGCGTGAGCTTGCCGGCGGGATCGGCTACCTGGCGGACGAGGTCGCCGGTTCGGTAGCGCCGTGACCCGGGCGGACCGTCCGGGTCGGCCACGAAGGTGGCGGCCGTCAGACCCGGCCGTCCGTGATAGCCGCGGGCCAACCCCTGACCCGAGACATACAGTTCGCCGGTCACCCCGGGCGCGGATCGGGTCAGGCTCGGCGAGAGTACCCGCGCGGCGGTGCCTGCGATCTCCCGGCCGATGGGCACTGCCGCACCCGACACCGGCGGCAGCGGACCCGCCGCGGTGGCCATGATGGTCGACTCGGTGGGGCCGTAGGCGTTGAAGAATCTCTTGCCCAACGCGATCCAACGGTTCGCGGTGGCCGGTGCGCAGGCGTCACCGCCGACGATCAGCACCTCGAGGCGCGGTAGGGGGTCCTGGGCAATCGCGTCGACCACCGGTATCTCGATCGTGTCGAGTGCACCGGGGGTGAGGAAGGCGTGTGTCACCTGCTGCTCGTGGAGGACACCGCGCAGGTCCTCGGCCCCGTAAACATTCGTCGGCGCGATGACCGACGTCGCGCCGGCGTCGGCGGCGAGGAGCAGTTCCAGGATGGCCGCATCGAACCCCGGGGACGCGAAATGCAGTACCCGGCTGTCGGCCCTGACACCGTAGCGGCGCTGCTCGGCGACGAATGCCGACAGTCCGCGATGGGTGACCGCGACCGCTTTCGGCCGTCCGGTGGACCCGGAGGTGTAGATCAGGTAGGCGAGCTGGTCGACATGTCGCCGGACCGGGGTCGGCGGCTGCGACGACCGGCGCGATGTCACGGTGTCGAGTTCGATCACCTCGCCGACACCGGCCAATGTCTCTGCGGCGCAGCGATCCCGCTGCTGGGAGGTGGTGACGACGATGGCCGCTCCCGAGTCTTGCAGCATGAACGCGACCCGGTCGTCGGGCTGGCGCGGGTCGATCGGCACGAACGCCGCGCCGGTGGACGCCACCGCTCGCAGCGCGGTGTAGAAGCGGATCGAACGGCTCAGGTACAGCGCGACCACGACCTCCGGTCCGGCACCCGCCGTCCGCAGACGCGCAGCGAGTTCGTCGGTTGCGCAACGCAGTTCATCTTCGCCCAGCTCGCGCAGCACCGTCGGGTCGGACGCGCACGGGTCGCAGCCGACCAGGCGGTGACCGGGTGTGTCCAGGATCTCGGCCAGGTACCGCGGCGTGACGGCTGCGGGTCCGGCGGCGCCGTCGAGTGCGCGTCGTTCCTGCGCGGTGAGGATCTCGACGGTCCGCAAGGTCGCGTCCGGGACTGCGGTGAACATGTCGATGGCGGTAGCGAATCGGGTCAGCAGTGTGCGCGCGGTGTCCGCGCGATACACGTCGGGCCGGTAGACGAGTTCGAGGGCAGGCGCCCCTGTTTCGCCGGCGAATGCGGTGAACTCCAGATCGAATCGTGCCATCGGCACGTCCAGACGTTGCGGAGCAACAGATTCGAGGTCGGCAGCCGGGTGCTCGGCACCGTCGACGGTGAATGTCACCTGGATCAGCGGGTGACGCCCGTCGCCGCGCGAGCGCCCCAGGTCGTCGACGACCTGCTCCACATCGACGGCCGCATGCTCGATAGCCGACACGATCTGATCGCGCGATTGATCCACCACGGCAGCGAAATTGCCGGCCTCGTCGACGTCACTGCGCAGGGCCACCAACGAGACGAACATGCCGATCAGGTCCGCGACGTCGGGCTCCCATCGGCCTGCGGTCGGGGTGCCGATCACGATGTCGCGGCCTGCGCCGGAGCGGGCCAGCGTGACGGCCAACGCCGCGTGCAACACCGCGAACGCGGTGGTGTGATGGCGATCGGCCAGATCGGCGACACGCTGCCAGATCGCGGGGTCGAGCGCCGTCCGTTCCACCGCGCCAGTCGGTCCCGCTTGCGCATCCGAATCCGCCTCGGGCACCGACAACGCGGGCGCACCGGCCAACACCGACCGCCAGTAGCGCAAGTGCTCGGACACCAAGGATGTGTCGTCGTCGACCTCGCCGAGTCGCGCGTCGGTACGCAGTACGTGGTCGGCATACTGCAGTGGCAGCGGCGCCCATTCGGGCGCCCGCCCACCGAGCCGTGCGGTGTAGGCATCCGTCAGATCGCGCGCCAGGATGCGTAGCGACCATCCGTCGGCCGCGACGTGATGGACCATCAGCAGCACCGTCGTAGTGGCGGCGTCGACGGCGTGTACCAGCAGCCGCACGGGCAGGTCGGTGCTCAGATCGATCGGTTCGGTGAGGGCGGCGGCGATCAACGCCTGCTCGACCGACCCGCTGTCGGGTGCCACGTCATCGAGCACGCGGATGAGGTGCGCGCTCAACTCGCGATCCGGTTCCATGATCCGCTGGATCGGCTGCCCACTGCCGCCGTCGGGGTAGACGGTGCGCAGGATCTCGTGCCGTGTGAGCACATCGGCGAGTGCGGCCTGCAGCGCGCCGATGTCGATGGCCTGCGGCACACGCACCGGCGCGACGATGCGATAGGCGGCCGAGTCGGGATCAATACGGTTGTGCAACACCATCTGCCGCTGGACCGCAGACAGCGGCAGCTCGGCCGGCCGGGGCGGCAGTACGACGGCGGCCGTCGCGTCCGCAGTCGCCTCGAGTGCGTCGGCGGCGGCGGCCACCGCCGCCGCGGTACGACCGTCGAACACCGCCCGCACCGGTATCAGCACGCCGAGCCGCTGCTCGACGCCGGCAACGATTCGCGTCGCCACCAGCGAGTTGCCACCGGCGGAGAAGAAGTCGTCGTCCACGCCGACGTCGACACCGAGCACATCGGTGAACACCGCCAGCACCGTGCGCTCCGACTCCGTGCGCGGGTCGCGAGACCGGCCCTGTGCGGCGGATCGGGTGGGTGCGGGCAGCGCGCGACGATCGACCTTTCCGCTGGTGCCGATGGGCAATGCGGTGGCCGGCATGATGTGTGCGGGCACCATGTGTTCGGGCAGCGTCGCCCGCAGGTGCGCACGCAGTTGCGCCACGTCGACCGGGTCGGCGTCGGTACGGCCCACCACATGGGCGACCAGTTGGTCGCCCAGTTGCGGATCGGTGTGCACCACCACGACGGCAGCAGCGACCGCGGAATGCCCCGCCAGGACGGTCTCGATCTCGCCGAGCTCCACCCGCTGGCCACGGACCTTGACCTGGAAGTCGCTGCGGCCCAAGTATTCCAACACCGGAGCAGCACCCTCCTGCGGGGCGGACCGCCAGCGCACGAGGTCGCCGGTACGGTACAACCGCTGCCCGTCGCCCCACGGTGAGGCGACGAACCGGGCCGCGGTGAGGTCACCACGACCGTGGTATCCGCGGGCGAGCTGGATACCGCCGAGGTAGAGCTCACCGGTGACCCCGAGAGGCGCCGGACGCAGGTAGCGGTCGAGCACCATCACCTCGCCGCCGGGTACCGGCCGGCCGATGGACACCGGACGGTCCACGATGTCCTCGGGGTCGACAGTGGTGGCGGTGATGTCGACGGCGGCCTCGGTCGGTCCGTACAGGTTGTGCAGAGCAGCTGGAGTGCGGCGCAACAGTTCTGCCGCCGCCGGTGAGCCCAGGGCCTCCCCGCTGGTCACGACGTGCCGCAACGCCGGGAACCGTGCATCGGCGGGTAGGGCGGCGAGGAAGGTGTCGAGCATCGCCGGTACGAAATGAACCACGGTAACCGCGTGATCGCGCAGCAACTCCGCGATCTGGTAGGGGTCGCGGTGGGCATCGGCGGGTGCGAGCAACGTACGAGCGCCGGCGGCCAAGCCCCAGAACAGCTCCCACACCGACACGTCGAAGGTGGCCGGGGTCTTGTGCAGGATCACGTCGGTGTTGTCGATCGGATATGCGATCTGCATCCAGTCGAGGCGGTTGACGATGCCGGCATGCGGCACCACCACGGCCTTCGGCGTGCCGGTGGACCCGGAGGTGAACAGCACGTAGGCGGGATGCTCCGGCCGCAGCGGCGCACGGCGGTCGGCATCGGTGACCGGTGTGTCCGTCCATTCACAGCAGGGATCTGCTGGGTCGATGACGGCCGAGTGCAGGTCTGCGGGTAGGTGACGATCGTCGCGGGCGACCACGACGATGGGCCGTACGGCATCGAGCATGGCCTCGATGCGCTGGGCAGGCCAGGACGGATCGACGGGCACGTAGGCGCCGCCTGCGGCGACGGTGGCGTGCACGGCGACCAGCAGGTCCAGCGACCGCTCGACCACCACCGCGACCGTGCGTTCGGGTTCGACGCCGGCCGCGATCAGCCTGCGGGCGGTGCGCGCCACCCGGGCCGCGAAGTCGGTGAAGCTGACGATTTCGGTATCGGTCACCACCGCAACGGCATCGGGGTTGCGCGCGGCCATGACGGGCAGCAGTCCGGCGAGCGTGCGCATCGGGTGAGGGTCGCCGAGAACCGGTGCGGGTGCGGGTGTGCGCCCCCACTCGGCGAGGTTCGTGTCGGCGACGTCCGTGGCCGGGGCCGCGGCCCGGTGCACCGCGCGGGCCGGTTGGGCGATCAGTCCGGCCACGACGGCGCGGAACATCTCGGCCACCTGCGTCACCGTCGCGCGGTCGAAGAGGTCGGTGGCGTAGGTCCAGCGCATCCGCACCCCGCCCTCGGGTGCCGTGCCGTCTGCGGGGAGATCCACCGTGGCGTGCAGGTCGAAACGCGCCACCGGGAGTTCGACATCGATCAGTGCGGCTCCGTCGATGACCGGCGCCGGGTCTCCGACGGCCAGCATCACCCCGAAGAGCGGATGATGTGCACCGCCGCGGTCGGGTTCGTGTTCTGCCGCGAGTTCGTCGAACGGCACCTCGCTGTTGGCGAGCGCGGCGACGTCGACGTCGCGAACGTGCCGCAGCAGCTCATCGGCACTCACCGACTCATCGATCCGGGTACGCAGGACGACTGTTTCGACGAACATGCCGATCAGGTCGTCGAGTTCGGCGGCGCCTCGCCCGGACACCGGTGTACCGATGGCGATGTCGGTGGTACCACTCAGACGGGCGAGGGTGACGGCGAGCGCGGTGTGCAGCAAGTGGAACAGCGATGCCTGTCGGCTGCGTGCGAAGTCGTCGGCCGCGGCGACCAGTTCGACATCGAGGTGCGTGTCGATGGTGTCGCCCCGATGCGTGGGGCGCATCGGGCGCGGCCGATCGACGGGTAGCGGCAGCGGGCCGGGTGGGTCGGCGAGGACATCGCGCCAGTACTCGCGCTGGCGCTGCAGCGACGGGTGGGCCGGGTGGTCATCGTCGCCGAGGAGTTGCGTCTGCCACACCGCGAAGTCGGCGTAATGCACCGGTAGCGCAGGTGCGTCGTCCACGCCGAGGTAGCCCCCGAGGAGATCCCGCAGCAGCGGTCCGAACGACCAGCCGTCGGCTGCGATGTGATGCAGCACCACCACCAGCGCCGTCGAGTCGTCCTCGGTGCGCAGTACGCGCACGCGCAGCGGGATCGCGGCCGACAGGTCGAAACCGTCGGCGGCGATCGCGGTGATGACTGCGCTCAGTTCACGTTCGGTGATCGCCGTGGCTTCCAAACTGATGTCGGCGCCGGCGATGGCCTCTTCGGTCAACAGGATTCGCTGCTGCGGCACCCCGCCGTCGGCCGGATAGATCGTCCGCAACACCTCGTGCCGCCCGATGACGTAGGCCAGCGCGGCGCGCAACGCGGCCGGATCGGGGGTGTCGGTGAGCCGCACGGCGAACGGCAGGTTGTAGAGGCCGGTTCCCGGCGCGAACTGCTCCATCAGCCACATCCGATGCTGCGCACGCGACAGCGGCAACACCTCCGGGCGGGGCAGCGATCCGACGGCCGGCCGGTCGCTGACCGCGGCGTCGTCCACCCAGCGGGCGAGGTCGGCGATCACGGGTGCCTCGAACACCGCCCGCACCGGGACATCCCGGCCCAGTCGGCGGCCGATCCGGGCCGCGAACCGGGTGGCGAGCAGGGAGTTGCCGCCGAGCGCGAAGAAGGAGTCGTCCCGACCGATCGGCTGTTCGTCGGCGACCCGGCCGTCGAGCAGTTCGGTGAGCACATCCACGATCGCGTGTTCGGTGTGGGTGGCCGGTGCGGTATACGTCGTCGCGGCCGACGTCGGCGCCGGCAGGCGAGAACGGTCCAGCTTGCCGTGGATACCCAGGGGCAGTTCGTCGAGCAACACCACCGCTGTCGGCACCATGTAGGCGGGTAGCACCGTGCGCAGACGCGCCAGGATGTCGTCGGGATCGACGGTCGCACCCGATGACGGGACCAGGTAGGCGATCAGGGCGTCACCACGCGCGACGGCCACCGCCGCGCCGCTGACCGCGGGGTCCCGCAGGAGAGCTTGTTCGATCTCCCCCAGCTCGATGCGCTGTCCGCGGATCTTCACCTGGAAGTCGTTTCGGCCCAGATACTCCAGGTCGCCATCGGCATTCACCCGAACGAGGTCACCGGTGCGGTACATCCGGCGTCCCACAGCCCGCGGGTCCGCGACGAACCGCTCGGCGGTGAGATCGGTACGACCCTGGTAACCGGCCGCCAATTGTGCACCGGCCAGGTACAGCTCGCCGGTGACCCCGGCCGGCACCGGATGTAGCCGGCGGTCCAGCACCAGCGCATCGGAGCCGGTCACCGGTCGGCCGATCGGCACCGTCACCGGCGCGTGATCATCGGTGTGCCAGGCATGTTCGGTGATGCCGACGGCGGCTTCGGTGGGCCCATAGAGATTCACCACACGAGCACCGAATTCGGTTGCGACGCGGCGGGCCGTGACCGGGCGCAACGCTTCGCCGATACACAGAATGGTGCCGGGTCCATGGTCTCCGGCTCCGGGATCGTCGGCACGCGCGTCGAGGTAGGCCTCCAGCAGCGAGGGGACGAAATGCGCGGCGGTCACCCCGGCGCGGGTGCTCAGCGCGTCGAGGTAGGCCGGATCGCGCTGACCACCGGGCGCGGCGATCGCGAGGCGTGCGCCGGACACCAACGGCCAGAACAGTTCCCACACCGACAAGTCGAAGGTGATAGGCGTCTTGAGCAGTACGGTGTCGGCGGCACCGATCCGATGGGCGGCGCGCTTCCATCTAAACTGGGTCGCTATGGCACCGTGTGAGACGACCACCCCCTTGGGGGTACCGGTGGACCCGGAGGTGTGGATGACGTAGGCGGTGTTGTCGGCCCGCAACGGCCCGCGGCGGTCGGCGTCGGTGACTGGGTGGCCAGCGAATTTATCCACCTCAGCGGTTCGGAGGTCGATCAGTACGGCGGTGGTCGGCACCCTCAGGTGCGAGACGTCCGCGTCGGTGATGATCGCGCACGGCGCGGTGGCGTCGACGATGAGGGCGGTGCGGTCGACGGGTGCGTCCGGGTCGATCGGCACGTAGGCTCCGCCGGCGCGCAAGACGGCCAGGATCGCCTCGACCATCCGGGGCGAGCGCGCCATGGCCACCACCACCCGGCTCTCCGGTCCCACACCGGCGTCGATCAGGAGGCGGGCGAGCCGATGTGTCCGATATGTCATTGCCCGATAGGTGGATTCGACCGCGGCGCCGGCGGCCTCACTCCAGATCGCGACCACGTCGGGAGAGCTGTCAGCTGCCGCATCCAGCAGATCGGTAAGCGTGTCCGCACCGGGTTCGGCCATGTCTCCCACCAGTACCCCGTCGATGACAGCGGGCGCGGTGGGCGCGACCAGTGCCGCACCGGAGATGTCGACTGCCGCGAGATCGCCGACGGCACAGCTCGGATCGGCGACGGCAGCCTCGACCACAGCTGTGAACAGTCCGTGCCATCGGACCACGGTGGAGCGGTCGTACAGGTCACGGTCGTAGTCCCACAGCACCGACATCCCAGAGTCGGTGTCGGTGATGGTCAGGTGCAGTTCGGATTTCGCGACACCGGACGGCTGCTCGATCACCTCGACATCCAGGTCGTCGAGGGTCACGTGGGTGGGCGCCATGTTCTGATACGAGAAGCCCACCTGGAACAGTGGGTGATGCGCGGCCGAGCGCATCGGATTGATCAGGTCGACGAGCCGGTCGAACGGGATGTCGGCGCGTTCGACCGCGTCGAGGTCGGTCTCGCGGACGGCGGCGAGCACGGTTCGGAAGTCGTCGCCGGGACGCAAGCGGATGCGCAACACCACAATTCCGACGAACATGCCGACCAGGTCGACCAGGTTCCGGTGACCACGCCCGGCAACCGGCGTGCCGACGGCGATGTCGTCGCTGCCGGTCAACCGTGCCAGCGTCACCGCGAGGGCCGTGTGCGCCACCATGAACGGCGTGGTTCCGGTGGACTCGGCCAGCGCTCGCAGACCTGACACCACTGTCGGCGACAGCTGCGTGCGCACTTCCCCGCCCCGCCCGCGCAGGGCCGCCGGACGTGGCCGATCGGTGGGCAACTCGAGCCGTTCCGGCAGGCCTGCGAGCTGGTGGTGCCAGTAGTCCAGTTGCCGCGCGACCGTCGAGTCGGGGTCGGCCTCGCTTCCCATCAGATCGTGATGCCAGTGGGTGTAGTCGCGGTAGCTCACCGGCAGCGGTGGCCACGCCGGCGGTGTCCCCTCGCGGCGCGCCCGGTAGGCCACCGCCAGGTCCCTGGCCAGTGGCGCGGTCGACGACCCGTCGGCACTGATGTGGTGCACCACGCAGAACAGCACATGGTGGTCGGTGGCGATGCGAAGCAGATGTACCCGAATCGGCGGTGCGGCAGCGACATCGAATCCGGAGTCGGCGAGTTCCACCAGGGTTGCGGACAGTTCGGACTCTGCGACCGTGCGGACGGTACGCGTGAGATCAGTGAGCCCGACAGGCAGGTCGGCGATGTCGAGGACCTGCTGAACCGGCCCGTCGGGTGTGTCCGGGTACATGGTGCGCAACGGTTCGTGCCGCTCGATGAGGTCGGCCACCGCAGCGCTGAGCGCATCGATGTCGATGGACCCCCGCAACCGCAAGGCGATCGGGATGTTGTACATCGCCGAGTCCGGATCGAATTGGTTCATCACCCACATCCGGTGCTGCGCGGGCGACAGCGGGGTGACGCGACCGTCGTCGGGCAGCGGCCGCAGTTGCGGGCCGTCGTCGCCACCCGGTTGTTGCTCGACCCGTTCGGCGAGTGCCGCCACCGTGGGGGCCTCGAAGATCCAGCGCACCGGAACCGTGGTCGACAGACGATCGTTGATCGCCGCCACCACCTGGGTGGCGATCAGGGAGTTGCCCCCCAACGCGAAGAAGTCGTCGGTCCGACCGACCTCCCCGACACCGAGAACCTCGGCGAAGATCTCCGCCGTCAGCCGTTCGGTCTCCGTTTCGGGCCGCACGTACTCGGCGACCTCGACGGTGGGCTCGGGCAGGGCGGAGCGGTCGAGTTTGCCCGACGTCGTCAGCGGGATCGTCGTCAGGGTCACCAGCGCGTTCGGCACCATGTGCGCGGGCAGTCGTCGACGCAGGACGCCCTTGATCTCCAGGTGGTCGACGTCGCCGGTCACGTAGCCGACCAGCATCTGCGCGCCGGGGCCGCCACGGACCTCGCAGGCGGCGAACTCGACGCCCGGCACCGCGGACAGTGCGGCCTCCACCTCGCCGAGTTCGATGCGGAAGCCACGGAGCTTCACCTGTCGGTCCACGCGACCCTGGTAGTCGAGGTGACCGTCGGCGTCCCAGCGCGCGAGATCCCCCGTCCGGTACATGCGGGACCCTGGCACGCCGTAGGGGTCGGCGACGAATCGACTTGCGGTGAGCGCGGTTCGGTGGTGATAGCCCAGCGCCACCCCGGCACCACCGAGGTAGAGTTCACCGGTCGAGCCGACTGGTACCGGCTGGAGTCGGTGATCGAGGATCACCGCGGTGGTACCGCTGATCGGACGCCCGATCCTCACGGGGGCACCACTGCGCAGCGGTCCGGCCAACGCGGCCATCACGGTGGTCTCGGTGGGGCCGTACGCGTTGAACATGCGACGCCCGATCGCCCACCTCGCCACCAGATCGGGTGGACATGCCTCACCTCCGACGATGACGGTGTGCAGGTCGTCGAGGCGGGTGTCGGGAACCGAGGCCAGCGCCGCCGGGGTCACGAAGGCATGGGTGACGCGGGTGCCACGCAGCAGGGCGGCCAGTTCCGCACCGCCGTACACATCGGTCGGCGCGATCACCATGGTGGCGCCGGACGCGAAGGCGAGCAACAGTTCCAGGATCGACGCGTCGAAGCTCGGTGAGGCGAAATGCAATGTGCGCGAACCAGGCCCGACCTCGTAACGCCGGTTCTGCTCGGCAGCCAGCGAGGCCACCCCCCGGTGGGAGACCATCACACCCTTGGGCACGCCGGTCGATCCCGAGGTGTAGATGAGGTATGCGGGATCGTCGATACGCAGCGGCCGGATGCGGTCGGTATCGGTGACCGGTTCAGGCGACGCCGCCCGGTAGCGGTCCAGCATCTCGGGTGTATGACACCGGTACCATCGGGTTGTGCCGCCGGTCTGCGGCACCGCGTCGTCATAGCCGGGCGCGGTGATGCCGTGATCGACGTCGCTGTCGTCGAGCAGGAATCGGATACGGTCGCGGGGCGACTCGGGATCGATCGGGATGAAGGCACCGCCGGCGGCCAGCACGGCGAGTTCAGTGACCACCGACAACGCACTGCGCGGCAACACGACGGCGACCACGCTGCCCGGTCCCACCCCGCGGTCGATGAGCACCCGGGCGAACCGGTTGACCCGGGCACCGAGTTCGGCATAGGTGAGGTCGGCGTCGCCGGCGATCAGGGCGGTCGTGGTCGGATGAGCGTCGATCACGTCGCCGAACAGGTTGGGCACGGTGACGGATGTCGCCGCTGCCGGGCCGGCGGCCGGGATCAGGCTCGCGCGCTCGTCGTCGGTGAAGGAGTCGAGGGTGACCGCACGTCGGTCTCCCGGCGCGTCGATCAGCTGCGCCAGGACCTGCAGGAAACGCCGATGGTGTGCACGCAACTCACCCGCCGAGTACGCTGCGGCGTTGCCCTCCAACTCGATTCGCGTCGCACCGGTGCCGGTGTAGATCGTGAATGCGAGGTCTTCCACCGGCCCGGTGGTGAGGATGTAGCTGCGGCCGGTGCACCGCCCCAGCACGACCTCGGACCGGAAGGTCATCACGTTGACCGCCGGCCCGAAGAATCCGCGTCCGACGTCGGCCGCGGCCGGCCGTTCGGCCGACCCGTCGGTCATGTCCCGGAGCATGTCCTCGAAGCGATAGCGCTGCCGGCGAAGAGCGCCGCCCATCTCGGCGGTCACACCTGCGATGAGGTCGGCGACGGTGGTGTCGGCGGTGATAGTGCTGCGGATTGGCACCACGTTGCTCACCATGCCGCCCGACCGGCGCAGCAGTGCGTTGGTGCGCGCCGACACCGGCAGGCTCAGCATCACATCGTCGGTACCGGTGCCCTGTGCGAGAAACAGCGCCGCGGCGGCGGTGACCAGGGCAGGTAGCGCGGTACCCAGCGCTGCGGCGCGTTCGGCGAGCCGAGCACTGAGGTCGGGGTCGAGCGCGTCACCACAACTGTGGGTGCGCGGGGTGACGGTCGGGTCGGGATCGGCCAGTCGGACCGGGGCGGGCAGGTCGCTCAGCCGGTGCGACCAGTACTCGCGATCACGCTCATAGCGCGCCGATTCTCGGTAGGCGAGATCGTCGGCATGAAGTTCGGCGAGGTTGCCGGCGCGACTCGGCGGCACGGACGCACCGTCGATGCGGGCCGTGTAGACCTCGGAAGCACGTTGCGCGAAGGTTGCGGCACCGTAGCCGTCGAGCACGATGTGATGCACACGCGTGTACCAGAAATGGCGATCGTCGGCGATACGAATGGTCGCCGATTCGATCAGCCGGTCCTGCAGCAGATCAAGTGGTCGACGGAACTCCGCATCCATCCAGGCGCGGGCGTCGGCCTCGGGGTCGTTGCGTCCGCGGAAATCCAGATGCAGCATCTCGTCGCGCAGCGAGTCGTCGAACACCTGCTGCGGTACGCCGTCGGGTCTGGTCCCACCGACTAGCCGCATCATGCCGACGTGCAGGTCACGGGCCACCTGACGGCCCACCTCGGTGAGCAGCGCCCGATCGAGGTCGCCGCGGACATCGACGTACTGGGCGATGTTCAGCGGAACGTCGGGGACCAGCTGCTGGGCGAACCAGATACTGCGCTGGGCCGCCGAGAGGGGCACCACGTTCTCGGCCGGCGACAGATCACTCACCATCACTCACGCATCACTTGTCGGGGACATTCTCCGAGTGCCTCTCTGCGGACCCGCTGGCAGTCGTCCGACTGGGCGCTGGGGTGGCACGCAGACCGCAATGACATTTGGTTAGGGTAACCTACCAAGAAAAGGTTAGCCTAACCAATTGTGTCGGTCTGCCCGCTGTCAACGAGCGTGAGGTTCATGGCCCCTATGAACCTTGCTACGTTGACCACTGAAAGAGGCACTGTCGAGAGTAGCAGGATGGGTAGGAAAGCCATGGACGTCCGTCCTCGTAATCCCAAGGGCGACAAAGCCTCAACGCAAGTTGTAGATCTGGCCGTCAAGGTTCGCGACATGCACAAGTCGTTCGAATCGGTCCATGCCCTCAACGGTGTGTCCTTCGATGTGCCGCGCGGCGGGGTACTGGGCATCCTGGGGCCCAACGGGGCCGGGAAGACCACCCTGGTGGACGTGCTGTGCACGTTGATCCAGCCCGATTCCGGGTCTGCGCAGGTGTGTGGACATGATCTGATCGATGATCCGGCCGGCGTCCGCAACGCCATCTCGATGACCGGACAGTACGCGGCGCTCGACGAAACCCTCGGCGGCCGCGACAATCTCGTCTTCTTCGCCCGCATGCTGGGTCTGCGGCGAGGCGCCGCCCGCGAACGTGCCGACTACCTCCTGGAACGATTCGGGCTGACCGACGCCGCCAAGCGGCCCGTGTACGCCTACTCCGGCGGCATGCGCCGACGCCTCGACATCGCGTGCGGCCTCGTCACCCGGCCATCGGTGGTGTTTCTCGACGAACCGACCACGGGCCTCGACCCCCGCAGCAGGCAGGCAGTGTGGTCACTGGTGGAGACGCTGCGCGCCGATGGCATCACCACCCTGCTCACCACGCAGTACCTGGAGGAGGCCGATCTGCTCAGCGACAACATCATCGTGATGGACCGCGGACGTGTGGTCGCCGAGGGCAGTGCCGACTCACTCAAGCAGCAGGTCGGCGGCACCTACTGCGAGGCGATCCTCGATGATCCCACCCAGAGTGCAACGCTCGTTGCGGCCATCGCCGGTGAACTCGGTGCGGCACATCGTCCTTCGGCTTCGGCGAATGGTGCGGTCACCCTCACCGCACCCGACGGCGTGGCGACCATGGAGCAGGTGATCGCGCTCGCGCGCACCGCCGGTGTGCGGCTGCTCGATGTGGGTCTGCGCAAGCCGACCCTCGACGACGTCTTCCTGACCCTCACCGGCCCGCCCGGTGACCACGTGGGCGTCGGCGGATGACGGCGCGCCTCCCGGTAGTGTGGCCGGACCGATCCGACCCGGCCGTATTCGTCCGCGGTCCGGTGTTCTGGCGGCAGTGGGTCGCGGCAACCGGACGTGCCGTTCGCTCGGCCCACTCCGAGGGCGAATTCGTCATCGCAGTGGTGATGCCGATGGTGTTCGCGCTCGGTTTCTATCTACCGCTACGGCTGATCATGGCCGACCGGGGTATCGACTACGCGCAGTTCCTCATGCCGATCATCGTGCTGCAGGCGATAGCATTCACCGCGGTCGCCGCAGCGCAACGGGCGACGCTGGAGAAGCTGCGCGGGATGAGTCGCCGGATGGCGTCGATGCCCGTTCGCCCCCTCGTTCCGCTGTTCGCCCGGATGAGCACCTCGATGATCAGATCGGTGATCTCGGTGATCGCGGCCCTCGTCTTCGGAGCACTGCTCGGGTTCTCCTTCGATGGCAGCACACTCGACACGATCGGTTTCATCGCATTCGCACTCGCCGTCGGCCTCGTGCTCGCCATCGGCGCCGACTCGCTGGGGCTGATAGCACGCAACGCCGAGGCCACGTCGCAACTGCTGGTGTTGCCGCAGCTCGTACTCGGTCTGCTGTCGACCGGATTCGTACCGGAGGACAGCTTCCCCGGCTGGGCTCAGCCATTCGCACGCAACCAGCCGATTTCCCACTTCGCCGCGACGATGCGCGACCTCGCTGCGGGTGAACTGACGATGAACACCGCACTGCCGGCACTGATCTGGTTGGCGGCGCTCGCGGTGGTCGTCCTCTTGGCCGCATTCCACACGCAGACCCATCGGCGGTTGTACCCATGACGATCGAGATCCGCGATTCCAACACGGCGCATCGCCTCCCCTTCCCGAGGTGCGAGCGCCGCGCCTCCGAACCCAGCCTGCGCGCGCTGGTTCGCGGAAGTGGACTGCAGGCGCACCGCATCCTTGTCAAGTGGTCCAAGGATCCCGTCACCCTGTTGCAGTCCCTGCTGTTCCCGGCTCTGATGGTGATGCTGTTCTGGCTGGTGCTCGACCGTTCTGTCAGTGATCACGCGGGCACGCCATACTCATTCGGCATGGTGCCGATGGTCGCGCTGATCGGCGCCATGTCGGGCGCCTCGATCAGCGGACTCGGATTGCGCCGGGAACGGACATCGGGGCTGCTGACCCGGATGAGCGCCTTGCCGATCCATCGAGCCGCCCCGATGACGGGCCGGCTCGCTGCCGAGGCGGTTCGCATCGTCATCACCGTCGTATTCGTGCTGATGGTCGGCACCCTGATCGGATTTCACGTCGATTCCGGCCCGGCCGGTTTCGCGGGCATCATCGGCGTGTCGCTCGCTTTCGGCCTCTCGTTCTCGATGATGGTGACCGCGTTGGCGCTGCTCAGCCGCGACTCACACATCGTCGAATGGGTCGCTATCGGAACCAATCTGGCGATGTTCTTCAACACCGGATTCGTCCCCGCCGACGCCTACCCGGCCTGGCTCCGGCCAATCGTTCAGTATCAACCGCTCAGCTGCGGGGTCGAGGCCATCAAAGCGATCGCCACCGACTCTGCGTTGCTCGGTCCCTTGCTCCTCACATTCGGCTGGTCCGCCGCGCTACTCGTTGCGTTCACCGGTCCGGCGATGGTGGGCTACCGCCGCGCATCGATGCGCGGCTGACGGCTCACACGAAGTATCGGCGATGCCGGATGCTACCCCGGATCCGACCGACGAGGTTTCCGGCGTGAAACAGCCAATGGCCCCCTGAAACCCGCGTCAACCGTTGGGGCAGAAGCGGGTTCCGCAGGATCAAGAAAGCCAACAGGTCGAGTAGGTAGTACAGCGGCCTGCCACGCATCCCATAGCCACGGTAGTCCGAGAACAACTGGACAAGACCTTGGCCGTAGGTCACCGACTGCGACCAGAGTCCACGCAGGCTGTCACGGAGGCGGTAAGCGACGAGAGCATCGGCAGCGTGTCCCACCGTGCCGCCCTGCAGCTGCACTCGGAGCGCGAGGTCGGCGTCCTCGTAGCCCCGCGTGTACGCCTCGTCGAAACCGCCAGCGGCGGCCAGCACATCCGACCACGCAGCCATGTTCGCCCCGGTGACGACGCGTAGGAATCCAGGCAACTCGAAAGGAACTGCCGACGGCGGCATGGGGCGCCAGGCTATGACCTCGGGATCGTTCAGGGTCGTGGTCTCAATACCTCCGCTGACCACGTCGTGGTGGGCGGCGCAGGCGACGAGCCGCTCCAACCACTGCGGATGCACCATGTCGTCTGCGTCGCAGAAGGCGATGAGATCGCCTTCGGACTCCGAGATCCCGACATTGCGGGCATATGATGCGCCCACACGTGCCGACGCGTCCACCACTCTCATGTTCACGTCGACACGCAACCGATGCTGCTGAATGTGCTGCCGAAGGCCATCGTCCGAGCCGTTGTCGCAAAGCAGCACCTCGAACCAGCCCGGGTATGTCTGTTCCGCCAGCGCCGCAAGCTGACCGTCGATCGAATCCACGGCGTTGCGGACCGGGATGACTACGGAGACCGAGGACGGAGTCCGCGGCCGCTGCCGGGTAATCCGTTCGCGCGGGGCTTCCGCTGCGCGCCGACCTCGGCTCCGACGTAGGGTTCGCGCCGGAATCCGGCCCGTCTCACCGCGCCAGGAGGCACGGAAGCCGCTGGCAGTGAGGTAGATGCGTGACATTCGGCGCGACCCGATCATCATCGCCCGACCTCGGATCGCGGAGTCCTTGACCAGTGAAACCATCGTCCACAGCGGCTCAGAGCGCCAGTAACGACGATAGAGGGTCAACCGATTCCGTGCGATGTAGTAGTGCCGGAACGGGGCGTCCTCGGAGAACTCGATCCCCGCCCCGCGGCCACGCATCAACCACCGTAGCGGTTGCGGCGGCCGCCAGACCGCGGTCCGCCCCAGACTGTGGTCGATCGCAGCGCCCGGAACCACCAGAGCATGGGCGCCGTGTGCCCTTGCCCGCAGGTAGAACTCGGTCTCGACGCAGTCGATGAACAAACTCTCGTCGAACAGTCCGACAGCGGCGAACAGACCACGCGGGAACAGCATCCCCGACTGCAACGGCTCGAACGCGAGCGTCAGGCCCCGGTGGGCAAACCAGAACGGCGCGACGTCCCCGTTGATCTCGCTGGGCGACAACATCACTGTGGACATCCCAAGCGAAGCTGCAAGATCGAGATGGTCGATCATACGGCGAACGTAGTCAGGCCCGATCCGGGTGTCCTGATCCAGTGTCAGCACGGCATCAGCACCGTCGGCCAGTGCAGCTTCGATTCCCCGGTTGAGCGCAGCAGCGATGCCACCGTTGGCGGGTAGTTCGATGACAGTCGCACCCATCTGTGCGCAGCTGTCGAGCACGTCGCGAACCGAACCGTCCGGATCCACAGCCAGGGAGGGTGAACCGTCATCCACGATGATTACCTGAATAACTTGTCCGAGAACTGATTCTACGGTTTCGACGAGACTCTCATCCGGCTCGAATGCACTAACGACCGCCACCACCGATGGCCACTCCTTCACTGCGCCGCCTGCCTTGCCGGGTCCTGCAGAACCTCGTCGACGACTCGGGCCGTCTCGGCGACATAGGGCACCCGCACCATCGAGTGATGGTCCCCACCGACATCGACAACCGTCACCGCGCCGGTGGTGAAATGCGACCAGAGCGACATGTCGTCGGTATTGGTGCGTGCCCGGATCATTGTGATGGGACCCGCAAACGGACTCGGACGGTGGCGGCGAATCATCCGGGTTCCCAGATCGAAGAAGACGGCCCACTGCAATGTCGTGGGCAGGCGGACCACTCCGGCCGTCAGCATCAGCCCGTTCATCGCAATCACGTTCCAGGCGCGCTGCCACCGAGGCCTATCGTCCACGGGTTGTGAGGTGCCGGCACGATCGGGCAACGCATCCATACCCCTTGCAGGAAAGGGAGTATCGCTCTTCCGTCGCCTCGGCAGACCAAATCTCCGCCCCTGCAGCCGTCGGGCGAGCACAGGGTCGATGAGCGCATCCAGCACCACGACCGGACCACCGGGCTCGCCCTGTTGCGCCATCTGGGCTGCTGCTTCGATCGCTACGAAACCACCCAGCGAATATCCCCCAATCCGGTAGGGCCCGTGGGCTTGGACTGAGCGAATGTCCGCAATCACTCGGCGGGCTGCAGAACGGATCGATCTATCCGCTCGCCCCCTGCCTTCGATGCCGTGTGCCTGGATTGCATAGATCGCCCCATCCGAATCGAGTTCTCGCGCCAGCGCGGTGAGACTCGTGGCGAGGCTTCCGGCACCGGCGACCAGGAACAGTGGTTCTGAGACGCCCTCCCGAAGGCGGACAAGCGTCTCGCCACTCGCGGCTGCCGAGCGCTCCGCATTGGCGGCGTCGAGTATCGGGGCAAAGTCGGCGATCGTCGGCGCCGTCGCGAGCATCGCGGTGTTCAGCCGGACCCCGAAACGATGCTCCAGATCCGCGAACATGGTGGCCGCGGCCAACGAATCACCACCCAGCTCAACGAAATCTTCGTCGCGACCGACCTGCTCGAGGCCGAGAACGTCGCGCCACAGCACGGACAGCGTCGATTCCGTCGGTCCACGAGGAGGCTTCGGTGTCGGTCGGGGCGAGGGAGCCGGGAGGGCCGCTCGGTCCACCTTCCCGCGTTCATTTCGCGGAAGGTCGGTCATGATGACGACGTCACGGGGAATCATCCAGGGCGCCAGCGTCGTGGCGAGCGCTGTCCGAACTTCAGCGGGCGACGGAGTCCACTTCGACGGATCAACGGCGACGTGGGCGATGAGTTGGGTACGTTCGGTATTCGCCGACACCACGGCGTCGACGGTCCACGGCATCGCGCGCAGCGCGGTCTCCACCTCGGCGGGCTCCACCAGGTAGCCCCGAACCTTGATCGCATCATCACGCCGACCCAGCAGATGCAGCATCCCACTGTCATCGAAACGGCCCAGATCTCCGGTGCGCAAGCGCGACCGACCATCTCCGATCGGTTCGAACCGCTGCGCCGTGAGCTCGGGGTCGTTGTGGTAACCCGACGCCAGGTGACCCGACTCCACCACGATCTCCCCGACGTCGCCGGCGTCCACATCGTCGCCGTTGTCGTCGACTATCCGCACATGCTTGTCACCGGCCGGAATGCCCACGGCCACGGCCCCATCGGGCACTGCGCGGTCCGGCCCGAAGAGGTTGAAGGCGAGATTGCCGATCTCCGAGGAACCCGACCAGCTGCAGAACGTGCCGGACGGCATCACGGTGCGCCGCACCCGGGTCACATCGGCACCGCGGACGGGTTCACCACAGGTCGACAGCAGGCGCAGTTCAGGGAGTGCGGCGTCGGTGTCGAGGTCACCGAGCCACGACCGCAGCAGCGACGGCGTGCAGTGCGCGGTCGTCGCGGCCTCGGCACACAGCCAGTCACGCAGGCCGGTAGTGGTGCGCCGGCGCACATCCCACAGCAGGAGGGTGGCCCCGTTTAGCAAACCCATCACCAGGCAGTCGACGCCGGCACCGAAGCTGATCGGCAACAGCACGGCCATCCGATCACCCGGCCCGAGACCGAGGAACTCGCGACCGTCGGTGGCCTGGTTGACCCAGCCTCGTTGGGAGTGGATGAGCCCCTTGGGCTTTCCGGTGGAGCCGGAGGTGAAGACGAGGATCGACGGATCGAGCGGGTCGGGCTCGGGCACCGGAGCATCGGACGGGGGCAACGCTGCCATTGACGCGGGATCGAACCGTCGGGCCCCCGACAATGCGAGGATGTGTTCGCGCCGCTCCGCGGGCAACAGCGGGTCCAGCAGGATCACCGGATGGCCGGAGCAGAGCACCGACAGCACGGCAAGGACAGAGTCGACATCGGACTCGACGTCGACGGCGATCGGCCGGCCGGGTTCGTCGACGGCGGCGGCCAGCGCGCGGCCGCGTTCGTCGGCGCGATCACGGGCCGCACCATAAGTGAGCGAACCATCCGGGCTGCGCACCGCGATCGCATCCGCGTAACGGCCGGCTACCGCGCGCCACCGGGCGACCGTGGTGGCCGGCTCAGCCATCGAGCCCTGCCGCCAATGTCGGCCAGGACCGGTGCAACTCGTCCTGCCAGTACCCCCAGGAGTGGGTGCCGGTGGATGGGAGGTGCACCTGCGCCGGAATGGACAACTGCCGCAACCTGTTCGCCATCGCCTCGGTACACGCGCGGGTGGCCGCCTCCAACGCGCCGCCGACCAGGATCTGGTTGGCGATCGGCGGGGCACCCGGCGCCTGCGCGCTCGGCGTGTCGTACCGTCCCGGTGCACCACTGCCGCTGGACAGGTAGAGGTGGGTTCCGCGAAGTTTCTCGGCGTTGACATACGGGTCGTGTGCGCGCCACTGCCGCGATCCCGTCGGACCCCACATGTTGTCGGCATTGCCACCGGCAGCGGTGTAGACGATGCCCCGGACTGCGGCCTCGCCCTCCGGGGTACTGGTGCGGGCGCAGCCACTGTAGGAGGCCACCGACCGGTACAGGCTCGGCGCGATGGTCGCCAGGTCGAGTACCGACGTCGCCGACATCGACAGTCCGGCGATGGCATTGCGACCGTTCGTGCCCAATGCGTCATCGACGACGCCGGGCAGCTCATCGGTCAGGAAGGTGGCCCACATCGGTTGCCCCACCTGCGGATCGGCGGCGATCCAGTCGGTGTAGTAGCTACCGAGACCACGTGCAGGAATCACCACATTGACGAACTTGCCGGCGAAAAACTGCTGGGCGTCGGTTTGCGCGAGCCAGTTGGCCCCGTCCTCTCCCCCGCCGGCGCCGTTGAGCAGATATAGGGTGGGTGCGCCGATTGGGGCACCGGCCGGACGGATCACCTGAAACGGAATGTCGATCCCCATCGCCGGCGATCGCACGATCATCTGCCAGAGGGTCCCGTCGACCTGAGTCAGCCCGGTGAGCGTGGCGCGCTGGTCGGGGTCGCGCGCGTCGGCCGGTCCGGGCCCGAACTGTGACATCACCACGGTGAGCAGAATCGTCGCTATCACCGTGCGCCCGAACCACCGCGGGCGTCGTGGCGAGGTTCGCTGAGCTTCACAACGCGCCCCTGAAAACGGCGCCGAGGATGTCATCAGTCGATTCAAACCGGAAACACCCCTACACATGCAAGTTAGCTTAGCCTACCTTACACACATTGCCCGGCAGGGGCCGCGAAACCGGCGGGCCTGTGACCGGCACAATCACCCGAAAAGTGCAACGTCCGTTGAGCCGCAAGCGATGTCGGAGAACCGACCCTCCGGAGACCAAGAATCACCGCTCCAGCAGACCCCGCACCGACGCCGGCACCGCACCCGGCGTCGCGGTCACCGGATCGCCGTAGACGGTCTTCATCGGTACGTGTCCGGTCCACCCGATGGCCCCGTCGTCTCCGGGTCCGCCGGCGCGCGCCTTCGCCAGCCAGCACCCGTCCATGATCGGCAACGCGAGGATCGCCGTCGCCGACAGTTCTCTACGCGTGTGCGCACGCACCTCGGCACTGCGGCCGGGCAGGATCGCATCGGAGAAGATGTCGAGTGCCCGGGAAGCGTCGTCAGCGTCGACCGGCTGCAGCCGCCCGCGCACGACCGCTGACCGATAGTTCACCGAATGATCGAACAACGTCTCCGCAACCACCAGTCCGTCGAGAAGAAACGCCGTGAACGTCACCGGCGCACCGGCGGCGACGTGCCGCAACGCACCGGCCCCCGACGACCCGTGGATCAACAACCGATCACCGTCACGGGCGGCGAGCATCGGTACCGACCACGGGAGGCGATCGTCGGTGACCGTGGACAGCACTCCCACTCGCGCTTCGTCGAGGACCTCGTCAAGCAGTCTGCGATCACCGGCGCGGTCGGGCTTACGTGTGAGAGTTGCGAGTTCGTCGGTCGTCATGGGTGTCAGAATGCCCAGCCGACACCGGTACACGCCACCGAATAACGATTGCAGTCACCACGTGAGTTCGTCGCGGCAGCGACGTTGCACCGCGGCCGGATCCACCTGGATGGTTGCGTGTTCGAGTCCGTGGCGGGCCATGACCACCTGCGCGGCGGCCAGCACATCGGTGTTCGAACAATCGCTGTCGAGGTGCACCGTCGCCACATCCATCCCCGTGGTCAACGTCCACACGTGCAGATCGTGGACGTCGTCGACCGACGGGATGGCGGCCAACTCGCGCCGGAGAGCCTCCACGTCGACATGTGCCGGAGCCTGTTGGTTGAGGATGCGCATCGCATCGAGCGCGAGTCGCACCGCCCGCGGTACCACCCACAGGGCGATCAGCACCGCCACCACGACATCGGCGTACCCCCACCCCGTGGTCAGTGCGACGACACCGGCGACCAACACCCCCACACTGCCCACCGCATCGGCGAGGACCTCCAGGTAGGCGCCGCGTACGGCGATCGATTGCCGGGAGTCGGCGCGCAGCAGCATCATCATCGCGACGTTGACGGCGAGCCCGATGAGCGCGACCACGATGAGCGTCAAGCCGGGAACCTCGGGGTCGGTGCCGATGCGGCGGATCGCCTCGTAGAGCACGAAGGCCGCGACACCGATGAGCAGGACCGCGTTGGCGACGGCGGTGAACACCTCGGCCCGATGCCAGCCGAAGCTGCGGTCGTCGGTGGCCGAGCCGTGTCTGGCCAGGAGCAATGCGACGAGACCCATGAGCAGGGCCACCACGTCGGTGAGCATGTGGCCGGCGTCGGCGATCAATGCCAGCGAGTCGACCAGCAGGCCGGTCACGAGTTCGACGACGAAGTACGCGGCGATGATTCCGGCGGCCAGTGCCATCGGCCAGATCCGGCGATGACCCGCCGACGTCGCGGTGGCCGCCGTCGGCCCGTGCGAATGCGAATGTGAATGTCCCATCTCGCCGCCAATATATGCAGGTTTTCGCATATATGACAAGAGTGGCGCTCCCCACGATGGGCGTGACGTGGTGTCAGCGCAGGGTGGCCGCAGCCGACGACCGCCGCAGGCCGCTGATCATCAACATGTCGATCAGCAATGAACGGAGCTCGGCCATCACCGCCGTCTCCGACAGCGAACTATGTGCGACGAGCTCGGGTTTGGCCTTGCGCGCGACGCTGCGCAGCACTCGCGCGGCATCTGCCTGGTCGGGTTCCTCGCCCGGTTTGGCGATCATCATCGCGCGAAGCACCTCGAAGGCCTCGCCGATGTCGTCGAGGATGTCGATGATGGCCGGGTCGAGCGCCTCCCCGCGCTGCGTCATGCCCAACGCGCGCCGGGCGATGATGCGGAAGTTGCGCACCGCATTGTCGATGGGGTCGGCGGTTGCCGAGATGCGCTGAAGCCGCTCGCGCGACGTCCAGTACAGCGGGGAGATGGCGCTGACCTCTTTGCCGCCGCGCATGTCGGACCGCATCGTGTTGATGGCCTCCTGAGTGCCCCGCGCGGACGCCAGCGCGGCGAAGACCTCGGCCTCGTCCATCTCGCGCAGACCGCTCGCGAGGCGTCTCGACGCATCCCGCATCGTGGCAAGCAGGCCGGCGGCATCGCGTCGGGCCCGATGCGCCGGATTCACCGGGACCAGCGCCCCGATGAGGATGCCGATGAGACCACCGATCAGGGCGTCGATCGCACGGTGGAAGCCGCCCACGCCACCCGGCGGCAGCAACGTGGCCACCAACACCGCCGACGACGCGGCCTGCATCGGGATCAGGGGTCCGTCGTCGATGAACACCGCGATGGTCATCGCGAGTGCGACCACCACGATGATCTGCCACGTACCCGAGCCGATCACCGAGATCAGCAGATCACCGACCAAGATCCCGATGACCACACCGCTGACCAATTCGGCCGAGCGACGCCATCGTTTGCCCAGCGACAGTCCGAGCGATATGACGGCGGCGATGGGCGCGAAGAAGGGCTGCGGATGGCCGAACACCACCACAGCCACCCACCACGCGACCCCGGCTGCCAGCGAACACTGGATGATCGGGACGATCGACAGCCACAGTCGGCGGACGCGTCGATGCAGCGGAGTTGGCAACGCGTTGAGGCGGACGCGCAGCCATTCGGTCACGGCGGTTGGTCGATCTCTGCGATCAGTGGTCGCGCCGGCTGTCGATCACGCCAGTCCGAGGTGCGTCACAGCGCTTGGATCACTGTCGTTGAGCAGGTCCAGGCACCGCAGATACTCGTCCTGCTCACCGACCGCGTTGGCCGCACGGGCGAGCGCACCGACGCACCGCAGGAAACCCTGGTTCGGCTCATGGCTCCACGGCACCGGACCGAATCCCTTCCAGCCGTGTCGACGCAGCTGATCGAGTCCGCGGTGATACCCGGTGCGCGCGTACGCGTAGGCCTCGATGACCTTGCCGATGTCCGAGCCGTCCGCAGACGCCTCGAGCGCCGCATCCGCCAGGTACGCCCAGGCGATGGATGCCGTCGGGTGTGCGGCGGCGACCTGTGCGGGTGCGGTGCCGTTGAGCAGGTCCGATTCCGCCTCGTCGTCGCCGGTGAGCAGCACCGGCTGCGGGCCCAGGAGATCTCCGAAAGAAGTCACCACACCATTCAAGCACCTCGCCTCGGCGCGGGCGGAGAGCCGGCCGGTCCACTCGACCCGACTGTTGGGCGGGCCAGGCAATGCCGTCAGCAGTGTGAACCGCCCACCGAGTGCTGAATCGGGGGGCCATTCGCTAGGGTGAGTGGCGCGATCGGCCACGACGTATCCCCTTCGGCGGGGAACGTCGCACACTCACCGACGCCGATCAGATTCCATCCGGGGAAGCGGGGTGTAGACGACGATGCCTTCAGCACGCGACGACGGATCGTTGATCGGCCGCGCCCTGCAGGCGTGGCGTAATCGCGGTAACGACCAGGCGGCCCGACCCGGCCGTCGTGGTCCGGACGATTCCTGGGTCGACAGTACGAAGGGCGACGACGCAGCGGTGACAGACGAGACGAACAACGACGGCCTGAACGAATCCTCCTCGGATGACGCGTCGACGAACGCGAACGAGTCAACCGACCCGACCGCTGCGGTCGACGACCAGCCCGAACGCGACACCGCCGCGGAATCCGCAGAGGACGAGGTCACGGCCGGCGACACGACCGACGACGGTTCCGATGCTGAGCCCGACGCCGACGCCCACCCCTCTGATGACTCGTCGACAGACGAGGCAGCGCCGGAGGCCTCCGACGGGACCGCCGACGAAGACGAGGACACCCCCGAGCAGCAGACCGAGGCTGAGTCGGACGCCGAATCGGCCGATGATGCCGAGGCCGAGCCCGCGGCCCCCGAGGACGACGCGACAGCGCTCGACGAGGCAGCCGGAAACGGCGACGAGGCCGGAGACGCCGCGGAGGACCGGTCTGAACCTGCCGACACCGAACAGCCCGACAACGACGCGTCCGACCCAGCCGAGACGACCGACGCCGAGCCGGTGAAGACCGAGCCCACCCGGCCGAAGCCGAAGGGTGGCCGGGGCATCGACTCCGCGACCGCGGTCATCCGACGCGAGGACCTGCCCGAGATCTCCGAGCTCGAAGACCTCGACAGCATCAGCGCCGTGGACGACGCGGACACCACCGCGGCCGACGTTGACACCGAGCCGGAGGCTCCGACCGAGCGCGCGAAGCCCGGCGGTGGGATCGGGCCCACGGATTCGGCGACCACCGTCATCCGACGAGATGACCTACCCGACGATGACGAACTCGAGGACCTCGAGTCGATCGAGACGGTCGCCGCGCCGTCTCCCGCAGCCGACGGCGAATCCGACGAAGCTCCCGCTGATGGCAATACACCCGATGATGGTGCATCCGATGCCGACGCCACCGGCGCCGAGGCCGACGCCGGCGGGACCGACGACCACAACACCGACGCCGACGACCCGACCGACGAGTGGGTCGACGTCGACGACGCTGCCGCCACCGCGAGCGACTCCGACTCCGACAGTCAGGACGACGACGAGAAGTCGGGTACGACGAAAGCGTTCCCGGCCGCGGCCGCCGCCGCGACCGGTGCTGCTGCCGCCGGGGCGGCCGGGGCGGCAACCACCAAGACGTCCGCAGCCGAGGGCTGGTCGACCGCCGCCCACAAGCCGGAGGTCATCCCGTCCAGAAGCGATGCGGAGCGGGCCACGACGTCCGGGTCCGGCACGTCTGGGAGCGGAAAGTCCGGGGCCGGGAAGTCCGCAGCCGAGAAGTCCGGGGGCGAGAAGTCCGGCGGAGGCCGCCGATGGTGGATTGTCGCGGCGGCCGTGGTCGTCGTACTCGCAGCTGCCGGTGCGGTCTTCGGATATCTGAACCTGCGTCCCCCGGCCCCGGCCGACGAGGCCGCCGACGCCGCCGAGGAGTTCTCGACCGCTCTCTACGAGGGCGATCTGGCCACGCTGCGATCCGTCACCTGCGGCGAGCGGCATCAGTTCTACGCCTCGATCAGCGACGCGGACTTCCAGAAGATCTACGACGGTCAGAAGTCCCGTGACGAACTGGTCCGCATCGACGAGATCAAGGCGGTCAAGCTGACCGGCGAGGGCGATCAGGCGGTGGTCGAGGTGTCCGCGGTGCAGAGCGCCAACCCCGACCAGCCGCAGACCGTGACCATCAACCTGCAGAAATCCGGCGAGGAGTGGAAGGTGTGCACGCCGCAGTGACCAGCACCGGTCCTACGGAACCCCTCCGACACCAGTCGAGGTGGGTACATCACCCGAACGGTCCCGCACCGCATTCCGCTCCGCAGGGTACGGCCTACCGTCGATCCGATGCGCCGCTGGCCGGTCTGCCGCTGTCGGCGGTCCCGCCGCTGCCAGAGTCCCCTGTCTTCGAACCCCAGACCCGGCCGTTGCGGATCGAGCGCCAGGCAGCCCGGCCGCTTCCGACCGCCCGACCGGCCCGCCGGCAGCGCCTCGATCCGCCGGTCGTGATGGCGGCGCTGGTCATGGCGGCGCTCGCGGTGGGCGTCGTGGTGGGAATCGCGACCCTCTGACCATCTCCTGAACGGCCGACAGCGCCCGGCGAACCGGGCGCTGTCGAGTGGTTACGCGGGTCGTTCAGGCGCTGATGGACTTACCCACCGACTTGAGGTCGGTGCAGGCCTCCACCACACGCTCCGACATCGAGGTCTCGGCCTTCTTCGACCAGCCGCGCGGATCGTAGGTCTTCTTGTTGCCCACGTCACCGTCGACCTTGAGCACGCCGTCATAGTTCTCGAACATGTGCCCGGCGACCGGACGGGTGTAGGCGTACTGGGTGTCGGTGTCGACGTTCATCTTCACGACGCCGTAGCTGAGGGCCTCCTCGATCTCGCTCTTCAGCGAGCCCGATCCGCCGTGGAAGACGAAGTCGAACGGCTTCGCGCCCTCGGCCAGACCGAGCTTCTTGACCCCGACCTCTTGGCCGGTGTTCAGCACGTCGGGACGCAGTTTCACGTTGCCCGGCTTGTAGACGCCGTGCACGTTCCCGAAGGTCGCGGCGAGCAGGTACCGGTTGCCGGTGTCGCTCGCGCCCAGCGCGTCGAGGGTCTTCTCGAAGTCCTCGGGCGTGGTGAACAGCTTGTCGTTGATCTCGTTCTCCACACCGTCTTCTTCACCGCCGACGACGCCGATCTCGATCTCCAGGATGATGTTGGCGGCGCCCGCCTTCGCGAGCAGATCTTTCGCGATCTCCAGGTTCTCGTCGAGCGGCACGGCACTGCCATCCCACATGTGTGACTGGAACAGCGGGTTCTTCCCGGCGTCGACGCGCTCCTGCGAGATCGCGAGCAGCGGACGCACGTAGGTGTCGAGCTTGTCCTTGGGGCAGTGGTCGGTGTGCAAACCGATGGTGACGTCGTACTTGGCGGCCACCACATGGGCGAACTCGGCGAGCGCCACCGCGCCGGTGACCATATCCTTCACGCCGAGGCCGGAACCGAATTCCGCACCACCGGTGGAGAACTGGATGATGCCGTCACTGCCGGCATCGGCGAAACCCTTGATGGCTGCGTTGATCGTCGACGACGACGTGCAGTTGATCGCGGGGAACGCGTAGCCCCCCTTCTTGGCCTTGTCGAACATCTCTGCGTACTGCTCTGGAGTTGCAATGGGCATCGACGAAATCCTTCGAACGTAGGGTTCTCGCAGGCGCGAGCTGCCATCGCGTCTCAGTATGGCAGGTGCGCGGCGCGCTGTTGCGGCTGCAGGTGGACCCGCGGGCTCGGTTCCGCCGACGCTCGGCCCGCCCGGTTTGACCGTTACGATGGCAACCGTGTCGTCGTCAAAGGAGAAACGGGTACCGCAGGATCGTCCATCTCCCGACAATCACCGTCCGTCGGCCGGTGTCACCGTCGCCAACGTGGTGCGCGGCGGTCTGATGGGACTGGCCGAGACCGTGCCCGGTGTCTCCGGCGGAACGGTCGCACTGGTCACCGGCATCTACAGCCGGCTGATCGCATCGGCCAAACACCTCACCGACGTCCCGCGGGCGGTGGTCCTGCGCTCGGACTGGCGGGCCCAGATCCGCCAGGTCGACTGGTGGTTGCTCATCCCGGTCGCGATTGGCATGCTCATCGCCGTCTTCTCCATCGCCGGCGTGATGGAGACGTTCGTCACAGAGCAGCCCGTCTACTCCAAGGCGCTCTTCATGGGCATGATCGCCGCCTCGGTCGCGATCCCGTTCCTCGAGGTCCGGCCCGGCGACCTCGACGGTGGCGGCGCCAAGGGCCGCGCCGCGGCAGTGTTCGCCATGATGGCTGTCGCCGTGTTCGTGCTCACCTCGCTACCGCGCAGCGAGATCGCCGATCCGCCGCTGGTCCTGGTGTTCTGCGCCGCGGCGGTGGCCGTGTGTGCGCTCGTTTTGCCCGGTGTGTCGGGTTCGTTCTTCTTGCTGGTGGTCGGCATCTACGCACCCACCATGGCCGCTGTCGACGACCGCGACCTGCAGTATCTGTCGGTTTTCGCCCTAGGCGCACTACTGGGCATCGTGACCTTTGTGCGCGTGCTCGAATGGCTGCTCGAACACCATCACACCACCGCCATGATCGCGGCCGCCGGCCTTCTGCTGGGTTCGCTACGGGCGCTGTGGCCGTGGCAGACCGACGAGGGAGGCCTGATGGGCGTCGGTGACGACTGGCCCGGTGCGCTCGGGTTGTTCGTCCTCGGTGCAGTCGTGGTGGGGTTGGTGGCACTCGTCCAGCACAAGGTCTACTCCACCGACGCCGAGGCTTCGGTCACAGCCACCCCTTAGCCGACTCCCAGCGCAGAAGTACCTTCCGCTCCGGTTGCGCGAGTACATTGGTTCGTCGTGATCGACACCGCCCTTGCCACCACCACGACCAACCTCGCCTTGATGCCGGGGTTTCTGGACCCGGTGAATCTGCTGAACTCGTTTGGCACCTGGATCCTCGCCGGCCTGCTGCTGGTCGTGTTCATCGAGTCGGGGCTGCTGTTCCCGTTGTTGCCCGGCGATTCATTGCTGTTCACCGCGGGGCTGATCGTCGCCGCGAAATCCACCGACATCGAACCGTTCGCACCGCTGTGGGTGCTGCTTGTGACGATCCCGATCGCGGCATTCCTGGGCGACCAGGTCGGCTACCTCATCGGCAACCGCGTCGGATACTCGCTGTTCCGACCGAACGCGAAGGTGCTCAAAGAGCGCTATATCTTCGAGGCCCACGAGTTCTTCGAAAAGCATGGGCCCATCACGATCTTCCTGGCACGTTTTGTACCGATCGTGCGCACCTATGCCCCGCTGGTCGCGGGAGCTGCCAAAATGCGTTACCCGGTGTTCCTCACCTACAACGTGGTCGGCGCGATCGCGTGGGGCGCCGGTGTCACCCTGCTCGGATACTTCCTCGGGCAGATCGCGTTCATCCGCGACAACATCGACATCATCTTCCTGCTGATCGTGTTCGTCTCGGTGGTCCCGATCATCGCGGAGGTCGCCAAGCGGTTCCTGCGTTCCCGCAAGCCGGTCGTCGAGGAAACGCTCGAGGTGGAGACGCCGGAGAAGCGGACCTCATAAGCTTCCGCGCCGGCGGCTACGGGGTGTAGGCGTACGCCGCAGCCAGATCGATCCGCAGCCACCCGCCGTCGCTGCCCGACTTGTCGAGCGGATAGCCGGGGTCGATCGCGGTCCGCTGCAAGATGTCGAGACGCTGCGCGTCGGTCAGACCCGGGAATCGGCTCGCGAGCAGGGCCGCCGCCGATGCGGGGATCTGGTTGCGCTGAGCCGGCGCCGTCTTGGCGAAGCCGTAGGTCATCATCCGCCGATGCTCGGCCACCGCCTGCTGCGTGCTCATGTACGGGGTGTCCGCGGCGATGAAACGCGTCAGCGACCCACCGACGGCACGTTCGAGTTCGGCTCGAAGCTGACGTCCCGCCTGCTCGACGAGGGACCGAAAGCCCGGGTCGGACAATCGAGCCGAGACGAGATCGGTGGCCATGATCCGCCCGCCCATCACGTCGAGCGGGTAGTGCACTCCGAGCACGATGCGGCCCAGCCCGATCTCGCCGGCGCGGGCGATGATCTGCGGGCCGAGTTCGGGCAACCAGTACGCCATCAGTCCACCGAACAGGTAGCCCATGCTGGTGTGTCCGGACGGATAGGAGCCGTTCCCGCCGAGGTCGGCGTAGAGGTCCTCGCCCGGCCGGTTGTAGCGCTCGATCTTTCCGGGCGCCACCACGAACGGACGCGGGTTGCCGAAGATCTCCTTCTCGATCAGGGTGGTGCCCAGCGGCAGCATGGCGCGTGCCGTGTAGCCCTCGGTGAGCGCGGCGACCTTCGGCACCCGGCCGTCGGCGAGCAGCTTGCGGAAGACCGGCCCGAGCCGCTTCCCGAGCGCTTCGGACAACGAGGTCAGCCGATCGTCGTAGTTGATCGCGATCGCGTCGGCCTGCTGGGCCGGGGTGGCCGAGTTGTTGATCCGGATGACGGTGCGCAGATTCTGGTCGATGATGTCGGGGCGCTGTTCACGCAGAACATCGAAGCCGTCCAGGACCGGCACGTACGTCCCGCCCGGCGGATAGTCCGACGGGTACGCTCTGATGAGCTGGGCGGGTGTGAACGCCGCCGGCGCCGCCACCGGGGTGGGCGCGGCCGCGGCGACTCCCCCGGAGACGAGACCGAGACCGACGGTCAGAGCAGTCAGTACGGAGATGAGCGCGGGGCGTAGGCGCGAGGTCGACACGGGTGATCACTCTTCCGTCCCGGACGTTGGTTGCGCAAGTGAACGATCGGTTACCGTGGGCGCGACCCACCGCCGCGGGCACAGTTGCGGGCAATCGCCGGAGAGCAGGGACCGATGAGCAGCACACCGTGTCGTATCACCGAGTTGTGGCGCCATCCAGTGAAGTCGATGGGTGGCGAGTCGCTCGAGTCGCTCGAGTTGAGACCCCGTGGGGTACATGGTGATCGGCTGTGGGCCCTGCATGATGTCGAACGCGACACCACCATCTCGGCTCGACGGCTGCCCGCCGTCTTGGGATTCTCCGCGCGGTTCGCGGCGCCACCCGGCCCCGACGCGGGCCCGGGGCGGGTACCGGCGGTGATCCTCACCGCTCCCGACGGCTCGGAGCATCACAGCGACGACCCGCAGATCCATTCCGCCGTGTCCGCGCGACTCGACCGCGATGTCCGCCTGATCCCCCTGCCCGACGATCCGCGCGCGCACCGGCTGTCGTGGCGCGAGCGGATGACGTCGCTGACCCCGGGGGCGCTCGCCCGCGATCTGGGTATCGCGTCCGACGAGAAGCTGCCGAAGGTCTCCGACATGAATGCCCGCGCGCTGTCGACGTTGACCCGCAACGCCACCCCGCCGGGTACGTTCGTCGATCTGTGTCCGGTGCATATCATCACCGAGACGAGCGTGGCCACCATCGCCGCCGCGATGGGTATCGAGCACCTCGATCCCCGACGGTTCCGGCCGAACCTGATACTCGCCGGCGACTTCGGCGCCGACGGCCTCCCGGAGGCCCGGTGGCCCGACGCCACCCTGGACCTGGGTGACGCACGCATGCGCGTGGTGATGCGGACGGTGCGCTGCGTGGTGCCCAGCCGGGCACATGTGGGCCTACCGGTGGAGGCCGGTCTGACCCGTGCGGTCGCCACGACCGCCGACCGCTACCTCGGCGTGTATGCCGACGTCATCCGGTCGGGCCGGGTCCGGGTGGGCGACTCGTTGACGATCACACCGCCGAGCCCACCGTCGGCGCCACGACGACTGGCCCGGCGCGGCCGCGTGCTGGCCTTCGACTCCGCCAACCGGGTCGCCGAGTTGCTGCGTCGCGGCTGACGCATCGGCTGCGCTTACCACGCCGTCCCGAGATCGGCATGCTGACGCACCCAGGCGTGCATCGTAATCCCGGCCGCCACACCGGCATTGATGCTGCGGGTGGAGCCGAACTGGGCGATCGACACGGTGAGGTCGGCGTGGGTCTGGGCGTCGTCGCTGACTCCGGGGCCTTCCTGCCCGAACAGCAGCACACAGTCGCGCGGCAGGTCGGCCGTCTCGAGGCGAACCGCGCCCGGCGTGTTGTCCACGGCGACCACGGCGAGTCCCTCGGCTCGGGCCCAGTCGATCAGCTCGGCCACCGAATCGTGGTGCATCAGATGCTGATAGCGGTCGGTGACCATCGCGCCGCGCCGGTTCCACCGCCGTCGGCCGACGATGTGCACCGCCGCCGCCGCGAAGGCGTTGGCGGTGCGCACCACGGTGCCGATGTTGGCGTCGTGCGCAAAGTTCTCGATGGCCACGTGGAAGGGGTGACGCCGGGAGTCGATGTCGGCGACGATGGCGTCGCGCGTCCAGTACCGGTAGGCGTCGACCACGTTGCGGGTGTCGCCGTCGGCGAGCAGCTCGGGGTCGTAGCGGGCGTCGGTGGGTGCCGGGGCGTCGTGTTCGGCGATCCACGGCCCCACTCCGACCGACGGCGTCGACCGCGGTTGCCACTCGGTGGGTCCGGTTTCCTCCACGGTCGTGGGTCGCTCCATCCGGACCTAGCCGAGGCCGAGATCGGGCAAGCCGAGCAACGACCGGTAGGGCACCCCGAGGGCGGAGATCACCTCGTCGGCGCCGGTCGCCCGGTCCACCACGGTGGCCACTCCGATGACCGTGGCGCCGGCCTCCCGCGCGGCCTCGACCGCAGCGGACGGTGAGGCACCGGTGGTGGAGGTGTCCTCGACGACGAGCACAGCGCGCCCGGCGATGTCGGGACCTTCGATACGGCGTTGCATGCCGTGGGTCTTGGTGGCCTTGCGCACCACGAAGGCGTCGATGGCCGGGCCGTCGGCGTGCATGATCGACGTGGCGACCGGGTCCGCCCCCAAGGTGAGGCCACCGACCGCGTCATACGACCAGTCGGCGGTGAGTTCGCGCATCAGCTGCCCGATGAGCCGCGACGCCTCGTGGTGCAGCGTGGCTCGCCGCAGATCCACGTAGTAGTCGGCTTGTTTGCCCGACGACAACGTCACCCGCCCGTGCACGACGGCCAGGTCGGTGACCAGTTCGGCCAGGCGGGTTCGGGCGCGGTCGTCGACGGTGGGTGCGGACGCTGACGAAGACATGACGCTGCTCATTTCTGCAAGTGTTGGACGGTCACGGGTGCGCCGACGCGCGCCGCGAGGCCGACGACATCAGCCTTTGCGGTGACGGTTGGGACGATCGGGGGGAGGGGTGGCGCCCGGCGGCATGTCGTAGGGACGACGCCCGTCAGGTCCCGGCCGACGCACAGGCATCGGTTGCATGCGCCGTCCGGGTGCCGATTCCGGAGTTTGACTCCAGGCTCGTGTCGGCGCGGGTGACACCGCGTCACCCTCGGCGGTCGACGGCTCGGGCGCCGCGGTGGGCGGCTGGTGCGGGGCGGCAGCAGCTGCGGGTTTGTCGGCCTCGATCCGCGCGCGGCGCTGCTTGTCGCGCATCGACTCGGTCTTCTCGTCGGCCAGTTCGGCGCGTGTGGGGCCGTGCGGGTCGCGGGGGTCCGGGGCATCCTGCGGATCGACCAGTGGGGGTAGCACGCGCAACAGATCAGCGAACCTGCGGACCACCTCGAGCCCGGTGTCGAGCTGAGCGTCTTCGGTGGTCAGCGGCATCGAGCCGAGCACCCAGTTGCCCTCGTTCCACAGCACCTCGATGAACGGCGGGGCGTTGTTGGCCAACGCCACCATGCGCCGATCGCAGACACGACGCGCCACGTCGAGATTGTTGGAGAACATCACACGCGGACCCATCGCGCCCAGCAGCTCCACGTCTTCTTCGGCCGGCGCCAGGACGTCCTCGTGGCGAAGGTCGATCACGACCGGGGACGGGGTCGAACGCCGTACCGCGACCACGGTGGCCGTTTCGGCGAGGTCGAACACCGCCGCCTCGGTACCGGCGTAGTGCCCGTATGCGACGTCCTGCACTGCCACACGGTCGGGCACGTTCATCGTCGCGCGGTGAAAGACCTTGCGCAGCTTGGTGTCCGTTTCACGGAACTTGAACTCGTGCTGGTCCCCCCAGACCGCTCGCCGATGCCGCACAGCACTCGAACGCTGCCGGTCGAGCCACAACAGGGCGACCGCACCGGCGAGTGCCAACACGGCGATCACGAAATACACGATGGTCATCGCGCTACAGCCTACTATCGCCGCCGGTGCGTGTAGCGCCGGCGACATAACCCCGGTCCTTGTCGACGACGTTGCCGAGCACCGTGGCCAACGGTACGGACGCATCGAGGTAGCGCCGCAGGTTCGTGAGGAACTGTTCGGCGAGTACGTCGCGCCATCCGACGACGTCACCGCTCATGTGCGGGGAGATGGCGACGTTCTCCATCGCCCACAGCGGGCTCGACGGGTCGAGCGGTTCGTCGGTGAACACGTCGAGCGAGGCCGCACCGATGTCGCCGGACCTCAGTGCGTCGATCAAGGCCGGTTCGTCGACAAGCTGACCGCGCCCGACGTTGATGAGGTGTGCGTCAGGTCGCATCGCGGCCAGCACGGCGGCGTCGATCATCCGCTCGGTCTGCGGGGTCAACGGGGCGATGGCCACGACCGTGTCCACGTCACCGACATGGTCGGCGAGCTGCGCGGTCTCGACAACTGCGCCGAAGTCGGGGTCGTCGGTGCGGGCGGTACGGCCAGCCCCGGTGACCCGGATGCCCGCGGCCCGCAGCAACCGGGCGGTGGCGCGCCCGATCCCACCGGTGCCGATGACAAGCGCCGACGTCCCCTCGGTACGCGTGGTCTCCCGATGCCGCCACACGCGCTCGCGCTGGTACCGCTTGGAGGTGTGTAACTGCTTGTGGTGGGCGAAGATCGAGGCCAGTACGAACTCCGCGATGGGTTGATCGAAAACACCGGCGGCGTTGGTGACGACGATGTCAGAGCGACGCAGATCGTCGAACAACAGCGAGTCGACGCCGGCGGCGCATACGTGCACCCAACGGAGATCGGCGGTCGCGGGACCCCAATTGTCCTTCAGCGCACGGGAAAAGAAGTCCCACACGAGCAGCACATCGGCTCCGCTCAGCGCCGCGGGCAAGGTCTGCGCGGTGCAGGGTCGGATGGTGGCGAGCTCCGAGATCTGATCGAGGTTGGCGGGCTCCGGGACGCCGTCGGCCCCGAGGATCGCGATGGTCGGTCGTTGTGTGGCCACGCCTCACCGTAACCAGGCGCCGCGGTTCTGGCCGCACCTATGGGTTCTGGCCGCAGTTCGGACGCCA
This sequence comes from Gordonia sp. NPDC062954, assembly GCF_044543825.1. NCBI lineage: Bacteria > Bacillati > Actinomycetota > Actinomycetes > Mycobacteriales > Gordoniaceae > Gordonia > Gordonia sp. NPDC062954. The sequence continues at coordinate 133,556 of NZ_JBITWL010000006.1, read as the reverse complement.
AGCCGGAATCCGGAACTGCGGCCGGAAACCCTCCTCTGCACGCGCCGGACCAGGGACGATGTCTAATTGTTGACAATCCGACGATCGACCGTCACCGTGTACGCATGACCGTCACTGCCGAAGCCATGAACACCGCCCAGACCGCGTCGCTGAGTCCCGCGCTCAAGCAGGCCACGCCCGTTGTCGTCGACCATGCGCAGGGCTCGTGGATCCGCGGAACCGACGGCAACGACTACCTCGACTTCACCACCGGTATCGGCGTCACCAGTACCGGTCACTGCCACCCGCGCGTGGTCGCCGCAGCGCAGGAGCAGTGCACCAAGATCATCCATGCCCAGTACACGACGGTGATGCATCAGCCGCTGCTCGAACTGACCGAGAAGCTCGGTGGCGTGCTACCCCTGGGTCTCGATTCGGTCTTCTACGCCAACTCCGGATCGGAGGCCGTCGAGGCCGCCATCCGGTTGGCCCGGATGGCCACCGCCCGACCCAACATCATCGTCTTCCAGGGCGGTTTCCACGGCCGCACCGTCGCCGCGGCCAGCCTCACGACAGCGGGCACCCGCTTCTCGGCCGGGTTCTCACCGCTCATGTCCGGCGTGCACATGTCACCGTTCCCGTATGCCTACCGCTACGGCTGGGGCACCGACGCCGCCGTCGACTTCGCGCTGCGCGAGCTCGACTACCTGCTGCAGTCACGCGTTGCACCCAACGACACCGCCGCGTTCCTCATCGAACCGGTGCTCGGCGATGGCGGCTACCTACCGACCCCACCGCGATTCCTGGAGGGTCTGCGTGAACGCGCGGATCGCCACGGCATCCTGTTCATCCTCGACGAGGTACAAGCCGGCTTCGGCCGCACCGGCAAGTTCTGGGGACATCAGCACGCGTCGGATCTGACTCCCGACATCCTCATCACCGCCAAGGGCCTGGCCTCGGGCTTTCCCATCTCGGCCATCGCCGCCTCCACCGAACTGATGAGCAAGGCGTGGCCGGGGTCGCAGGGCGGCACCTACGGCGGCAACGCCGTCGCCGCGGCCGCCGCCGTGGCCACCATCGACGTCATCCGCGACGAGAATCTGGTGGAGAACGCCCGGGTCCGGGGCGAGCAACTGCTCACCGGGCTGCAGGAGATCGCCGGGCGCTTCGACGCGATCGGCGATGTCCGGGGGCTTGGCCTGATGGCCGGAATCGAGTTCGTCAAGACAGACGCCGCCGACGTGCCGGTGCCCGATGCCGCGGCCGCCGCGGCGGTTCAGCAGGCCACCACCCGGCACGGCCTACTCACTCTCACCTGCGGGCCCGCCGGCAACGTGGTGCGCCTGATCCCGGCGCTGGTGGTGACCGAGGACGAGATCGCCCTGGGACTGGAACGATTCGCCGCAACGCTGTCCGATGTGTTCGCAGACGATACGCTCGGACAGAGATGACCGATGTCAGCACCAGGGGGCCGGCAGCCACCGGAGATGTAGACGTCTCCGGTGAACTCGCTGCGCTCGGTCTCGAGGTCGATGCGTCCTCCCGCCGACGTGCCGAATACTCCTACGACGCTTCCAATTACCGGATTCGTCCGATTGCGGTGGTTTTTCCGCACACCGACGTCGACGTCGCGTGTACCGCGGCGTACTGCCACGCGCACGGCATCCCGCTCATCGCGCGTGGCGGCGGGACGTCGATGGGCGGCAACGCCATCGGCACCGGCGTCGTCATCGACCTCTCCCGGCACATGGATCGGTTGCGCGCCGTCGACGCCGCATCGGGCACCGCCGTCGCCGAGAGCGGCATCGTCCTCACGTCGCTGGCCGCACAGGCCAAGGCGGCCACCGACGGTCGGCTGACGTTCGCACCCGACCCATCGTCGGCGTCACGTGCGACTCTCGGCGGCGCCATCGGCAACGATGCGTGCGGCAACCACTCAGTCCGGCACGGCCGTACCACCGATCATGTCGAGGAGCTCTACCTCGTCACCGCCGACGGGCTGCGGCTCACCGCAACCCGCACCGGCATCCATGCCACCGATCCGGACGATGCCGAAGCCGCGGCACGTGCGGTCGATCTCACCGAGCAGCTCCGCGATCTCACAACCCGCAACCTCGCCATCCTGCGCACCGACCTGGAGACCATCCCGCGGCAGGTGTCGGGATACCACCTGTCGAAGATGCTGCCGGAGAACGGTTTCGACATAGCTCGCGCCCTGGTTGGCAGCGAGGGCACCTGCGCACTGGTGGTGGCCGCCCGGGTACGGCTGGTGCCGGTCGCCACCAGTCCACTGTTGCTGTGCGTCGGCTACCCCAGCGTCAGCGACGCCGCCCGCGATGTGCCCGCCATCCTGCCGTACGCACCGTCGGCGGTGGAGGGCATCGACCGCAAGATCGTCGCGACGATGGCCGCCCGCCGTGGTCGCGACACGGTGAGCGCGTTGCCCGGCATCTCCGACCGCGAGTGCACCGCCTGGCTGTTCATCGACCTCGACGAGCACAGCGCCGCACAGAAATCCGAGACCAACGTGGCGGCCACCGCGAAGCGACTGCTCGATGAGCTCCGGGCCGGCGGGCGGATGATCGCCGGCACCACGGTGCCCGATCCAGTGACCCGCAAGACCCTCTGGCGGGTCCGCGAGGACGGTGCGGGACTCTCGTCACGCCTGGCCGACCCCGATGACGACAACGTCGACAGCGGTTACGAGTCCTGGCCCGGCTGGGAGGATGCCGCGGTCGCCCCGGACCGACTGGCCGACTATCTCGACGACTTCACCGGCCTTCTCGATCGGCACGGGCTCACCGGGGTGATGTACGGGCACTTCGGCGCCGGGTGCATGCACGTACGCATCACCTTCGATCTGCGCACCGCCGACGGCCGGGCGACCATGGACAGGTTCTGCAACGACGCCGCTCATCTCGTTGTGGCCCATGGCGGTTCGCTGTCCGGTGAACACGGCGACGGCCGGGCACGATCGGCTCTTCTCCCGGTGATGTACTCCCCCGCCATGCTCAGCGCCTTCGCGGAATTCAAGCGGATCTGGGATCCCACCGGCACGCTCAACCCCGGCTCCATCGTCGATCCGCCGCCGATCACCGCCGACCTCGCGCTCGCCGACGTCCCGGCCCGCACCTGGTCGACCATGTTCGATCTCGGCACCCCCGATCCCACACAGGCTGCCCCGAGCAGTGGCGTCGGGACCGACCCGGGGCTCGACCCGTTCGTGCACGCCGTCCAGGGCTGTATCGGGGTCGGGCGGTGCCGCGCGTCGTCGGGCGGCGTGATGTGCCCCAGCTATCGCGCCACCCGCGACGAGAAGGACTCCACGCGCGGCCGTGCGCGAGTGCTGCAGGACATGGTGCGCACCGCCCCCGACGTCGAATCCGGCTGGCAGTCCACCGATGTCGCCGATGCCCTCGACCTGTGCCTGTCGTGCAAGGCGTGCTCCACCGACTGTCCCACCGGTGTCGACATGGCGACCTACAAGTCGGAGTTCCTCCACCATCACTACGCCGGGCGTCGGCGACCACTGTCGCACTACTCCCTGGGTTGGATGCCGGCCTGGCTGGGCGTCGCCGGTGCGCTGGCACCGATGATCAATGCGAGCCTGCGCAGTCCGCTGCGCCGCGTGGCCGCCCGGGCCGGGGGACTCGACCCGCGCCGCAGCATGCCCTGCTTCGCACGTCGACGCGATCGGCGGCGTCATCTGGGCGCGCTGCCCGAGGTCGGTTCCACCTCCGACGTCATCTTGTTCATCGATTCGTTCACGCAGGCATTCCGGCCGCAGGTCGCCACGGCCGCCGCCGACGTCCTCGGTGCCACCGGCGCACAGGTCGGCTGCCACGCGGACAACTGCTGTGCCCTCACCTGGATCTCCACCGGGCAGCTCAAGCACGCGCGAAAAGTGTTGACGCGCACTGCCGACGCTCTCGACGACGGCACCGATCGGCCGATCGTGCTACCCGAACCCAGTTGCGCCGCAGCGCTACGCAAGGACCTCCCGGAACTCGTCCACACCGATGCGGCGCGACGGGTGTCGAAGCGGGTGCACAGCTTCGCCGACTATCTCCCGACGCTCATCGAGCAGGGGTGGACGCCGAGCGGACTACCCGAATCGGTGACGCTGCAGACGCATTGCCACGAGTACGCGGTGTTCGGCGCGCGCACCGGCGCGACGGTGCTGGAATCACTCGGCGTGCAGGTGCACACCTCCGACGGATGCTGCGGCGTCGCCGGGAACTTCGGATTCGAGCGTGGGCACTACGAGGTGAGTGTCGCGGTCGCCGAGAACGCCCTGGCACCCGCGTTGCGTTCGGCACCCGAGCGCCCGGTGATCACCGACGGGTTCAGTTGTGCGATGTCGGTGGACCACCTATCCGCGACCGATCCAGAGATTCGTTCCACCGGAATTCATCTCGCCGAACTCCTCACCCGCTCCCCCGCACCTCCCCGCGCGCCGACAGAACCCCAGAACGCGCCGAGCGAACCTCCCGCAGCGCCGACAGAACCCCGGTATCCGTCGACGGAATCCGATCCCTCATCGACAGCACCCGACAACCAGGAAGGAGCGTGACCATGACGGCCACCATCCCCACCACGGACGCCGCGCAGGCCATCGCGCGCCTGCACACCGACCTGTTCATCGACGGCCAATGGCGACCCGCCGCCTCGGGTGCCACCTTCACGGTGGAGAATCCCGCCACCGGTGCGCCGCTGACGGTGGTCGCCGACGGTTCCGCCGACGACGCGCGCCTGGCCCTGGCAGCCGCCGCCGCACACCAGGCCGATTGGGCGGCGACCTCACCGCGCTCCCGCAGCGAGATCCTTTATCGCGCTTATCAGATCATCATGGATCGCGTCGACGAGATCGCCGCGGTGATGACCGCCGAGATGGGCAAACCACTGGCCGAGGCCAAGGGCGAGGTCGCCTACGGCGCCGAGTTCTTCCGCTGGTTCGCCGAAGAAGCCGTGCGCATCGGCGGCGACCACACCGTCACCGGCGACGGCAACAACCGGGTCGTGGTCAGCAAACAGCCCGTCGGCCCGTGCATCCTGATCACCCCCTGGAACTTCCCCCTCGCCATGGGAACCCGCAAGATCGGTCCGGCCGTCGCGGCGGGCTGCACGATGGTGTTCAAACCGGCCGAGCTGACGCCACTGACCGCGTTGCTGCTCACCGACATTCTGCGCGAGGCCGGCCTACCCGACGGTGTCCTCAATGTGGTGACCACCACCGATCCCGGTGCCGTGGTGGGTGAATGGATGACGTCGGGCGATGCCCGCAAGGTCAGCTTCACCGGGTCCACCGAGGTCGGCAAGATCCTGCTGGGCCAGGCCGCGGGCACGGTGATGCGCACGTCGATGGAACTCGGCGGCAACGCTCCGTTCATCGTGTGCGCCGACGCCGACGTCGACCGGGCCATCGACGGCGTGATGGTGGCCAAGATGCGCAACATGGGCCAGGCCTGCACCGCGGCCAATCGGATCTTTGTGCACCGCGACGTGCTCGACGCCTTCACCGACAAACTGTCGGCACGTATGGGCGGGCTCGTCGTCGGCGACGGCGCCGCCGACGGCACCCAGGTGGGTCCGCTCGTCGAGCAGAAGGCCACCGACAAGGTCACCACCCTCGTCGACGACGCACTCGAGCGTGGCGCCCGCATCGTCTGCGGCGGTGAGCGACCGGATGGACCCGGGCATTTCTATCCGCCCACCGTGCTGACCGATGTGGATCCTGCCGCCGACCTCATGCACACCGAGATCTTCGGCCCGGTGGCAGCGATAATCCCGTTCGGCACCGCCGGCGGTGACGCGAAGTCCGATGACGACGAGGTGCTGCGGTTGGCCAACGACACCCCCTGGGGCCTCGTCGGTTATCTCTACACCCAGGACATCGACCGCGCCGACCGCTTGTCGACGGATCTGCAGGTCGGCATGGTGGGTGTCAACACCGGCCTGGTCTCCAATCCGGCGGCACCGTTCGGCGGCATCAAACAGTCCGGCCTCGGCCGTGAGGGCGGTCGACTCGGCATCGAGGAGTTTCTCGACATAAAGTATGTCTCGCGGCCTATCGCCCGCTGACGCACCAGTATTCACCGGCCACACCACCGGCCGGGACGACCCGACAGGAGACCACGGATGTACCTCGGCGCTCAGCTGTTCACCGACAGCGAGTACGAGCAGCGCCTGACCCGTGTCCGCGAACTCATGGACCGGCAGGGCCTCTCGGCGATCATCGTCACCGACCCCGCCAACATCTTCTATCTCATCGGGTACAACGCGTGGTCGTTCTACACCCCACAGATGCTCTTCGTGCCGATCGAGGGCGAGATGGTGTTCTTCGCCCGGGAGATGGATGCGCACGGCGCACACCGGACGTCATGGCTACCCGAGGATCAGATCGTCGGCTACCCGGAGAGCTACGTGCACCGTCCGCACGTCCACGCATTCGACTGGGTGGCATGGGCGTTGCGCCAGCGCCACCAGATCGCACCGGCGTCGCGGGCCGGGTCGGTGGGGTTGGAGATGGATTCGCACTTCTTCTCCCCCAAGGCCTACCGGGCCCTGTACAACGCCATTCCGGAATGGAAACTGGTGGACAACTTCGAATTGGTCAACTGGGTGCGGTCGGTGAAATCCGACGCCGAGATCCAGTTGATGCGCCAGGCCGGCATGGTGTGTTCGGAGGCGATGCGCGCAGCCATCGAGACCATCGACGTCGGTGTTCGCCAATGCGATGCAGCTGCGGCGATCTCGCAGGCGCAGATCACCGGGACATCGGACTTCGGCGGTGACTATCCGGCGATCGTGCCGATGATGCCGACCGGGGCCGCCGCCGACACACCGCATCTCACCTGGCATCAGGGCACGTTCACCGACGACGAGGCGGTCGTCATCGAACTCACCGGCGCCCACAACCGATATCACTGTCCCTTGGCCCGCACGGTGTCCCTCGGCACACCGTCGAAAGATCTCGACTACGTCGCCAACGCCACCGCGGAAGGTCTCAACAACGTCCTCGAGGCCATCCGTCCGGGCGTCGCCACTCGCGAACTGGCGTCCACCTGGAACTGGACGCTGGCCAAGTACGGGCTCGAAAAGCCATCCCGCCTGGGCTATTCGATCGGTATCGGATACCCGCCCGACTGGGGCGAGCGCACCATCAGCATCCGCACTGAGGACGAGACGATCCTGGAGACCAACATGACCTTCCACATCGTGTGCGGAATGTGGATGGACGACTACGGTTTCGAACTCTCCGAATCGGTGCGGGTCAGCCCCACCGGAGTGGAGACGTTCACGAGTTTCCCGCGGGAGCTGATCCGAAAATGAAGCCCCGATCCCTGACGGCCGAGCGTCACCCCCCGACCCCTGAGGAGCGGGGCGCTAGCCGAGCGTCACGAAGGGCCCCAACCACGCCGAGAGAGGTGAACCGATGACCGCCACCGCCGACACCCACAACCTGCGCCATTCCGGTCCCACCCTGCCGCTGGCGGGCCGGGCCAAAGATCTGGTCGGCTCGATGATCGACTCGTCCACGTCGCTGCTGGCGGCCCAGACCCACGACATCGTGCGCTTCGCGATGGGCTCACCCGCCGACGAAGCGGTACCGGCCGACGAGTTCCGGCAGATCGCCGGGGAGATCCTCGACAACTCGTCGTTCACCTACGGTGCCACCGAGGGTGAACCGCGCCTGCTACAACTGCTGGTCGACTACCTGGCCACCACCCCGGATCCGTCCAGCCTCGACCGGCTGGTCATCACCACCGGCGGCATGCAGGGCCTCGATCTGGCCTGCAAGCTGTTCGTCGATCCGGGCGATCTGGTGATCGTGGAGTCACCCACGTACACCAACGGCAGCGCCACCGCCCTCTCCTACGGTGCGCAGCTGCTCGAGGTCCCGACCGACGAGGACGGCATGCAGGTCGACACCCTAGAGGATCTCGTCTCCCACACCCATCAGACGCCCAAGGCGATCTACACGATCCCCACCTTCCAGAACCCGTCGGGTGTGACCCTGTCCGAGGAGCGCCGACGCGAACTGCTGCGCCTGGCCCACAAGTGGGGTGCGGTGATCATCGACGACGACCCGTACGGCCTGCTGCGTTTCGCCGGCGAGGACCTGCCCACGTTCCAGACGCTGAGCCCCAAGGACCCACTGATCTTCTCGGTGCGGACGTTCTCCAAGATCCTCGCGCCGGGCTGGCGGGTCGGCTGGGTCGACGCCGACGCGTCGTTGCGCCAACTGCTCATCAACGGCAAGCAGGCGATGGACACCTGCACGAATGTGCCGAACCAGCACATCGTGGCCGAGTACATCGCCCGCGGCGGCCTGGAGGATCATCTCGCCGGAATCCGCAAGCTCTACCGGGAACGCAAGGAGGCCATGCTGGACTCCATCGCTCGACATCTCGGCGATCGGGTGGTCACCACCAACCCGGACGGCGGCTTCTTCCTCTGGGTCACCCTGCGTGAGGAGTTCGCCGAGATCGACACCCGCGAGTTGTTCGAGCAGGCGCTGGCCGACGGGGTGGCGTTCATCCCCGGTCCCGCGCTGTCGCCGGGTGGTCGGTTCCGCAACGCCATGCGGCTGTGCTTCGCCTCGAGTACTCCGGAGCGGATCGAGGAGGGCATCGCCCGCCTGACCGGCACGCTGGAGAAGATGGCTCATACTGGATGACGGAATCCATTCGATGACCAGAAGAGCTCCCGGAGGTCGCGACGTGTCCCTGTCCGAAGCCGAGTCCGGCGTGTTGTCCCACATCAACGCCGATACCGTCGCCATGCTGACGGCGAGTCTCGTCGAGGCATCCAGTGAGAATCCCGGCGGCACCGAGGCCGCAGCGGTCGAGGTGCTCGAGAAGGCCTGCCGCAGCGCGGGTTTCTCGGTCGCGACGCGAGAAGTGGAGCCGGGGCGACCGAATCTGGTGGCCACCATGGCCGCAGGTGACGGACCGGGGTTGATGTTGCTGGGACACTCCGATGTGGTGCCCGCCGGCCCGGGCTGGTCGGCGGACCCGTACCGCGCGCGCTATGCCGACGGCCGGTTGTACGGGCGTGGCGCCACCGACATGAAAGGTGGGTTGGCGGCGGCCGTGGTCGCCATGCAGGCGCTGTCACATGCCGGCGCCTATGGTGCCGAACTGACCGGACCTGTCCGGCTGGTGTGCACGGTCGACGAGGAGGAGCACGGGATCGGTGTGCGCGATTTCGTCGCTCAGCAACCCGATCACGAGTTCGCCGGCTGCATCGTGGCCGAACCCACCGACCTCGAAGTGGTCCGGGGGTGCCGTGGCGCCTCCTACCTGGAGATCGACATCACCGGGCGTGCAGCTCATTCCGGGCGTCCGGCCGACGGACGCAGCGCCATCAATGCGGCCGCGTCCATCATCGATCTGATCCGTTTTGATCATGATCAGCTGGCGATGACGTCTGACGACCTACTCGGTTCGGGCACCTGGAATGTGGGCACGATTGCCGGCGGCCAAGGCATCTCGGTGGTGGCACCGATGTGCAGTCTCGGCATCGACCGACGGCTGATGCCGCACGAGGATGCCCAGAGCATCGCCGCTCAACTGCGCCGGGCGATCTCGGCGGCCCACATCGATACCGACGGAGTGTCGGTGGATGTTCGGGTCACCATGGAGATGCCGGGATTCGCCACCGACGAATCACACGCGCTGGTCGGTACCACCGTTGGCGCCATCACCGATGCCGGTGGCACCACCTCGGTCGGCGGCTGGAGCGCCGCCTGCGATGGCGGCTTTGTCAGCCGCGATCTGGGCATCCCGGCCATCGTCTGCGGACCGGGCGAAATCCACAGCGAGGCACATCAACCCGACGAATCGGTGGCGATCGCCGACCTGGAGACCGCCGCCCGGGCCTACGCACTCACCGCCCTGCGGCTACTGAGCTGAGAGTCGGTCCGACCACCACCGCTGATCGAGTAACCCACCAGCCGCCATGCCAGCGCGCACTACCTCTGCTGATCGAGTAGCCCGCGAGCCGCCAAGCCAGCGCGCACTACCTCTGCTGATCGAGTAGCCCGCGAGCCGCCAGGCGAGCGCGCGTTACCTCTGCTGATCGAGTAGCCCGCGAGCCGCCAAGCCAGCGCGCACTACCTCTGCTGATCGAGTAGCCCGCGAGCCGCCAGGCGAGCGTGCGTATCGAGATCCCCCCAACACACACCCGCCCGGCCGACCCCGTCAGGCCGCCCGTGCGGCCATCGCGAGATCGCGTTCCTTGGACGGGATCTCCGAGCCCCGGATCGACACTCCCGCGGTCTCCTTGAGGAAGACCAGAGCGACCATACCGATGGCGCACGCGATCATCATGTACAACGCGGGGAACAGATTCCATCCGGTCCCCTCCACCACCGCGTCGTTCACCAGCGGCGCAGTACCACCGAACGCGGCGGTCGCTACGTTGTAGGAGATCGCGAAGCCCGCATACCGCACCTGCGTCGGGAACATCGCCGGGAAGGTCGCCGAGATCGTGGACAGCTGCGGGATGTAGAGCAGCCCCAGGATCACGAAGCCCATGATCGCCCAGCCAAAGCCCTGGCCCATCAGCCAGTACAGCGGCAATGCGAGGACGAACAGGCCGATGAGCGACGCCCACCACATCGGTTTTCGTCCGGTCCGGTCCGACCAGGCACCGAAGAACGGGATCACCGCCATCATCACCAACTCACCGATGAGGATGACCGCCGTACTGGTGTCCGTACTCATCCCGATGGTGTTCTCTAGATAGGTCGGTTGATACGCCAAGAGCGTGTAGTTGGCCACGTTCAGCGCGATCACCATGCCGAACATGACCACGACGGGCTGCCAGTACGTCTTGACGAGGTCGATCAGCTCACGACCGGGTGACGCCTCGAGTTTGTGTTCGTCCTCGAGTTCCTCGAACACCGGCGACTCGTCGACCTGGGTACGGAGGTAGAGCCCGACGAGGCCGAGCGGGAGGGCGAGGAAGAACGGCAGGCGCCATCCCCAGGTGGCCATCGCGTCGTCGGTCAGCAGCAGGTCGAGCAACAACACCACCGCGGATCCGAGGACGAATCCGGCGAGAGTGCCGAATTCGAGGAAACTGCCGTAGCGTCCGCGCTTCTTGTCGGGTGCGTACTCGGCCATGAAGGTTGCCGCGCCACCGTACTCGCCACCGGTGGAGAATCCTTGCACCACACGCAGCAGGATCAGCAGTACCGGAGCCCACACGCCGGCCACGGCGTGGGTGGGAAGGACGCCGATCAACGCGGTCGCACCGGAGATCAGCACGATGGTCAGGGCAAGCACCGAACGTCGTCCGATGCGGTCTCCGATGGGTCCCCAGACGAAGCCGCCGAGGGGGCGGAGCACGAATGAGATGGCGAACCCGAGCATCGTGCCCAGGGTGCCGAGATCGCCGGGGAAGAAGGCGTCGGTCAGATACGTCGCGGTCGCGGCGTAGACACCGTAGTCATACCACTCGGTGGCGTTGCCGATGGCCGATGCGCTGATTGCTTTGCGCAGGATCGACTTTCCCTCGGGTGATTCTGGGTCCGGTCTGGGGTGTGCATTCGCCGCGGACGGCGTGGGATTCGTCATCTGAGCCTTCCTCGATTTGGTTCGGCCAGTTGTCGTGTGTGGGGTTCACGGAGGTGAACGACGCGTGGTGCGATCGAGAAGCAACGATGACGAGATGGGACCGATCAGAGACCTGCTGCGATCACCCCGCCGACACCACGCCGGCCAGATCGGGAATGTCATCTCCGACCAGTCGGTGCAGTCCGTCGTTCATGTGCTCGATCATCAGCGCGTCGGCCGCCGGCGCGTTTTTCGCCGCGATGGCGTCGACCAATGCCTGATGTTCCTCTATCCGTTCCTTTCCCGATGCGTAGGTTCCCCGCATCGCCCGCAGACACATTCGCGTCTCCACCAGGATCGTTTCGTGCAACCGCGAAAGTCGCTGGCTGGCGGCGTGATCCACCAGCGTCTGGTGAAAACGCATGTCTGCGTCGGCCATCTCGACCCCGTTCGGGTCATCGATGAACTCTCGCATCTGTGCCACTACATCATTCAAGTCGTCGATGGCGTCGTGATCCCCACGATAGATCACCTGTTCCACCGCGGCACGTTCGACTGCAGTTCTCGCCACGTACATGTCCCGTATGTCCGAATTGTCCATCGACACAACGAAAAGGCCGCGATTCCGATGGCTGACGAGCAACCCTTCGGCGGTGAGTCGTTGCATCGCTTCCCGCAGCGGTCCACGGCTCACCCCGAGGTCGGCGGCCAGCCCCGATTCGGTCAATTGCGACCCCGGCGCGAAGTCGCCGTTGGCGATGGCATCGTGCAGTTTGCGCGCGATGATCGCCGGCGTCGACTCCTGCACGAGCGGGGTCAGGACCCGTTTGCGTCCGGATCCTCGTTGCCGCGTTCCACTCATCTGCATTACCCCTTGTTGTTTACTCTCATGCACGCCGATACGAGAGTGTTTCGCCGCGCGCGCCGCCCATCCAGATGTCGTTGCACGCCGCGGCGAACGCGTCGAGCCCCTCGGTGATGGTCCCGAACACGTTGCCCGGCACCCAGCCCACGTCCCCGTTGATCAGCAGATTGTTGCGTCCGTAGAAGACCGCGAGATCGATCAGCAGACGATGTGCGCCCGGCGCACCGCCGGGTTCATACCCGTAAGCAGGGTTGTCGAGCACGCCGTCGAAGGTGAAGTAGCACAGGTCGCCGGGGATCGGGGTCACGGTGGTGTTCTCCGGACCCGGCTCGACCGGCGCGAAGGCCGGTAGCAGGGTGTAGATCTCGTTGCGGGCGAATTTGCCGTGATATACCTGGTCACCCAACGGAAGCGCATCCCACACGGCCGCCGCGGTACGCGGCGCCTCGTCGTCGAGCAAGCGCGCCACCGCGGTGACACCGCGCTGTTCGAGTGTGACCGTGATGTAGCGGTCGCTCATCGTGCGCCCTCCCGGGTCCGGAACGGCGCGATACGCTCGTATGCCGCCGCCACCCGCAGTACCGTGTCGTCGGCGTGGCGGGCACCGACGATCTGCAGGCCGGTCGGCAACGGCGCAATCGCGTCATCGTCGAATCCGCTCGGCACGGTGATCGCCGGTTGACCGGTCAGGTTGAACGGATAGGAATAGGGCGTCCACGACGTCCAGTCCGGCGAGTCAGATCCAGCCGGCACGTCGACGCCGGCCTCGAACGCTACCCGCGGCGTGCTGGGTGTGATGAGCACGTCGTAGTCGAGATGCAGGTTACCCATCTCGACGCCGAGCGCCATCCGCACGGCGGTGGCATCGAGGTAGTCGGTTGCCGAGAAACCGGCGTGACGGGCCAATGCCGCAGCCAAACCGTGGTCGATCTTCTCGTGCGCGCCCGGGCCCAGCGCGCGCACCACCACGTCGGCGCCACTGAACCACAGGATGTGATACGCCCATGCCGGGTCCGACCAGCTCAGGTCGATCTCGGTCACCGAGGCACCCAGCCCACGCAATGCATCGACGGCTACCTCGGTGTTGCGTTGCACCACTGGGGAGTTGGTTCCGAAACCCAGATCGGGGCTGTAGGCGATCCGGACTCCGTCCAGATGATCCGGTGCGAGCGCGAGCTTCTCGGCCGAACTCGTGGTCGGTGTCGGCATCGCCCACCAATCGCGCGGATCGAATCCACTCAGCACGTCGAGCATCGTCGCGCAGTCGGCGACCGTGCGCGTCATCGGGCCGGCATGTGCCAGAGTCCCGAAGGGACTCGCCGGATACAGCGGGACACGACCAAAGGTCGGTTTGAAACCGACGATCCCGCAGAAGGATGCGGGAATGCGGATCGATCCGCCGCCATCGGTGCCGACCGACAGCGGACCGAGACCGGCCGCCACCGCCGCCGCACTGCCGCCACTCGAGCCACCAGAGGTGCGGTCGGAGTTCCACGGGTTGCGGGTGACACCGCACCGCGGGCTGTCGGTGACGCCCTTCCAGCCGAACTCCGGCGTGGTGACCTTGCCCAGCAGCACCGCGCCCGCCTCACGCAGGCGTGCCACCACCGGAGCATCGACGGTCCAGGCGTCATCCTCGGGTTGAATCAGTTCGGATCCCCGCAGGGTGGGCCAGCCCGCTGTCAGGAAGAGATCCTTGATGCTCACCGGCACGCCATCGAGCGGACCCACGGGAATGCCGTCCGCGTGTCGTCGGGCGGACTCGCGGGCGTCGCGCATCGCCGCGTCGGAGTCGACCAGGCAGAATGCGTTGATGACAGGGTTCTCGTCGTCGATGGTCGCGAGTAGTTCTTCGGTCACGGCGACCGGGGAGAGTGCCCCCGACCGGTACCCCGCCCCGAGCTCGGTGGCGGTGCACCAGCGTGCGGTTGTGTCCATCGGTTCCTTCAGCAGATCGTGCGGTTCTTGGTAGATTGTTGACAATCTACCCGGGAGGTCTGTGAGTGACAACCAGAACGCCAACCGTCGCATTGCTCTATCCAGGTCATGCCGCCGAAGACGACTACCCGCTCGCCGAGACCGGCCTCGACGGCGCGATCCGGCTGCCGGTGGTCATCACCGAGATCGAATCCGACGATCACACGGTGGAGGCCATGCGCGCCGTGGGAACCGATACCCCGCTGCGCGAGGGAGCCCAGCGCGCCATGCGCCATGAGCCGGGCGCCCTGATCTGGGCCTGCACGTCCGGCAGCTTCCTATACGGCTGGGAGGGCGCACATGAACAGGTCGCCCGGGTGGCCGACCAGGTGGGTCTGCCGGTGTCTTCGACGTCCCTGGCATTCGCCGCTGCCTGCCGCGAGCTCGGTGTGACGTCGGTGTCGGTTGCCGCCACGTATCCCGCTCCGGTCGCCGACGGTTTCACGACCTTCCTCGCCGGCGCAGGCATCTCGGTGGTGTCCTCGTCGGCCCACGACGTACACACCGCGACCGAAGCGGGAATCCTGGACGGCGACAACCTGTTCGAGATGGTCCGCGCGGCCGACTCGGCCTACACCGAGGCGGTGTTGGTTCCCGACACCGCGCTGCACACCATCGGCTGGATCGCCGATCTCGAACGCGAGGTCGGCAAACCCGTACTCACTGCGAATCAGGTGACCACTTGGCAGGCAACACGTTTAGTCGGCCTACAACTGTCCGTCGACGGCTTGGGGGCGCTGTTCGGCGGCACCGTTCCCGAATCCCGAGTAGCGTCGGCGGGAGTGCATCCCCCGCTGGTTGAGTAGCGGCGAGCGAGCCCGCGAGCCCGCCGCCACCAACCACCGCAACCGATCTCGACAACGTCCCCACGCTGCCCGCTACTCGACAGGCAGTACGGACCGATCACGCACCTCGTGTTCGTGCTGTCGGCGATAGTGACGGTTCCGAGACCGTAGGACCACTGTTGCCAGCGTCGCCGACACCACCGAACCGAACAGCACGCCCACTTTGACGTACTCCTGTCGGTCAGGGTCGCCGGCGAAGGCGAGTTCACCGATCAACAACGACACGGTGAATCCGATGCCGGCCAGCATGGCCGCCCCGATCACATCGACCCACTTGAGACTGGAGTCCAGCGATGCCGGGGTCACCGACGCCACCAGCCAGGTGGTCCCGAAGATCCCCACCACCTTTCCGATCACCAGTCCTGCGACGATCCCCATCGCCACCGGCTCTTGCAGTGCCGAGACGAGACCGCCGACCCCGCCAAAGGCCACCCCCGCAGCGAAGAACGCGAACACCGGAACGGCCACGCCCGAGGAGAGCGGTCGGATCGTGTGCTCGAAACGTTCGGCCAGCCCCGGGCCGTCGTCGCGATCACCGGTTGTGCCGGCACGCAACACCGGCACGGTGAACCCGAGTAGCACTCCGGCAACCGTCGCGTGCACTCCCGACTCGTGCACGAAGGTCCAGGTGAGCCCGGCCAGCGGCACCAGGAGCCACCAGGATGTGATGCGCCGCTGCACGAGAATCGCGAACAGCACCAACGGAATCACTGCCAGACCCAGGAAGGTCAGGTCGATGCTGTCGCTGTAGAACACCGCGATAATGGTGATGGCAAGCAGGTCATCGACGACGGCGAGTGTGAGTAGAAACGTCCGTAGCGCGACCGGCAGATGTGTTGCGACCACTGCGAGAATCGCGATGGCGAAGGCGATGTCGGTGGCCGCCGGTATGGCCCAGCCCTGCATCGCGTCGGCACCCTGACGGTAGGTCACGGCGATGAACAGTGCTGCGGGGACGATCATGCCGCCCAGTGCCGCGGCAACCGGCAGGGCCGCGCGGCGCGGGTCACGGAGATCGCCGGCCACGAATTCCCGTTTGAGTTCGAGTCCGACGACGAAGAAGAAGATCGCGAGCAAGCCGTCGGCAGCCCACGCCGTGAGGCTCAGGTCGAGATGCAGACCGACGACGTCGGCACCGACCTGGGTGTCTCCGAGGGTCTCGTACCCGTCACTCCAGGGCGAGTTCGCCCATACGAGCGCCAGTAGCGCCGCACCCAGGAGCAGGAATCCGCCGACGGTGTCCCGCCGCAGCACATCGGCGAGCCGTCCCGTCGGCGTCTGACGGTGCTGCGTATCAACGGTTTCCGCCGATCCCCGCCCGGTCATGGCGACACATCGTTCGCCACACGATCATGATCCCTTGCGCTCACCGAGCAATGATGTACCCACATGTGGTGTCCTTGGCCTTTCATCGTCGACAACTTGCACGTGGGTGTCACGACAGTGACATCACCTCGTGGCCGACCAGGCTTCCCGGCACACCGCAGCCCAGTGTAGCCTAACGAATCCCGATGGCGCACATCGATTGCCGACAGAGATGCCTCAATCAGATCGAAATACGTTGCCTGCCAACACACCAACGGAAACGGAAGTCACTCGATCATTGCGCCCGACGTCATGTCACCGAAGGTGTGATCGCGATGCCCACGGTGCCTGCCTTGCCGCGCCGCCACGTCGACGCCGTGACCAACACCTTGCCCAGCAGGCCGTACTTACCCTTGATGAGGTCGCGGACGTGTTCGGTGGCTGCCGGGTCGAGGATCTCGGCGGTGCCGTCGACCGCGGCGCCACGGGTGGTCTTGCCGCGGGCGTCGCACGCCTGCACGACGACCCTGCCGTCGCGGCGGATGCGCTTGACCTTCCACGACTCGGCCTCCGTCCACATCACCATGCGATCGCCATCCATCGCCGCCCAGATGGGCGTGGGTTTCGGCGTGCCGTCCTTGCGGAACGTGGTCAGCAGGACGTACTTGGCGTCGGCGGCCTCGCCGAACGGTGCATCGGACATGGATGTCAGGCTACGCGCGCGAACAACGACTGCCCATCGTCGGCGGACAACGACTCGGCCACCAGGCCCGCTTCGGACAGGGTGGCCCACGCGGTGACCTGATTGGCCGACAGCACCGGCTTGCCGAGTTCGGCCTCCATCAGGCCGAGGATCTCGTAGGTCCAGAGATTGGTGCAGGACACGAAGATGGCATCGGCGTCGGGATGGTCGGCCTGCCGGATCAGGTCGCAGGTCACCGCATACGGAATCGTCCAGATCTCATGGTCACGGCCCAATCCTGCCTGTGACACCACCGTTCGGCCGGCCTCGCCGATGAAGTCACACAGCAGGCCGGTCAGCGCTGATGTGTACGGGGTTGCCACTGCGATGCGGCCGAGGTCCATGGCGTCAAGCGCCCGCACCAGCGCCTCCGAGGTGGTCACCGCGGCCTTCGCTCCGGCGGCCACCATGCAGTGCGACAGCTCCTTGGCCCCGGTCATTCCGTAGACGAAACTTCCTGATGCACAGGCGTATCCGACCACGCGCGGGCCGACCGCAGTGATGCTGCGGACAGCGGTGGTGATGTCTGCGTGGTTGTTGAGGTCGCGGCACAGGTCGACATCCACCGGGGCATCGATGAAGCCCGTGCGCGTGAAGTAGATCGACGCCGAGTCGGGCATCCACCGCCACAGCTCCCGGTCGAGCGCCATATCGAACGGGCACACCATCCCAATGCCCACCTGATGCTGGGGGACACCCGTTACCTCTACCGGTTTCATGCTGGAATGATGACACGTTGTCGGATTGTCAACAATCTGTGCGAGATGACATTTGTGTTACGCGATCGACGCTGGTCAGTCGCCCATTTCGATGGCGATGACGCGGGTTCTCTCGGTCCACGCGGGACGACACCGTTCCCGCAGGTCGATTCCGTTCCCGCAGGTCGTCGACGGCCCGCGCGACCCCAGCCGACCGGCGTCAGCCGATTGGACCCGCAGGACGTGCCGCTGCCCGCGCGGCCGCGACCCGCTCGCGCGTCACACACTGCACCGCGTGGTCGTTGACGATCCCGCTGGCCTGCAGCAACGCGAACATCGTGGTGGGTCCGACGAATTTCCAGCCTCGCTTCTTGAGGTCCTTGGACAGCGCAACCGACTCCACCGACGTGGTCTGCGACTGTGGCTCCGCCTCCGCCTCCGCCTCGAAGCGCCAGAAAAAACCCGGTAGTGAGCCCTCCTTCTCGATGAGCTCCTCCGCGCGGCGGGCGTTGTTGATGGTCGCCTCGATCTTGCCACGGTGACGGATGATGCCCGCATCGCCGAGGAGCCGGTCGACATCGGAGTCGGTGAAACGGGCGACCTTCTCGATGGAGAATCCGACGAACGCGGCCCGGAAGTTCTCCCGCTTGGTGAGGATGGTGCGCCAACTCAAGCCGGACTGGAACCCTTCGAGGGCGACCCGCTCGAAGAACGCATCGTCGCCCTCGAGCGGGAATCCCCATTCCTCGTCGTGATACGTCGTCTCCGGCTCGACAGCGGCCCAGCCGCAGCGCGTCGCGCCATCGGCTCCGGTGGTCACGAACGACATGGCACTCCTCGGGTTCGGTGATCAACCGCACCGTACCGCCGTGCACCGACACGTCCGATGGTCAACGGATGACGACGGTTTTCCCGATGGCTCCGCCGCTCTCGGAGATGCGGTGCGCCTCGCGGAGATTCTCGACGGTGAATCCCTCGAAGACCTGATTCACCGTGCTGCGGATCGTGCCGTCGTCGACAAACCGCGCCACCTCATCGAGTATTCGATGCTGACTGTCGTCGGACGGAAGATAAAGCGGTTTGCTGAACATGAGCTCCCAGTGCCAGCTCTGACTCTTGCTCTTCAGCGGCAACGTGTCGAGTCCCTCCGGTTCGTCGATGGCCACCACCTGACCGTGCACGCCCATGATCTCGGCGTAGGTCTCCACGTTGCCGCGGGAGTGGGGTGAGAACACGTAGTCGACCCCTTCCGGCGCCAAGGCGCCAACCTGATCGCGCATCTCTCGCGGAGCCACCACGTGGTGTGCCCCCAGATCCCGTACCCAGTCGGCCGAGCCGGGCCGCGACGCGGTTGCGATCGCGGTCACTCCCGTCAGCTTCCGCGCCAACTGCGTGACCATCGAACCCACGCCACCTGCCCCGGCGACCACCAGAAGTGTTCCAGCGGAGGACTCCTCGAGCCGCAACTTGTCGAACAGCACCTCCCACGCGGTCAGCGACGTGAGCGGCAAAGCCGCCGCATCACCGAAGCTCAGTGATGCCGGCTTGTGCCCCACGATGCGCTCGTCAACCAGCTGGACAGCGGCGTTGCTACCCGGACGGTTGATGACACCCGCGTAGTAGACCTCGTCACCCACAGCGAAGCGGGTGACTGCCGATCCGACCCCGACCACGACACCGGCCGCGTCGAAGCCGAGCACCTTCGGTCCGTCGGCGGGATCGAACGAGGCGCGGACCTTGACGTCGACCGGGTTGACCGAGACGGCCCGAACCTCCACGAGCAGATCATGTGGGCCGGGGTCGTCCACGACGACGTCGAGCGTGACGAACGACGTGTCGGCGTCGATCGGACCGGGTGCGGTGGCGGCGATGGCAGATGTGGTTGTCGGCATGGCGCTGACAGTATCCAGAGGACCCTGGTTACCCGCAAGGGATATTGGTATCCTTCGGGAACCTATGCACGTCAGGAGGATAAATGAGCACAGCTCAACACCGCGGTGACGCCTACTCGGCCACATGCCCCTGCCGAGGGATGCTCGACCTCCTCGCCGACAAATGGAGCGCCCTCATCATCGGTGCCCTGCGGTCGGGCCCGATGCGTTTCGGTGAGCTCCGCACGCGACTCGACGGCATCAGCCCGAAGGTGCTCACCGCCACGCTGCGCCGACTCGAAGAGCACGGCATCCTGACGCGCACCGTGTATCCGGCGGTGCCGCTACACGTGGAGTACGCACTGACCGACCTGGGCGCCGACGCCTCGGTGCCGCTTGACGCACTTCGCGACTGGGTGGAGGACAACTTGCCGCGCTTTTCGCACTAGAGTCCGGCGCGGGATACCAGCGGGCCCGGCCCCGACGCCTCAGGCCGACGCGGTGATCGGCATCTGCAGTTCGGTCTGCCACTTCTCCTCGGGCTCGGGATGACTGAGCAGGTACACCTCACGTGCGGTGCCGTCGGTGATGTAGCCGTTGTCGTCGATCCAGGTGGCCAGGATCTGATAACCCTCACCGATGTTGGCCATCTCGCCGTGGTGCACATACGAAGCAACCTGCTCCTGCGCCGGCAGGGTGGAGATCACGAGACCGTCGACGGTCACCCCGTCGGCGACGGTGCATGCCGCGCTGACGGACAATTTGCCGTCTGCCGTGGGTGCATAGGTCGCGACGATCGGACCCGCGGGTTCCACACCGGCCGGCCCGAGTGCGGCGAACAATTGACCGAACAGCGGTTGGATGACGGGCGCGACATCGGCGGAGTCGGTGCTCTCGGCGACTCCGCTGATCGACGCGATCCGGAGTGCCTCGACGGATTTCACAGTGACAGAGGTGGTGCTCATGGTGCCTTCCCTTTCGATCATCCGAAGTCTCGCCTCGATGCGCCGGAGCCGGTCGGTGTCGGCCTCGATCTGGGCGGCCACCTGCGATTGCCGCAGAGTCAGCATGCCGCGCAGCTCGGCGGTGTCGACGTCGGCGTCGATGATCCGGGTCACCTCGGACAAGGTGAACCCGAGATCCTTCAGCGCGACGAGCCGGTTGAGTCGACGCAGCTGATCGGCCTCGTAGTACCGGTAGCCCGTGTACTCGTCGACGCGTGCCGGTTGCAGGAGCCCGATCGAGTCGTAGTGCCGCAACATCCGCACCGACACCCGACCCATCGTGGCGAAATCTCCGATGGTGAACATGACACGATCACACTCCTGCCTCACACGGTGTCAGGGTCAAGCGCCCGCGGCCCGACGACCCATCGATATCGAATCGTGGCATCGGATCACGACTCTGTGACCGTATGCGGCCGACGGCGGCCGCGGGCGCGAGCCTGCCTACGGTGCGGATATGTCCACCCGCTGCGACGGCGCCACCACCACGTCCTCCCCCACGCCCGCGTATCTCCCGATCGCCGACCACGGCGTCATCGGCGATCTACGCACCGCGGCGGTGGTCGGGGTCGACGGACGCATCGACTGGTTCTGCTGCCCGCGTTTCTACTCCCCGAGCGTGTTCGGTTCGCTGCTCGACGCCGAGCGTGGCGGCGCGTGGACGATAGAGCAGATCGATGGGGATGTGACGACCCGGCAGTTCTATCTGCCCGACTCCAACGTCCTGGTGACCCGCTTCATGAGCGACGACGGTGTAGCCGAGGTCCAGGACCTCATGCCGATCGCGCGACCACACGATCCCGAGCACCGCACCCGCATCGTGCGGCGAGTGGTGTGTGTCCGCGGCGAGGTGAGATTCCGAATGCGCATCGCGCCGCGATTCGACTACGGGCGAGCCGACCACACCGTCGAGGTCGGCGATGACGGCCGCGCGACGTTCGAGACCGCTGAAACACGCTTGCACATCGCCTCCGACGCCCAGTGGCACGCCATCGACGACCGCGACCTCGAAGGCGTGTTCAGTCTCCGCACCGGCGAATCGATGACCACCGTCGCGGCCCCCGAATCCATCGCCGATGACTGCTTCACGCATGACCGTCGCCCCGAGGTCGTTGCCGAGACGGTTACCTTCTGGCAAAACTGGATCTCGCAGTCGACCTACACCGGGCGGTGGCGCGAGATGGTGCATCGCTCGGCCCTGACCTTGAAGTTGCTCACCCACGAACCGAGCGGCGCGGTGGTGTCCGCGGTCACCGCGGGATTGCCCGAGAGCATCGGTGGGGAACGCAACTGGGACTACCGCTATGTCTGGATCCGCGACACCGCGTTCACCCTGTACGCCTTGCTGCGACTCGGGTTCACCGACGAGGCCGCCGCGTTCATGCAGTGGCTGACGTGCCGCTTCGCCGACGGCGAGGACGACCTGACGGGTCCGCTACGCCTGATGTACACCCTCGACGGCGATCCCCCGCCGGAGGAGACACGGTTGGACTGGGAGGGCTATCGCGGCTCGTCGCCGGTGGTGATCGGCAACGCCGCCGCCCAGCAACGCCAACTCGACATCTATGGCGAGCTCATCGACTCGGTGTATCTGTTCAACAAGTACGGACCGGGCATCTCGTATCAGTCGTGGACTCAGCTCTGCGACGTAGCGGCCTGGCTGGTCGACAACTGGGACGCACCGGATCAGAGCATCTGGGAGGTCCGCACCGAACCGCGCCATCATGTGTACTCGCGGCTGATGTGCTGGGTAGGGCTGGAGCGGATGATCCGGATGAGTCGCCAGCGCGGCCTGCCCGGCGACATCGCCGGCTGGATGACGGCCCGCGACGAGATCTTCACCCAGATCATGGAACGCGGCTGGAACGAGAAGCTGGGCGCCTTCGTGCAGACCCTCGACGCCGACCGCCTGGACGCCTCGCTGCTCCTGATTCCGGCCGTGAAACTGTTGGCGCCCACCGACGACCGTTTCCAGAGCACGCTTCGGGCCATCGAAGACGAACTCGTCAGCGACTCGCTGGTGTTCCGCTACGACACCACCGACGGCCACGACGGCCTCGACGGCGGCGAGGGCACCTTCTCGCTGTGCTCGTTTTGGTACGTCGAGGCTTTGACACGCTCGGGCCGTCTCGCCGACGCCCGGCTGGCGATGGAGAAGATGTTCACC
This sequence comes from Gordonia sp. NPDC062954, assembly GCF_044543825.1. Taxonomy (NCBI): domain Bacteria; kingdom Bacillati; phylum Actinomycetota; class Actinomycetes; order Mycobacteriales; family Gordoniaceae; genus Gordonia; species Gordonia sp. NPDC062954. Next base: position 110,539 of record NZ_JBITWL010000006.1, on the reverse strand, counting down.
CACGCCAATCATCTGGGCCTCTACGCCGAGCAGATCGGGTTGACCGGCGAACAGCTGGGCAACCTGCCGCAGGCCTTCACTCACCTGTCGCTGATCAGTGCGGCCATCAACCTCGATCGACGGCTGGCCAACGGATGAACCGCCGTTACCTTTCCGTTATCCGAGTTGCAAATGCATCGCAGATGGTCTGCCGAGCGCGAGTGTGCACCCGGGTCGTCGATAGCGTTTTCGTATCGACTGCAGCATTCATGACGCGACAGGTTCATCCATGACGGTTCTCGACGTTTCGCCCGCCACCGCGGTACGCGCGGCGGCCGGTCCGGATGCTGACCTCACCGACCTGCTCCGACGTGTCGGTGGCGGCGACCATGACGCGTTCGCCGCCCTCTACGACAGCACGTGCGAGCGGGTCTTCGGAATGGTCCAGCGTGTGCTGCGCGACCCCGGATACAGCGAGGAGACCACTCAGGAGGTCTATCTGCAGGTGTGGCGGTCGGCGTCGGCGTTCGATCCCGCCGCGGGATCGGCGTTGTCGTGGCTGATCACCATGGCGCATCGCCGCGCAGTGGACCGCGTGCGGTCGGAGACGGCATCGCATCGGCGCACCACCGAATACGGGCTGGCCTCGCTACGCCCCGAGGTCGACGAGGTATCCGATGCCGTGGAGATCCGCGCCCGACGCCGGGAAGTCCGAGACGGCATGGACGCGCTGACCAACCTGCAGAGAGAATCGGTGGAGCTGGCCTACTTTCAGGGTCTGACCTATCGCGAGGTCGCCGACCGGCTGGGCATCGGGTTGCCGGCCGTCAAATCCCGCATCCGCGACGGCATGCGCAGACTTCGCACCCACTTGGAGCCGGGTCACGCTGCCTAGGGTGGAGTCGTGACCGCACACCAGTACGTCCTCAACTCCCCCGACACCTTCATCACCGACGCACTGCGCGGCTTTCTCGCCGCCAACCCGCGCATCGCCTGGCGGCCCGACCCCGGTTTCCTGCACCGTCGCGAGGCTCCAGGCTCCGGTGTCGCGGTGATCTCCGGCGGCGGGTCGGGCCACGAACCGATGCACGCCGGGCTGATCGGCGCGGGCCTGCTCGACGCCGCCTGCCCAGGCCTGGTGTTCACATCACCGAACGCACTGCAGATCGTCGGCGCCACCCGGTGGGCCGACCGCGGGCAGGGCGTGTTGCACGTGGTGAAGAACTACACCGGCGACGTGATGAACTTCCGGATCGCCCGTCACCTGCTCCGCGAGGAAGTCGCCACCGATCACGTCCTCGTCGACGACGACGCCGCAACCGAGTCCGACTCCGGTCCCGGTCGCCGCGGGACCGGGGCGACCATCGTCGTCGAAAAGATCTGTGGCGCAGCGGCCGCCCGCGGGGACGACCTCGCAACAGTCGCCGAACTCGGCCGCCGGACCGCCGACAACGCCCGCAGCTTCGCGGTTGCCTACCGCGCCTGCACCATCCCCGGAGCGCAGTCGGCGACCTTCGACCTCGAACCAGGCCAGATGGAGTTCGGTGTCGGCATCCACGGTGAGGCCGGTGAGGCGCGGACCCAGCAGGTCGGGGCACGGGAGTTGGTTCACCGCATGCTCGATCGCATCGTGGAATCACTGGGGCTCAGCGCGGGCGAGCAGGTGATCTGCCTGGTGAACGGCCTGGGCTCAGCTCACCCGCTCGAGCTGTCGCTGGTGTTCGGGGAGGTGGTCGCCGATCTGTCGCAGCGCGGCGTCACGGTCGATCGCTCGATGGTCGGCACCTATGTCACCGCACTGGACATGACCGGCTTCTCGATCACCCTCGTCCGTCACGACGACGAGATCCTAAACCTGTTCGACGCCGACACCGAGGCACCGGCGTGGCCGTCACACATCGGCCGCGGTCCGGCGGAGGTGAGCGATGTCGAGTTCGCCGAACCCGACGACGCCGCCTCCGAGGGCGGCGAGTCGGCGTGGCTGACGACCTTTGTCACCCGCGTTCGCGATTCGATCGACGACCTGACCGTGCTGGATCAGCAGGCCGGCGACGGTGACTTCGGTGCCAACATGGATGCGGCGCTCGGCCATTTCGAGGCGCCGCTTCGCGGGACGGATGCCGAGGTGTTGACGGCGATCAGCACCTCGTTCCTGGTGCGCGCCGGCGGTACCTCGGGTGCGGTGTTCGGGGTGCTGTTCCGTCAGCTCGCCTCCGCGTTCGCGGAATCCGATGACTTCGCTGCGGCCCTGCGCGACGGCACGGGCGCAGCGCTCGCCGAGATCAAGGACCTCGGTGGTGCCGAGGTCGGCGACAACACGATGGTCGACGCGTTGGCCCCGGCAGCCGGCGCGTTGAACGATGGCGCGGCGCTCGATGAGGTCGCGCAGGCAGCCGAGGACGGCGCCGAATCCACCCGCGACACCACCGCCGCCAAGGGACGGGCCAGCTATGTGGGCGAGAATGCCCGCGGCGTGGTCGATCCGGGTGCGCTGGTCGTCTCGTGGTTGTATCGGGCCGCGGCCGAGATCGGTAGCTGAGGCCGGTCTCGATACGTCACTCGCTGCCGCTCGCGACTACTCGACCACCGAGTTGGGGGCCTCATCGCCGTGGCGGGTTTCGCAGCGGCCAGACCCCACCCCCGCGGGTTGGAGTAGCGCCGAGCGAGCTTGCGAGCCCGGCGCGTATCGAAACCCGTAACGCAAGAATCCGCCCGTGACTGAAATCGGCCCCCTCGGACGGCTCCGAGGGGATATCCCCTCGGTCCGACCTGAGGGAGCCGATTTCAGTCAGTTGCGACTCTGCCGGCTCAGCCGAGCACCAACGACTCCCCGTCGGCACCCACATTCACCGGCACCACGTCGCCGTCGTGAATGTCGCCGGCCAGCAACGCCTTCGCGAGCTGGTCGCCGATCGCCTGCTGCACCAGCCGCCGTAGCGGACGGGCACCGTAGAGCGGATCGAAGCCACGCTCGGCCAGCCACTCCTTGGCCTTCGGGGTGACCGACAGCTCCAGGCGACGCTGCGCCAGGCGCTTGCCCAGCTGGGCGAGCTGGATGTCGACGATGGACACCAGCTCCTCCGGGCTCAACGCGTCGAAGACGATCACATCGTCGAGACGGTTGATGAACTCCGGCTTGAACCGACTGCGCACGGCCATCATCACCTGGTCCTTGTCGCCACCCGCGCCCAGGTTGGACGTGAGGATGAGGATGGTGTTGCGGAAGTCCACCGTGCGGCCCTGACCGTCGGTGAGGCGACCCTCGTCGAGCACCTGCAGCAGCACGTCGAACACGTCCGGGTGCGCTTTCTCGATCTCGTCGAACAGCACCACCGTGTACGGCCGACGCCGCACCGCCTCGGTCAGCTGACCGCCCGCCTCATACCCGACATAGCCGGGAGGCGCGCCGACGAGCCGTGCGACGCTGTGCTTTTCTCCGTACTCGCTCATGTCGATGCGGACCATCGCACGTTCGTCGTCGAACAGGAACTCGGCCAGGGCCTTGGCCAGCTCGGTCTTACCGACACCGGTGGGGCCGAGGAACATGAACGAGCCCAGCGGACGATTCGGATCGGCCACCCCGGCGCGGGCGCGACGGACCGCATCCGACACCGCCTGCACGGCGTCCTTCTGGCCGATGACCCGTTGTCCGAGTTCATCTTCCATGCGCAGCAGCTTGGCGGTCTCACCTTCCAGCATGCGGCCGGCGGGGATTCCGGTCCACGACGACACGACCTGCGCCACATCGTCGGGTCCGACCTCCTCCTGCAGCATCACGTCCTGGCCGGGGTCGGTGCCGGTCTTCTCCAGCGCGGCCGCCAGTTCCTTTTCGAGGCCCGGGATCCGGCCGTAGCGCAGTTCGGCGGCACGGCCGAGATCGCTTTCGCGCTCGGCGCGATCCGCTTCTCCGCGAAGCCGTTCCAGCTCCTCCTTGACGTCGCGCACAGCATCGATGGCGGTCTTCTCCGACTGCCAGCGAGCCGAGAGTTCGTTGAGCTTCTCCTTCTGGTCGGCGAGTTCGCCGCGCAGCTTCTCCAGGCGCTCCTTCGAGGCCTCGTCGGTCTCCTTCTGCAGGGCGACCTCCTCGACCTCGAGCCGGCGCACGATGCGCTCGACCTCGTCGATCTCGACCGGACGCGAATCGATCTCCATCCGCAGGCGCGACGCGGCCTCGTCGACCAGGTCGATGGCCTTGTCCGGCAGGAAGCGCGAGGTGATGTAGCGATCGGACAGCGTCGCCGCCGACACCAGCGCGGAGTCGGTGATGCGCACACCGTGGTGCACCTCGTAACGATCCTTGAGTCCGCGCAGGATTCCGATGGTGTCCTCCACCGAGGGCTCGCCGACGTAGACCTGCTGGAAGCGGCGTTCGAGCGCGGCGTCCTTCTCGATGTGCTGGCGATACTCTTCCAACGTCGTCGCGCCGACCAACCGCAGCTCGCCGCGGGCGAGCATCGGCTTGATCATGTTTCCGGCGTCCATCGCGGAGTCGCCGGTCGCACCGGCGCCGACGATGGTGTGCAGCTCGTCGATGAAGGTGATGACCTGACCGGCCGATCCCTTGATCTCGTCGAGCACCGCCTTGAGGCGTTCCTCGAACTCACCGCGGTACTTGGCACCGGCCACCATCGAACCCATGTCCAGGGAAATGACCGTCTTGTTGCGGAGCGATTCAGGGACGTCGCCGGCGATGATGCGCTGCGCCAGCCCCTCGACGATGGCCGTCTTGCCGACGCCGGGTTCACCGATGAGCACCGGATTGTTCTTGGTGCGGCGGCTCAGTACCTGCACCACGCGGCGGATCTCGGTGTCACGTCCGATGACCGGGTCGAGTTTGCCCTCACGGGCGGCCGCGGTCAGGTCGGTGGAGTACTTCTCCAACGCCTGATATGTCGACTCCGGGTCCTCGCTGGTCACGCGGGCACTACCGCGCACCGAGACGAACGCATCCCGCAGGGTCTGCGGGGTCGCGCCGGCGTTGGCCAGCAGCTTGGCGACCTCCGAGTCTCCGGTGGCCAGCCCGACCAGGATGTGCTCGGTCGACACGTACTCGTCGTCGAGCTCACCGGCGAGCTGCTGAGCTGCACTGATTGCCGCGATCGACTCGCGGGAGAGCTGCGGCTGCGCGCTCGCGCTGGACACCGTCGGCGCTCGGTTCACCAGTGCCTGAGCCTGCGAACGAACCGTCGACGGGTCCACCCCGACCGCCTTGAGCAGCGGCGCGGCGATGCCGTCGGACTGATCGAGCAGGGCCACCAGGATGTGGGCCGGGCGCACGTCGGAATTACCAGCAGAGGCCGCCGCCTGCACAGCAGCGCTCAGGGCCTGCTGCGTCTTGGTGGTCGGGTTGAAGCTGTCCACGGGCGTGTACCTTTCTCTCTTTAGTCCAACAGGCTCAAGTATGAGCCATACGAGAGGTGTAACGCCAACAAACTTGAGTCTATTTCACTCAACTTGAGCTTCATCGGTGACGCAGGACACGTCCACGGGCGCGAGGAGTAGGCGCTTGCGGAGAGCGATAGGCGGCCGCCCCAACACTCACAACTGCGCCCGGTTGCGTGCCATGACCTGTTGTCGATTCGCTTCCAGCGCCGACCACTCCGGCGCCGCCGCCGCTGCCAACTCCCCTTCCACATCGAGGGCCGCCCCGGTTGTCGCATCCCAGCCCGCGTCGTAGATCCGCTTGACCGACCGCATCATCTCACCGTCGGCATCAGCGATCCGCCGTGCGAGGTCCCATGCGCGTCCCAGCAGATCCTCGTGTGCGACGACCTCGGTCACCAGGCCGATGCGCAATGCCAGGGCCGCATCCACCACTTCCCCGGTGAACGACATCCGCCGCGCCCAGCCTGGCCCGACACGGTCCGGCAGCCGAACGGTCATCCCGCCACCGGGCAGCACCCCGACGCGGGCATGGGTGTCGGCGAAGATCGCTCGATCACTGGCGACCAGGAAGTCGCAGCCGAGCGCGAGCTCGAAACCCCCGGTGAATGCCGCACCATTTACCGCACCCACCACGGGTGTGGCGAGCTCACCAACCAGCCGGATGCAGTTCGACTCGCGGATGGCCTCGAGGTAGGCGGGTCCGTCGGCGGCCAGGCTCTTGAGGTCGAGTCCCGCGCAGAATGCCGGGTCGGCACCGGTGAGCACGATCGCCCGAACGCGTCGTCCGCGTCGAGTCGGCGCAGTGCCGCGCTCAGGCCATCGGCCAGATCCGGGCTGAGCGCGTTGCGCGCCTGCGGCCGATCGAGAGTCACCAGTGCGGCACCGTCACGCACATCCACCAGCAGCGGTTCGGTCACCGCTGTGACACTACGCGCGGAACCACGGCCGATACTTGCGATTGCCCTCGATGATCTCGGTGGCCATCGACAGCGCCGCGCTCACCACGTCGACACCGTTTCGCTCCGAACGGTTCACCATGTCGCGGGCCGTGTCCGCGATGGCATCGACGCGGTCGGCGAGGCCGCTCTCGTCGTCGCGGAGTTCGGCTTCTACCGCGATGAGCCCACCGGCGTTGGCGACGAAGTCGGGGACGTGCACGATGCCACGCTCGCGCAGATCGCGGGCGAGCGCCGGGGTCGTGAGCATGTTGTTGGCGGCACCGACGAGTGCCGAAGCCCGCAACCGGGGGACCGCATGCTCGTCGATGACCCCGCCGGCGGCGCATGGTGCCAGCACATCGGCGTCGGCAAACAGAATGTCGGCCAAATCCGTGGCGGTGACCCCGAGTTCGTCGACCGCGTCGTGCACCCGTACCGGATCGATGTCGGCGGCGAGCACCTCCACTTCGGCAGCACACAGCATCCGGGCGACGTGCAGACCGACATTCCCCAGCCCCTGGATCGCCACGCGACTGCCCGCGACGGATCGACCACAGGCCTCCAGCGCGACCTCGATGCTGCGCACCACGCCACGCGCGGTGAAGTAGGACGGGTCGCCGCGCTGCGCGCACACCACCGGGACGTGACGTCCGATCAGCTCCAGATCGCGCACCGACGTGCCCATGTCGAGTGCCGGGATATAGCGACCATTCAATGCCGCAACATATTTGGCGTGAGCGATCAAGACCTCGTCACGGTTGGCCACGCGCGAATCGGCGTTGATCACACTCTTGCCGCCGCCGAGCGGCACTCCGGCGAGCGCGGCCTTGTAGGTCATCGCCTGGGCGAGATCCATCGCATCCGCCACCGCGGCCGCCCGAGACGGATAGCGACGCATCCGCACACCGCCCAGCGATGGCCCAAGCGTCGTATCATGTACGGCGATAACCGATTCCAGTCCCACCTCGGGATCTCGGCAGATGACGAGCTGTTCGAAATCGCGTTGGTGGAGTTCGGCGGTCAAGTCGGATGCTGCGAAGGTTGTGGTCATGGCGCCCGACGCTATGACCGACCGAAATGCGGCCGCAAGGACTTGGCGCGAACTGACCCGCGTGACGCAAACCTTTATCACCGGGAGAGCGCTTTCGATAAATTGTTGCGCATGGTCGATCTCGATGATGTTGATCTGGCCCTGCTGGCCTTGCTGTCCGAGGACGGCCGCGCCACCTTCTCGGAGCTGGCCGGCCGGGTCAATCTGTCCGTCGCAGCGACCAAGCGCCGAGTCGATCGGTTACGTGCCCAGCAGGTGATCACCGGATTCACCGCCACGATCGACCAGACGACACTCGGCTGGCCGGTGCACGCCTTCACCGAGGTGCGCTACGTGGGCACGTCGCAACCCGAGGAGATGATGCAGGCGATGACGGAGATACCCGAGGTGGAGGCCGTCTACACGATCGCCGGCGACCCCGACATGCTGGTGAAGGTGCGCGCCCGCGACCACAGCCACCTGCAGCAGGTCATCAACCATCTACGTCGGGGCGGCAAGGCGACCGGGACGAAGACGATGATCGTGCTCGGCTCGTGGCATCGGTGACGACGCACCAACGGCACCCGGCGAGCGTCGTCACGACTCTGCGCGCAAGAAATTTCCACACGAAGCCGGTCAATACGACGATCTTTGCGTCCTGACCCGGATTTCGCGTCTTCATCTGGCGTGTGCCACATCACACTGCTTGCATGGCGGGCACTGCCGGCACTCACCTGACAGGCCGGGGCGCAGCCCGCGGACACCGATCCCGCGCACCCCGGCCGACCGCCACAAGCGGGAGTTCCCGGCAGCCGGATGCACACTGCGCGAGCACAACTCGCATTGAGGAGACACCATGCCCGGAGTCGGCATATGGCGGACGAAGTCGGTCGAGCAGTCGATCGCCGAAACCGATGAGCCGCGCAGTCGATTACGCAAGGACCTGACCACGCGGGATTTGACGACCTTCGGTGTCGCGGTCGTCATCGGTGCCGGCATCTTCACCCTCACGGCCCGCACGGCCGGTGACGTCGCCGGACCATCGGTGTCGCTGGCCTTCGTCCTCGCCGCCGTCGCCTGCGGCCTGGCGGCCTTGTGTTACGCGGAGTTCGCCTCGACGGTCCCGGTCGCCGGCAGCGCCTACACCTTCTCTTACGCCACGTTCGGCGAGTTCATCGCCTGGATCATCGGGTGGGACCTGATCCTCGAGTTCGCTCTGGCCAGTTCGGTGGTGGCCAAGGGGTGGTCACTGTATCTGGCCGACTTCCTCGGCACTGCGACCACGGTCGAGATCGGCGGTGTCAGCCTGGATCTGGGCGCGGTGGTGATCATCGGTGCCATCACGCTGACGCTGGCCTTCGGCGTCAAACTGTCGTCGCGGGTATCGGCGATCGTCACCGCCATCAAGGTGGCGGTGGTGCTGTTGGTCATCATCGTCGGCGCCTTCTTCATCAACACCGACAACTACCGGCCCTTCGTCCCACCGACGGAGGCGAACACCGAGAGCGGGGCCGGTCTGCAGCAGACGCTGTTCTCGCTGCTCAGCGGCTCCCACGGCAGCGACTACGGCTGGTACGGCCTGTTGGCCGCCGCCAGCCTGCTGTTCTTCGCGTTCATCGGGTTCGACGTCGTGGCGACCACCGCCGAGGAGACCAAGAATCCGCAGAAGTCCATTCCCCGGGGCATTCTGGGCTCGCTGGCCATCGTCACCGTCCTCTACGTGGCCGTCACCGTCGTCCTCACCGGCATGGTCAGTTATCAACAGCTGCGCACCGACGGACCACTCGTCGACGACGGCACGGCCACCCTGGCGACCGCATTCGAGTACCACGGGGTGACCTGGGCGCAGACAGCGATCAACGTCGGCGCACTGGCCGGCCTGACCACCGTCGTGATGGTGATGATGCTGGGGCAGACACGGGTGCTGTTCGCGATGTCCCGCGACGGGCTCGTCCCCCGGTCGTGGGGCACAACCAACAAGTCCGGCAATCCGATTCGCATCACGATGCTCGTCGGCGGAATCGTCGCGGTGATCGCGGCGGTGTTCCCCATCGAGACACTCGAGCAGATGGTCAACATCGGCACCCTGTTCGCCTTCGTCCTCGTCTGCGCCGGTGTCATCGTGTTGCGGCGCACGCGGCCCGACCTGAAGCGCGGCTTCCGGGTTCCCGGCAGCCCGATCGTTCCGGCGATCGCGATCATCGCGTGCGGATGGCTGATGATCAATCTGTCCGTGGAGACCTGGATTCGCTTCGTCGCATGGATGGTGCTGGGTGTCGTCGTCTACCTTATCTACGGTCGGCGCCATTCGGTCCTGGGACGGCGACTGGCCGCTCCTCCCGCAACACTCACAACTGAGCCCGAGTACGTCTCGACCGGCGCACGCGCAGAGCAGGCGTCGACCGACGACTGACCACCGTTTCTCTCACGTATCACGCGGGTCGACCCGACCATCCCACATGGTCGGGTCTTCCTGCGGCGAGGGCAGATCCAGTCCGAGTGCGGACATGTGCGGCAACACACGATCGATGACCGAGTTCAGGTGTGCGAGATCATCGGCGTCCAGGGCATCGAAGATCAGTCGCTGCGCCTCGGTGCTGTGTCTCGGCGCAGCCGCACGCACCAGGTCCATTCCGGCTTCGGTGAGCATCACCGACACGGCACGACGGTCGCTGCCGTCGGACGACTTGACCCGTCGCACCCACCCCCGACCCTCCATCACCGTGACGGCGTGCGACAACCGACTCTGCTCACTGTGCGCGAGGACCACCAGACGCCGCATGCCGATGGTCTTCTCTGGCGCCTCCGACAGCCGGAACAGGATCATGTACTGCGAGTGGGTCAGCCCGCTGTCGCGCCGCAACTGAACGTCGAGAGCATCGTCGAGCAGCATCGACAACGTCAGGAACCCACGAAACGCCCGCTGTTCGTCCGGAGTGAGCGTCATGATCGCAGCGTAGCAAGTTCTTGAACTTTCATACAGATGGTCGTACGATCAGAATTCATGAAGATTCATGCACACTCGCATGCGCTTCCTCGACCGACTGCGAAGGAACGACAATGACCGCTGCATCCCCCTCGACGATGCCGATGGCGTTCCTCGGGCACGGCAGCCCCATGAACGCGATCGAACACAACCGCTTCACCCAGTCGTGGGCAGAATTCGGCCGGTCGGTCCCCCGCCCGCGAGCCATCCTGATGATCAGTGCCCACTGGTACATCAACGCCACCGCGGTCACCGGCATGGCGCGGCCCCGCACGATTCACGACTTCTACGGATTCCCGCGCGAACTGTTCGAGTTCGACTATCCGGCACCGGGATTGCCTGATCTCGCCGGTGAGGTCGCCGAGGTCGTGAAACCCACCTGGGTGGGCACAGATGCCGATAGCTGGGGTATCGATCACGGCGCGTGGTCGGTACTCGCGCACGCCTTCCCCGACGCCGACATCCCGATCGTCCAATTGAGTATCAACGGCGAACGCGATCTGGACTACCACTTCGATCTCGGCGCACAACTGGCCCCGCTGCGCGAATCGGGTGTGTTGATCATCGGCAGCGGCAACATCGTGCACAATCTGCGCGCCGTCGACTTCTCGGTCCCGGAGTCCGGCTACGCCTGGGCACAACGCTTCGACGACGCCGCACGCGAGGTCATGCTCACCAACCCCGCCGACTACCCGACACTGGCCGGCCACCACGACTATGCCGCGGCCGTGCCCACGCCCGACCACTTCCTACCCTCGGTGTATCTCGCCGGCCTGGCGGCCGGCACCTCCGACGACTCGTCCACAACTGTCCTCGTTGACGGTTGCTCGTACGGGTCGCTGTCGATGACGTCCTATGTGGTGGACTGACACGTACGCGTCACCGCAACGGATTTCCCCACCTCACCTCGTCCCGGATCCTGCGCTTGAGCAGCTTCCCACCCGCGTTACGCGGCAACGCTTCTCCCGACACGGCGGCAAACTGCGGCACCTTGAAGTCGGCCAGGCTGCGCCGGCAATGGTCGAGGACGGCGTCGAGGTCGAGCTCCCCCGACTCCGACACCAGCACCGCACCGACCTTCTCGCCCATCACGTCGTCGGGCACCGGCAGCACCGCGGCGTCCAGCACGCCGGGGGCCGACAACAGCACCGCCTCCACCTCGATGCTGGACACGTTCTCGCCGCCGCGATTGATGATGTCCTTGATCCGGTCGACGATGTGCACGCGACCGGCATCGTCGACCCGAACGACGTCCCCGGTGTGTAACCACCCGCCGATGATGGTGTCCGCGTCCGCATCCGGGCGTTGCCAGTAGCCGCCGGTCACGTTGGCACCGCGGACCACGAGTTCGCCGACACTCCGGTCGTCGCCGATCGGCACGATGCCGATGTCCACCGACGGTACGGCGTAGCCCACCGAGTCGGCGTGGGCGACGGCATCCGCGTCGGGCAACACCGTGATGAGTGACGCGGACTCGGTCATTCCGTAGCCGTTCATCACCGTCGCCCGCGGGAAAGCAGCCTGGAGTTGTTGGACGAGCGTGGGCGCGATCGGCGCCCCGCCGTAGCCGACGACCCGCACCCCGGACACGTCCGCGCCGGCAAAGGCGGGATGTCTCAACAGCAATGCATAGACCGCCGGAACCGTGATCAGGTAGCCGATCCGCTCGGCCACCACGACGTCGGCCATGGTCGCAACGTCGAGCTGCGGCATGATCACCGACGTACCGCCGACATAAGCGGCCACCAACAGCTGCGAGTTGCAGCCGGTCACATGAAACAGCGGCACCGAGACCAGGGTGCGGTAATCCGAACCCAGATCGCGGGAGATGCCAGAGCACCGGATCATGTTCTCGGCGTTGGTGATGAACGCCTCGTGGGTGGTGGGCACCCCTTTCGGCCGGCCGGTCGTTCCCGAGGTGTAGAAGAACGCTGCGACGTCGCGAGCCGTGAGGTCGTCGGCGACGTACGGCTCCCCCACAGGCAGCGGCGTGTCCGGGGTGAGATCCACCCGCACCGCGGCATCGTCGAGCACGAATTGCACTTCGACGTCGGTCATTCGAGTGTTGACCGCCACCACCACACCGCCGGCCAGCACGGTGCCCCAGAAGGCCAGCACCCAGTCCACACCCGCCGCGTACCGTAGTGCGACGCGATCGCCCTTTGTCACGCCCTGCGCTCGCAAACCGCCCGCCACGCGGCACGCCTCGTCCCACAACTGGGCGTACGTCAGGCGGCGTCCACCGAGTTCCACGACGGCCTCGTCCTTCGGAGCCGACAGGGCACGCTCGCGGACAACGTCGACCAGCGTCGCCGGCAGACCCGTGTACCGGGGCACGCCATCGTCGTCGCGGACGACGCCGGAGACGCCGAAGGGATTCCGGTCACGACCGATCTCGATGACGACGCTGTCACTCATTCTTCGTTTGTACTCCGGGACAGCCGCCGACGACCCCGCTTCGACGCATCGATGCGCGCGAGTACTCAGACCCGTCGCAACGCCAGCACCGGGATCGTGCGGACACCTGCGGTCTTGGCCTCGTACTCGGCGAACCCCGGATACCGCTTGGCCTGTTCGGCGTAGATACGGTCGCGGTTGTCGCCGACGACCTCATTGACGGCGACGTCGAAGGTCTCGGTGCCCACCTCCACACGGGCGCTTCCGGACGCGGTGAGGTTGTGATACCAGGCGGGATGGGTGGGGGCACCGGCCTTGGACGCGAAGATGTACATCAGCGCCGCATCGTCGTCATCGGGCATGAACATCAGCGGGGTGACGTTCTGCTTGCCGCTCTTGCGACCCGTGTGATGCAGCAGGACCATCGGCGCACCTTCGAACGGGCCACCCACCTTGCCCTCATTCGCACGGAACTCGTTGATGATCTGCGTATTCCAGTCGTCGGTCTCGCTCATGGTCACTTCCTTCGTCGCACGGTCGATCCCCCTGCGACCATTCCTACCCCGCCCGGGACGATCGGACGCGCGAACCGGCCAGAACGCGGCCGATGTCACGGCGACTCTCGACTGTCTGATGCACCAGGTAGTGACGTAGTGCACACAACTCGCGTTGAGACTTACTGCCTAGTAACCTTCGGGGTGATAGTCGGGGGTTGGTCATGAGTGAAGATGCGAGTATGCACCCACTGGTGCTTTCTGCAGCGGAATTGTCACGAAAACTATTGGCACCATTGCCACGTTTGAGGCACACCGAAGGCGTGGTGTCCAGGGCGCTGGGGCTGGCCAAGACAGTACCCGCCGCGGATCGGCCGACGCTGATCGCGGCGGCGTGGTTGCACGACGTCGGGTACGCGCCACAATTGGCGTCCTGCGGATTCCATCCGATCGACGGTGCCCACCACCTCGAGTCGCTGGGATGGTCGCCGGAGATCTGCGCTCTGGTGGCCCACCACTCCGGAGCGCGATTCTGCGCCGAGATACACGGCCTCGGCGAGGAACTCAGCAGCTTCGAGTTCACCGAAGACGCCGTCAGCGACGCCTTGACCGTGGCCGACCAGACGTCGGGACCACAGGGACAGTATCTGCCCCTCGACGAGCGCATGCAGAACATGCTGACGCGCCACGGCCCCGACTCGGTCAACGCCCGCGCCCACGCGCAGCGCGAACCGTACTTCCGGTGCGCCTGGGCCCGCGTCGCCGTACGCCGACTATTCGCCGACTGCGCTGTCGATCATCGCGTACTCATCGCTGGTTGACCGCGGCCAACGCCACTACGACATAGCCAGAGCCGAGGCCGCATCCGCTGCCGGCGCCGACACTCACGGCCAGAAGATCGTCCCGTTGGCGAAGTCCTGGGCGAAGCGCGACCCGACACGGTACTCGCCGCCGAGCGGCACACCGTAATACCCGCCGGCCGCCCCCGTGGCCCGCCACTTCTGCAGGATACCGCCCCACACGATCTGCGCACCGCCGGTCTTGCTCCAGCAGATCGACCCACCGGTGAAGTCGTTGGCGCGTCCGCTGCCGGCCTTGAACTCGTTGGTGACCGGGAATCCGAGCGGTCCGCGCTCGGAGCCGGCCGCCTGCCACCGCTGCCGGATGGCGCCGCCGACCTGGTGCGCGTTGCCGCCGTCGGCGGACGGATGCCAGTAGAAGGTGACGTCGCGGGCGAAGGTCTGGTAGCGACCGCCCTTGGCCGCGGCGCGTTCGTCGGAGGTCGGCACACCCCATTTGAACACGCCACCGCTGCCGAGATAGGCCTCGCCGATCTTGCCGCCTACCGCGTGGCCACCGAGGACCACGTCCGCGGACGCCGGTTGGATGAATCCGAGCGCACCGAACACGAGAGTCGTCATGACTACCGCGGTGGTGCGGAGGGCTCGTCGGGCCAGCGGACGCGGAGTTGGATCAGAAGTCGGCATCCCCGGCAGTGTACGGACCCACCGAAACCGGCTGCCGGTGAGGCATCGGACATCCGTCGCGGGAGGCCGTATTCACCTGGGCCGCCATCGTTTCCACACCGCATGTCCGGTGGCGCGGACCTTCTCGTCGAAACGCAGTTCGACATCACAGACGATCTCGGCCTCGACCGATTCGACGATCGTCGCGCGGAGCTCGACCGGCAGATCGAGCGGGCTCGGTCGGACATAGCGGACGTCGATACCCGCGGTGACGAACGGCAACAGCGCTCCGTCGAGTGAGTGCCACCCCTGCACCGACGCCTCGTTCATGACCGCCGCCGCGCTGTGGCAGTCGAGCAGTGTCGCGATGATGCCGCCGTTCAGATACCCGATCCCGTTGTCGTGCTCGGGCCACGGGGTGAACGTGGCGACGACGCAACCGCCGTCGACGAAGCTCTTCAGACGCAACCCGCGCTCGTTGGCCGGTCCGCAACCGAAGCAGGTCATCGTCGGGAACAGTCGGTCCTGCACTGCGATGGTCTCCACAGACTGCAAGTATCCGCCTGGACGCCCGACCTGGCGAGACTTTGCCGCGACCCGTCGTCACCGCTCCAGCGAGATCCGCATCGGCCACGGGGTCGACGTCACGATGTCGCCGACGAAGCCGGTCGCCACGTAGCCGCCCGGCGTCAGCTCCAATGCAGTCACCGAGAGGTTTTCATCGACGATCCAGTAGTGCGGGATGCCCGCCTCTGCGTATTCGCTGCTCTTGGTGACGCGATCGGTGCGTCGCGAGCCCGGCGACATCACCTCGATGGCCAGCGCCAGCTGATCGGCGGTGATCGGGAACTCCACGGACGTCGTGGAGCGAACGATGATGTCGGGCACGCGCACGGTGGCCGGGGTGTTGGGATCGATCACGACATCGACCTCGATCAGCACCTCGAAGCCCGGTGGGAGCTGGTCGCTGAGTTGAGTGGCGAGACTCAAAACCACGCGTGCGTGCGCGGGTCGCGGCCGAGGCGCCACTATCCGCACACCCTCTTGCAGTTCGACTCGGACCTCACGGTCCTCGCCGCTTTCCCACCACTCATCCAGCGACAGCAAATGGGCGTGGGCTGGGCCGGACATGCTCAGGAGTGTAGTCGGGTTGGTGAGCTCGGGAGGGAGGGCCGCAGCTCATCGGATCGGACGAATCGAGTACGAGACCTCGCGCTCTGCAGGGTGAATGGCCACGGAGCCGAATCTGTCATGTCGAGGCTCAATCGTCAGACGATGACCCGATCTGTGCACAACCTGGTCAACATTCCACAGAAACGCCGGATTCCGCAGAAACGCCGGCCACCCATCGTGCGCGCTATGGTCGAGTCCGAGACCCGTCCGCAACCGGAAGCGACACCGATGTCCGACATCCACTTCTACTTCGACCCGGTCTGCCCCTTTGCCTGGATGACCAGCAAGTGGGTTCGAAAGGTGCAGGCGCAGCGCGATTACAGCGTCGACTGGCGGTTCATCTCGCTTCGGTTGCTCAACTCGCACATCGACTACGACAGTCATTTCCCGCCCGAGTACGAGGCCGGGCACACCGCCGGGCTTCGGCTGCTCCGGGCCGCCGCGAGCGTGCGACGCGAACACGGACGAGAACCGATCGGACGACTGCACGAGGCGTTCGGCACGCGGATCTTCGACTCGCACACCGGGACCTACATCGTCGAGGGACGCGATGATCGAGGTACCGAGAACTTTCTGAAACCCGTGCTGGACGAACTGGGCCTGCCTGCCCATCACGCCGCCGCGCTGGACGACACATCGTTGGACGCGGAGATCCGGGCCGAGACCGACGAAGCGCTGGGGCTGACCGGCCGCGACGTCGGCACGCCGATCATCCACTTCGAGCCGCCAGAGGGGGTGGCGTTCTTCGGCCCGGTCATCAGCCGCCTGCCCAGCGACGAAGATGCCGTCGAACTGTGGGATCACGTCGTCGGGCTGGCCCGCTTTCCCGGTTTCGCCGAACTGAAGCGCAGCCTGCGCGAGCGTCCCCAGCTGACCGCGTTCGGGGTGGACACCACCGAAGCCGGGTTGCAAGAGGACTGGCACGGCGGGAGCCGGCGCACCAAGAAGTGAGTGGCCGGATCGGCCGGGATCGGCTCACCGCGCGACCACGACCACCGGCGGCTGCTCGGTCGACTCGGCGGCAGGTGCGGGGCTCTCGGCAACGGCGAACATGATCAGTCCCATCATCAGGATCTGCGGGACGGCGACCGCGGTGGTGTCCAGCATCGACGTCCAGCGTCGATGCGCCCAGCGCGGCGTCGGGACCGTGTGTGTTCGCGCGGCCATGGTGTACTCCTCGTCTCGGTGTCCTCACCGATGAGGTTCGCCGACCACGCTTGGGGATCACTTGAGGTTCACTGGTCGCGAGCTGTGTAGCACCCGCCTTCCGTGTGTCGATCCAGCAGAAAATGCGCCCCACAGAAGCACCCCGCAGAGCGCGTTCGCAAACACTGTGTTCACGAACGTGCTGGTAGGGGCGCTATTGTGGGGCGCATTTCGCGTGGCCGGGCGTCCAACGTCACCCGACGGGCCGGCTGGGCTCAGATGATGCTCACGACCAGATTCCAGATGGCGATGCCCAGGTTGTAGATGGCGATGATCGTTGGTGTTCCTCTCGTAGACCCGGTTGGGGTCCGGCCCATCGGCCGAACGAGAGTAGGACGTTGCCGGAGTTCGCGAATGTTCCCGGTTCGCGCCGTCAGTTCCCGTGACTCGCGCCGACTACGGTTGCGCGCACGGCGGCGCCGGCGCGTCCTCCGACAACGGCTTGCCCAGCGGGATCAGATAGAGCACGTCGAGCACCACGGGCACGTCGCCGAGATTCTCGCCCTCATGCGTGTTCTGCTGACCGCGCGGCTCTTCGATGATCGCCCCGGGCCCGTAGATCGTCGGGACACAGTCCGGGCCGGGGGTGGGTCAGGGTCCCCGATCGCACCAGCCCGACCAGGTCGCCGTCGTGATAGTGCCAGCCGGTGGTGCCACCCGGAGCGATCGTGAT
This sequence comes from Gordonia sp. NPDC062954, assembly GCF_044543825.1. Classification (NCBI taxonomy): domain Bacteria; kingdom Bacillati; phylum Actinomycetota; class Actinomycetes; order Mycobacteriales; family Gordoniaceae; genus Gordonia; species Gordonia sp. NPDC062954. Next base: position 92,812 of record NZ_JBITWL010000006.1, on the reverse strand, counting down.
CTCTCGCACGGCCACATGGACGCCGTCGGGAACGAACGGCAGCAGTCCGGCCGGGACGTCCCCCTCTGCCACCGTCACCGCGGAGATCCCCGACGACGGTGTGGCGAGCGCGGGTGAGGTGCCGACACCGGAGAGCGCCGCAACCACGCACAGTCCGGCGAGAACGCGCAGGGATCGCAGCATGGTCGAAAGGTACCGCGCGCACCGGGCGCGTTCACCGTGTTCGGACAACCTGCCCGGTCGCTGTGCGAAGTCCGCGGCCACGCCACCGGCAACCACAGCCCGGCCGGTGACGAAAGTGTGACCGTCGTGCCAATCTGCGCCCCCGACCGGAGTTCCTCGGTGATGATGGCTGCATGGTCGAACGAGACGCAGCGATCGGGGTCATCGGCGGTTCGGGCTTCTATTCGTGGTTGGCCGAGGAGGCGGCATTCGACGACGTCGTCGAGCATCGTGTCCAGACCCCCTTCGGCGATCCGTCGGCGGTCCTGACCGAGGCCACCCTCGACGGTCGGCGCATCGTCTTCCTCCCCCGCCACGGCGCGCGCCACGAATACCTGCCACACACCGTCCCTTACCGGGCGAACCTGTGGGCGCTGCGGTCGGTGGGCGTTCGCCGCATCCTCAGCGCATCCGCAGTTGGCGGGCTGCAGCCAGACAACGGGCCGGGCACGGTGATCGTCCCGGATCAGCTGGTGGACCGTACCGGAGGACGCGCCCAGACCTTCTTCGATCGGCTACCAACCGGCCACTCGCACGGGCCGATCCACGTGTCGCTGGCCGACCCCTACTGCCCTGCGCTGCGAGCGGCGATGACCCGGTCGGACGCGGTCGATGGCGGCACGCTGGTGGTGATCGACGGCCCACGGTTCTCCACGCGCGCCGAAAGTCGTTGGTATGCCGCCCAGGGTTGGTCGGTCATCAACATGACCGGGCACCCCGAGGCGGCGTTGGCTCGCGAACTGCAGATCTGCTACGCGAATGCCTGCCTGGTCACCGATCTCGACGCCGGCGTGTCCGAAGGCGATGGGGTGACCGCGGCGGAGGTGTTCGCCGAGTTCTCCCGAAATCTGCCGACATTCGCCGGCCTGCTGCTCGACGCGATCCGCACAATCGATGTGTCAACCCACTGCCCCTGCGCAACAGGTGATCACGATGTGGACGCCGTGCTCGCGGAGATCTCGTGACCCGGGTTCTGGTCACCGGCGCAGCCGGATTCATCGGGTCACGCATCGTCGGTCAGTTGCGCGAGCAGGACATCGACACCGTGGCCGTCGACGCAATGATCGCCGAGGCCCACGGCCGCCGGCCGCTCACCCCGGACGGGGTGACGCAGGTGGATGTGACCGACGTCGACGCGATCGCCGACCTACTCGACGGCGTCGACGTGGTGTGCCATCAGGCGGCGATGGTCGGGATGGGCGTCACCGCCTCGGATGCACCGCTGTACGCTCGACACAACGACCTCGGCACCGCGGCCGTGCTGGCGGCGATGCATCGCGCCGGGTGTGGCCGGCTCGTTCTGGCGTCGTCGATGGTGGTTTACGGCTCTGGTCGGTTGCGGGCAGCCGACGGTAGTCGGGTCGAGCAGCTCCCAGTCCGCGATCCGGCCCGCACCGACGCCGGAGATTTCGAGTATCACACCAAGGACGGGCAGCTCATCTCCTGGGAACTGACCGGTGAGGACGCACCGCTGCGCCCCACCAGTCTGTATGCGGCGAGCAAAGTGGCCCAAGAGCATTACGCGCGTGCGTGGTCCATCGCGACCGGCGGTGCAGTGGTCGCGTTGCGCTACCACAACGTGTACGGACCGGGAATGCCGCGGGACACCCCGTACGCGGGAGTCGCGTCGATCTTCCGCTCGCGACTCGCCGCCGGGCAGGCCCCGCTGGTGTTCGAAGACGGCGGCCAGATGCGCGATTTCGTCCACGTCGACGACGTGGCACGGGCGAACACCATGGCGATCACCGCGCACACCGACGGTTTCTCCGAACTGAATGTGTGTTCGGGACAACCGATCTCGATCGGCGCGGTGGCCGATGTGTTGGCGCGTCGCATCACCGGGCCGACTCCCGTGGTGACCGGTGAGGTGCGTCCCGGCGACATCCGGCACATCGTCGCCGATCCGACCCGGGCACGGGAGACGCTGGGTTTCACCGCGCGCATCGGCCCCGACGAGGGCCTCGCCGAGTTCGCGACGGCGCCGCTACGTGATGCGGCGCGCTGACCGGCCGAGTTCGGCGCGAACCGACATATCCGCACGCGGTGCGCGTGGTGTGTGGGGCAGCACCACCTCGAATCGACTGCCCCGTTCGGTGTTGGCCGCGACGATCTCGCCGGCGTGCGCCTCGATCAGGCCGCGGGCGATCGCCAGACCCATACCGGAGCCGACGGGCAGACCGTCGGCGTTGACCGGACTCCGCGACGTGGTGCCCCGGTAGGCCACCTCGAAGATCCGGGGCAGGTCCTCGTCGGGGATTCCGGAGCCGTCGTCGTCCACGGCGATCGACACGCTCGCGCCGAGGTCGGCTACCACCAGATCCACCGACCCACCCCGGCCGGTGTGGGCAATGGCATTGACGACCAGATTGGTCAGGACGCGGGAGAGTGCCGACGAGCTCGCTGTGGCCACCACCGGGACGCCTGGCGCGATGACGCCGAGGGAGATGTCCGCGCGACGGGCGGCGCCGCCGAGCGCGGTGGTCACCTCGTCGACCACCTCACGAACGTCGATCGGTTCCAACTCCAGGGTCATCGCACCGGAGTTGATGCGGGACATCTCGAACAGGTCGTCCACCATCTGCGACAACCGGATCGTGTTGGTGTCGATCTCGCGGGCGAACTCGGCGATCTCGTCCGGCGAGGTCACCACATGATCCGACAGTGCCTCCGCCAGCGCCTTGATGTCGGCCAGCGGCGTCCGCAGGTCGTGGCTGACCCAGGCGATCAGCTCGCGACGCGAATGTTCGGCCGCACGTTCCTGTGCTCGCATCTGCCGTTCCCACACGGTGCGTTTGGCCTGCAGATGGCCGAGCAGCAGGGCGAGCGGTGCGGTCACCAACGCCACTGCCGCGAGCACCGCGACCACTCGTGAGCTGTCGTCGGTGAACATGAACCCGCTGACCCCGAAGATCGCGGTGAAGGTGGCCGCCAACGGCACCAGGATGATGGCGACCATGTTGGCACGCAACGACATTCCCCGGATGAGATAGATCACGGCGGCGCCCGCCGCAGCGATCGGCGCCGTCATCGCCAGCGCCACCGCGAAGATGCGTAGGGTCTCGGTGTTCACCTGTTGCTCCGCTCTCGCGGCGCCGGCGCCGCGTTCCATCGGTACCCGCGACCCCACACCGTCTCGATCCGTGCCGCCGCACCGAGTTTGGCGCGCAGCCGTTTGACGTGGACGGTGACCGTCGAGATGTCGCCGAACGTCCACCCCCACACCCGGTCGAGCAGTTCCTCGCGCGTGAATACCGCGTCCGGGTGCGCGACGAAGAACTCCAACAGATCGAATTCGCGTTTGGTGGTCGAGATCTCACGCGTCCCGACCAACACGGCACAGGACGCCGGGTCCACCGAGATCTCGCCGTCGGTGATCGACGCCGCCGGCGCGGTGTGGTTCGCCCGTGCCCGCCGCAACACCGACTGCACCCGCAGGCTCAGTTCGCGGGGGCTGAAGGGTTTCGCCACGTAATCGTCGGCGCCGGATTCGAGCCCGGCGACACGGTCGTCGGCTTCGCCGAGCGCGGTCAACATGATGACGGGCAGGTCGGCGTGGCGGCCGGCGCGGATCGTCTCGCACACCTCGATGCCGTCGCCCTCGGGCATCATCACGTCGAGGATGGCGAGATCGATGGGCTCGGCGGCGATGTGGGCAAGTGCCGCGGCACCGGTGTCCACCACCGTCACCTCCATTCCGTCGCGTTGCAGATAACGCCGTACGACGTCGGCGACCACCCGGTCGTCGTCGGCCACGAGTATGCGCACCATCACCCACCTCTCGACTCACCAATAGGTCAACAGCAGATGGTTGACGAGCAGCGCCAGGGTTGCCTGTAGCACCAACCAGATTCGCTGATGCCGGATCGGCAGCAGTCCGGTACCGACCATCACCCACAGCGAGAACGGTAACCAGATCCGTTCCGTCTCCGCCTTGCTGAGCGCGCTGAGGTCGGCGATCACGATGGCCGCGAGCCCACCGAGCAACAACACCGTGGGCGCACTGTGCCACATCCGTCGCGGTGGCCACCGAAATGCGCGCCCGACTCCGGCCGCAGCCGCCGGACCGAGTACGCAGAGGGTGGCCGCCAGATTGGCCCAGCCCCAGTACGCGAACGGCCGATCGCTCGCGATGCCCTGGTAGTACCGCTCGACAACCAGGTGATAGCCGTCGAGCCACCAGAATCCGCTGGCCCAGAACGCCACCACCGCGATGAGCGCACCGGCACACGCCCACGGCAGCGGACGCGCGGTCCGGGCGGCGAGCAGAACCGCCAGCGCCACCACCCCCACCAGGATGAGTCCGTAACTGAGGAAGATCCCGAAACCGAGCAGCACGCCCGCCACCGTCGCCCACAGTGCTCGTCGCCAGCCACGTTCGGTCGCGGCCACCGCGATCAGGGCCACGCCCCATGCCGCGACCGCCATGAAGTAGCCGTCTGCCGAGACGCCTACCCACACCCAGCCGGGAAACAGCACCAGAAACGGTGCGCATCGTCGTGCCCATCGTTCGTCACCGAGTCGTCGCACGGCGATCAGCACGGCGACCGCAGCACTGGTACCGGTCACGATGCACCAGGTACCCGCCCAGGCCCCGCCGCCGAGACCCATCCGATCGAGCACCACGAAGCTCAGCAACGCGCCGGGCGGGTGTCCGGACACATGCGTCGTCCACGAATCGGGCTGACCGTCGACGATGCGGTCGGCGAACTCCCGCAGCATCGTCGGGATGCTCGCCACGCCGGACACCTCCGAGAGGTACTCGTCGGGTCGCTCCAACCGTCCCGCGTAGCCACGCTGTGGACCATCGATCAGCGCGAGACTCACCGTCCACGCCAGCGCCCAGGCCCAGGTCACCGCGTATAGCCATACCCAGGACAGTCGTTGCGCCAACGCCGGCATGGCCACCACCGCCAGTACCGCGATCACGATCGCCGGAACGGTACCCGGACCTGTATGCGGCATCCAGTACGCGAACAGCGGTGGCGCCTCGGCGAAGATCCGGGCCAGCAGCGTTCGGTCGAACACCAGTGGCACCAGGGCGGCAACGGACACCAGAAGCACTGCGATACAGACACTCACGATGTCGCGACGCAGGCGAACAGGACGCGGCGCGGCAACGTCTGCGCCGTTGTGCCCCTCCCGTTCGTCCTCGGTCACCGTGTCGGCCATGCTGCAACGCTATTGGTTTCACACCGTCGGCGGGCGTCGACGCTCAACCCGTCACACTTCTGTCATCACCGAAACCCTGTCGCTCCACTCGTCCCGCTCCTACCGTGGACAGGGTGAATGCCAGCGAGATCGCGGTGATCATCCCCTGCCGGAACGAGGCCGGGTCCATCTCGGATGTGCTGGCCCGGGTTCCCGACGGCGTGCAGAGCATCGTGGTCGACAACGGTTCCGACGATGACACCTCCGCGGTGGCGCGGGCGGCCGGCGCGACGGTGATCTACGAGCCCGAACCCGGCTACGGGTCCGCGGTCGGTGCCGGCGTCGCCGCCGCCCGTCGGCCGGTGGTGTGCACCATCGACGGCGACGGTTCGATGGACCCGCAGGAGCTGTTGATCCTGGTCGAGGAACTCGATCGCGGCGCCGACCTCGCCGTCGGGCGGCGCCGCCCCGACCACACCGGGACCTGGCCGCTGCATGCACGCGCGGGTTCGGCGGCCGTCGCCGCCTACCTGCGCCGACGCCATCGTCTGCCCATCCACGACATCGGGCCCATGCGCGCCATCCACCGCGACACGCTTGCCGAACTCTATGTCCGGGATCGTCGCAGCGGATACCCCGTCGAGCTGCTGCTCCGCGCCGGGCAGCACGGCCTGCGGGTCGTGGAACGCGATGTGCGCTACACCGTGCGCACCGCCGGTGAGTCCAAGGTGTCCGGGTCCATCCGGGGGTCGGCGCGGGCCGCGCGGGACTTCCTGGTGGTGTTGCGATGAGCAGCGCGGCAGTACTCATCGTCGCCAAGGCGCCGGTGCCCGGCCTCGCCAAGACCCGACTGGCCGGCGAGTTCGGTGACGTCGGCGCAGCCACCCTGGCCGCCGCCGCCCTGCTCGACACCGTCCGCACCGCTCGTGGAGTGGCCGGGGCCTCGGTGATCGTGGCGCTCACCGGCCGGCTCGCCGACGCGGTGCGCAGCGCCGACCTCATCGAGGCGCTCAGCGGGTGCACGCTCATCACCCAGCGTGGCGACGGGTTCGCTCAGCGACTGGTCAACGCCCATCTCGATGCCGCGGACACCGGTGCACAGCGAGTCATCCAGATCGGGATGGATACGCCACAGGTGCGGGCCGACCAGCTGCGCAGCGCGCTGCGGCGACTCGAGCCGCGCGCCCGACGCTGTGTTCTGGGTATCGCCGACGACGGTGGGTGGTGGGCGTTCGGCACCGCACTGGGCCGGGGGGCCCGGGCATTGTCGACCGTCACGATGTCGCGTCCGGACACCGGCATCGCAACCCAGGCCGCGTTACGCCACGCCGGATTGACCGTCGCCCTGCTCGACCCGATGACAGATGTGGATCTTCCCACCGACATCGCCGACGTGGTCCGGGAATGTCCGGACACCAGTGAGTTCGCCCGTACAGCCGAACTTCTCGGAGCAGTGCGATGACCACTTCGGCGGGAGTGCCGAATCCGTTCGACGCGATGTTCGCGTCACGGCACACCGTGCTGCGCCGCACCGACGGTTCGGCGCAGCAGTGGCCGGTGCACCGCTGGTGCGACACAGACTCCGCGGCTGACGATCTCGACCGGCAATTCGACACGCTGGTTGCCGACCGGTGTCACGGCGCGACGATCGACCTCGGCTGCGGGCCGGGACGTTTGGTCGACGAGTTGGTCACCCGACGTCTCATCGCGCTCGGCGTCGACAGTTCCACGGTGGCGGTGGCCATGGCGCGTGCCCGCGGGGTGACGGTGCTGCACCGTGACATCCACGGCCCGCTGCCCGGCGAGGGGCGATGGACCACCGCCCTGCTGATCGACGGCAACATCGGCATCGGCGGTGCACCCGATCGGGTGCTCACCCGCGCCGCTGCGCTCATCCGGCCCGGTGGGACGGTGCTCGTCGAGATCGACCCGGCGGTAGAACACATCGAGTACGAGGAAGTGCGGGTGGAAGGCGAGAGTTACGCCAGCACCTGGTTCCCGTGGGCACGGATCGGCTTGCTGGGCGCCGAGAGTCTTTGTCACGGATGCGGTTTGACGATCCTGGGCACCTGGGAGCATGCCGGGCGCCAAGTGGTGGAGATGATCCGGCCGTGACCGCCACCGACGACGACTCAGCGGGCGTCCGTAGCCCGCGGGTCACCGCACGGATCGGTGTGGCGCTGGGCATCAGCTTCGGCATCTGCTTTGCCACGGGACTGTTGAGCCACGGCATCCAGCATCCACCGTCGTGGTTCGAGTGGATCTCCCGACCCGTCTGGCTCTACCGCGTCACCCAAGGGGTGCATGTGATCTCGGGGTGTGTCGCGATCCCGCTGCTGCTGGCCAAGCTCGCCGTGGTGTATCCGAAGCTGTTCGACCGGCCACTGATCGGGTCGCCGGCACGCGCCCTGGAACGTGCGTCGATCGCGGTTCTGGTGGCGGCCGGGATCTTCCAATTGCTCACCGGGTTGCTCAACATCGCTCAGTGGTATCCATGGTCGTTCTTCTTCCCGACGGCACATTATGCGATGGCCTACGTGGCAATCGGTGCGCTGGCCATCCACATCGCGGTGAAAATGCCGGTGATCCGGACCGCGCTCGACGGACCGGTCGATTCCAGGCCGCCGGCACAGCGTCGCGGACCGTCCGGGCTCACGCGGCGCGGCTTCCTCAACCTGACCTGGGTGGCCGGCGGTCTGAGCGCGCTGGCGTTCGCAGGCCAGACCATCCCTCTGCTGCGGCCGGTCGCCTTCCTCGCCCCGCGCAGCGGCGACGGCCCGCAAGGCCTGCCGATCAATCGCACCGCCGAGGCCGCCGGAGTCATCTCGGCGGCCACCGCCGGCGACTACCGCCTGCGCATCAGCGGCGTCGGCGCCGATCGGGAGTTGTCCTCGGCCGAGCTGCGCGCGCTTCCCCAGCACACCGTCGGCCTGCCGATCGCGTGTGTTGAGGGGTGGAGCGTCGGCGCGACGTGGACGGGAGTGCGGTTGGTTGACCTCGCCGAACTGGTCGGCGCCACCGGCGCACACGGTATCCGGGTGATCTCACTGGAGCGTGGACTGTATGCGGTCAGCACCCTGCCCACGGCTCAGTCGCAGGACCCGTTGACGCTGCTGGCGTTGCAGCTCAACGGCGAGACACTCGACATCGATCACGGCTACCCCGCCCGTCTCATCGCCCCGAACCTGCCGGGCGTGATGCAGACCAAGTGGGTGTCGCGGATCGAGGTGCTGTGATGGGCGCGGTGCAGTGATCGAGCGATCGGCGCGAATCATCCTGGTGGCCTGCGGGATCGCAGCGTGTGGCTACGGCGGATGGCTGCTGTGGGAGCTGACGCCGGCCGATCGCCTGTCTGTCGTGGTCTGGCTGGCGATCGGTTTGTTCGCCCACGACGCAGTCCTGGCACCCATCGCGCTCGGCGTCTCGTGGCTGCTGCGGGATCGTCTTCCGGTGTGGTGGAGCCGCACACTCCTGATCGCGTTGGGTCTGACGAATGTGCTCATCCTGTTGGCGCTGCCGGTGATCGCCCCCCGTCCCGCCGACGATCAGATCGACAACAGCACCATGCTGGACCGCAACTTCGGGCTCGGCCTGACCATCGTCCTCGTCGCGGTGTGGGTGACGGTGTTCGGGGCAGCCACCTGGTTGCGCCACAGGGGCGAGAGTCTGCGGCCTGTCCCCGACCCCGCGCTGTTCACGCCCCCTGCTCCCTGACGAGCCAACGAGCGTCCCCCCTGCCCCCTGAGGGCGAGCGAGGAACGAGCGAGCGTCACGAAGGGCCCAACACCCGCGGGCTTCCGCCAGCTCCAGCCCTCCTCAGCGACCGAGTGCAGATCGATACACTGGGCGCGATGGGTACAGCGAGTGTGACCAGTCACGGGACTCCGCCGGCGATGATGTTTGCCAGCGACAACGCCGCCGGTACCAGCGCCGAGATCGTCGACGCGGTGGTGGCGGTATCGGCGCAGGCACATCTGGCCTACGGCAACGACTCGGAGACCGCATCGGCGGCCGAGCGGGTGTCCGAGGTATTCGAGACCGAGATCGACCTGCACTGTGTGTCCACCGGTTCGGCTGCCAATTCCCTTGCGTTGTCGGCGCTCACGCGTCCGTGGGGGTCGATTCTGTGCCATCGCAGCGCACACATCGAGGTCGACGAATGCGGCGGGCCCGAGTTCTTCAGCGGCGGAGCGAAACTCGTACTCCTCGATGGCGATGACGGCAAAATCGATCCCGACGAGCTGCATCGCGCGGTTCGGCACCGCGTCGGCGATGTGCACAGCGCGCAACCGCAAGTGCTCAGCCTGACGCAGGCCACCGAGACCGGCTCGGTGTACTCGCTCGACGAGATCCGCACTCTCACCACGATCGCCCGTGACGCCGGCCTGCGGATACACATGGACGGTGCACGCTTCGCCAATGCGCTCGTCCACCTCGGTGTGTCACCGGCCGAGATGACCTGGCGCAGTGGTGTCGACATCCTTTCGTTCGGCATCACCAAGAACGGCGGGATGACCACCGACGCCATCGTCGCGTTCGACCCCACCCTGCACGATGAACTCCGATTCCGGGTCAAACGTGGCGGCCAGTTGGCATCCAAGATGCGTTTCGAGTCGGCCCAGGTGCTGGCCTACCTGGCCGACGACCTGTGGTTGCGGAACGCGGGACACGCCAACGAGATGACCCAGCGGCTGGTATCCGGACTGCGCACGACCTCCGGTGTCACGGTCCAGGGTGCCGCGCAGGCGAACCTGGTGTTCTGCGCGCTCCCCGAGCGGGTCGTCGACGGCCTCACCACACAGGGGTACGTCTTCCATCACGGAATCCCCGCACCCGGCGTTGCCCGCTTGGTGACCTCGCATGCCACCACCGTCCACGCAGTCGATGGACTTCTCTCCGCCATCGACGACCTCACGACGACCACTGCAACCGACAGCCCGCAGGACTCATGACGCACTCCACGGCGCGTGTCGCCGCGACCACCGACCTGACCCCGCGGCTACGGCGGGTGCAATTCCACGTCCCCGACCTGGCCCGCCTCGCCTTGCCCGGTGACCCTGACGAAGCGGTGGGCATCTATTTCCCGCTTCCCGGCGAAACGGCCACACCCGATATGGAGTGCCCCGACGGCGTCTGGGGCTACCACGATCCGGAGTCGGCCCCCGAGGCACGCAATTATTCGGTGCGCGCCATAGATCACGACACCGGGACGATGACGGTGGACTTCGTCGTCCACTCCCACGGGCCGGCCACCGCATGGGCGCAACGCGCCGAGCCAGGCCACCAGGTGGTGATGGCGCATGCCCGCGGCTGGTACCGACCTCCGCCCACCCAGTGGCGACTGCTGGCCGCCGACCTCGCCGGACTTCCCGCATTGGCGCGGATTCTGCAGGAGGACAACGAAACCACACAGACAATCGCGGTCGTCGAGGTACCCGCTGCCATCGAACTCGACTACCTGGACGACGTCGACCATGACGCAGACCTCGTGCCCGTCCCCGGCAGTGGCAACGGGATCGGACCGAGTGTGCTGGGGGAAACGATGCGGCGCCTGACACTTCCGGCCGGACCTGGTTACTGCTGGTTCGCCGGCGAGGCCGCAGAGTCCCGCGCGGTGCGCAAGTGGCTACGTAACGAACACCATTGGGGGCGGGACAGCTACGACACCATCGGCTACTGGCGGTCCAACGGCGAGGACTGGTCGCGTCGGTACGCCGCACACGGTGACGAGTTGTTCGCCGTCTATCAAGGCGCGATCGCTGCCGGCAAGGGTGAGAAGGCCGCCGCCGAGGAGTTCGATGAGGCGCTCGAACAACGCGGTCTGTAGTTGCCGCGAGCGGGTCTCAATCGAGGAGCTGTGCCACGACGCGCAACGACTCGTCGGTGAGCAGATACGAAAGATGATGTGTGCCGGACGAACTCGGAATCCTATAGATGTCGGTGGTCGCGAGGTCCGCGCCGTCGACGCGTGACATACTGCCGACGTCGACGACCAGATCGTTGGCGGCATCACCCATCAGTGGATCCACCACCTCGTCGGCGATCCGCGCCAGTGCCGCGCTGAGTTGCTGCGGCATGTCGGCGACCTCGCTCGGTTCGAAGTCGGTGACGACCGTCGAGTACGTCACCCCGCCGTCCGGAGCCGAACCCGCGTTGAGCCGGTCCAGAAAGGCCGACCCCGGCGTCATGGCGGCCAGCCCGGGCACCTGCTCGGCATCGAGAGCCTGGTCGATGATGCCCTTCACCACCGCAAAGATCAGCGTCAGCACCCGTTGCGCCGCAGCACCTCCGGCGGCACCGGCGAATCGACGGATCACGTCGGCGAGCAGGGTGGTGTAGAGGTCGAGCAACGTCGACCAGTTGCTGCGGTCGGCCAGCAACGTTCCGGCATTCGGCCCGCCCAGCATGGTCACGTCACGGACTACGACGCCGACGGGCAGGCCGACCAGTTCGATGGCGCTGCGCGCGACGAGCGCGCCGCGACTGTAGGTGAGGATGTCGAGATCGATCCGATCGGCCCGCAACTGGTCGAGCAACGCGACGAGTTGCCGGGCATTCTGCTCGGGATCCTCGCTCAGGGTGCGGTGAGTGAAGCCGAGCACGGTCGTGTCCTCGGCGCCGATCAGGTCGTCGAGCACCGCACGCCAGCCCGTCTCCCGCCAGCCGAAGCCGGTGCGGGTGGTGCTGAACGTGCCGTGGACCAACAGCACCACTCGGTTGGTTCCGGAACCGAAACCGACGTCCGCGGGGCGGATCGGCATCCAGGTACGGGGATCGGAATCGGCGATCTCGACCAGCGAGGGCCGCACGATCCGCGATTCCAACGCAGCCACCACGTCGCCGGTCATCGGCCGCTGAAGTCGAATGCCGAACACCTGCATCGTGTTTGGCACCGCGCTACCTACTGCGGCGAGACGGATACTCAGCTCGGGCTCGCCGCGCCGCGGTTCGTCGAACACCGTCGGCCGCACTGCGCTGACGTGGTCGTCGTCCGGCGGTGTGCCACGATGCGTGGCCCACGAGTAGCATCCGCCGCGTTCACACAGCAGCACGTCCCCGTCGCCGACCGACCGCACGCGAAGCAGTGGGGCGACAGGCCGCCCCGACGTCGACGCCTCGACGGTGCGGATCAGCGGTCGGTCGATTGTGATTGTCACCTTGTGCACCAGCGCGAGATCGTCAGCGGCGGAAAGCGCCTGCGCGAGCGGATCGTCGTCGGGGAGGTCGCGCACCGCGACCTCGTCCGGTGACAGATCATCGGGAACCTCGATGACGAGGTCACCGTGACGAATGGTGGCCACCGCAACTCCTTCCGGCTCGCCGGTTCGTTGCCTTAGCCCGTTCGACTCCGGTCAGGAGACGACCGACTGTCCTTGTTCCAATCGCTCGACGATGGCCCGGGCCAACGGAGCCGACGATGCCGGGTTCTGGCCGGTGTACAGGGCGCCGTCGGTCTCCACGTGCGGGGCCCACGGGTCACCGGCGATCACCTTCAGTCCGGCTTCGGTGAGTCGATCCTGCAACAACCACGGCGCCTGTTCGGCAAGGCCGGCCTGCTGCTCCTCGGCGTTGGTGAATGCGGTGACCGTGCGACCGGCAAATACGCTCTCGCCGTTGGCATCACTGGCCGACAGCAACGCTGCGGGACCGTGGCACACGATGCCGAGCGGAACATCATCACCGATCGCCGCGGTCAGCACGGCGGCCGCGTCGGCATCGGTGGCGAGATCCTCCATCGGTCCGTGCCCGCCCGGGAAGAACACCGCGTCGTAGTCGGAGACCTTCACGTCGGCCAACGCGATCGGCTTCTGGAGCTCGGGCGCGTTGTCGATGACATCCCGATAGTGCGCGGCCGCCTCTTCGGAACCGGCGCTCTGCGCGCTGAGACTGCCCTCGTCCACGGGTGGCCGGACCCCGCCTGGCGTGGCCACGGTCACCTGATAGCCCGCATCGACGAAGGTTTCGAGCGGGACCACCGCCTCCTCGGCCCAGAACCCGGTGGGGTGGCGCGTTCCGTCCTTCAGGGTCCAGTGGTCGGATCCGGTCATCACGAACAGCACCGTCTGTGCCATGTCGGCCTCCTTCGGTCTCGTCTGTGGCGCTCCGATGTTCCCCACGGTACTCACGATCGCCGGGGCGTCACCCGGTCTCGGCCGGACGAGACGGACTCGCCGACCACTGCGACCACGACCCCGGGTACAACGCCGCGGTCCGCCCGGCGATCTGCAACGCCGCGACGGCATGGGCGGCGTTGACCCCCGAGCCGCAATAGGTGATCACCTCGTCGTCGTCGCCGATTCCCAAGGCCACGAACCGCTCCCGGAGTTCGTCGGCGGATAGGAACCGACCATCGGGACCGAGGTTGGCAGCCGTGGGTGCGCTGATGGCGCCCGGGATATGACCTGCGCGCGGATCGACCGGCTCCACCTCGCCTCGGTATCGCTCGGCGGCGCGCGCGTCCACGAGGATCGCCGATGTCGTTGCCACGTCATCGATCTCCGCCACCGGCAGGTGTCCCGCGTCGAGTGTCACCGACCCGGCGCGAGGCGTCGTGTCGCCGGCAGAGACGCGAAGGCCGGCGGCACGCCACGCACCGAGGGCACCGTCGAGCATCCGGACGTCGTGGTGCCCACCCCACCGCAGCAACCACCATGCCCGCGCCGACGCAAGATTTCCGATGTCGTCGTAGACTACCACCGGCGACGAGTCGTCGATCCCCCAACGCCGGGCCGCGGCCTGCAGGTCGGCGATATCGGGCAGCGGATGGCGCCCGCCCTCCGGCGACGGAGGTGCGGCGAGTTCGCGGTCGAGATCGACGTACACCGCACCCGGGATGTGTCCGTCGCGGTAGTGCTCGTGACCGTGACTGTCACCGAGCTGCCACCGCACGTCGAGGATCACCGGCGGCCGGTCGGAGAGCATCGCTTCGGTGAGTTCGTCCACACTGATGAGCATGGCGTCGATCTTGTCACTGCCGACCACGATGCCGCGTCGCGCGACCGGCGTTACCTCGCCGTGATCGCCGTCGCGATCGTGTTGCACCCCGGCGCGCATGCGCGACGCGTCGGGGTTGAACCTCGTAGCGTCGGGGTATGAACAACCGGCAGAGATCATGCTCAGGGGGAGTTCGATGAGACTGTTCGTCACCGGCGCGACCGGATATGTCGGGTCGCGGCTGGTCTGCTCGCTGCTCGCGGCCGGACACGAGGTGGTGGTCAGCAGCCGGCGGACCGCATCCTTGCGGCAGTTCAGCTGGTACGACGACGTGACCGCCGTCGAGATGAATGCCGACGACCAATGGTCGGCGCACGATGCGCTGCAGGTCGCCGGCCAGATCGACGCCCTCTACTACCTGGTGCACGGCATCGGTCAGGACGACTTCGACGATGCCGATGTGCGCGCGGCGAACAACGTGGCGTTGGCCGCCCGCGACGCGTCGGTTCGCCGCATCATCTACCTCGGCGGGTTTGTTCCCGACGTCGACCGCAACCGCCTGTCGCCGCATCTACGCAGTCGCGCCGACGCCGCCGATGCGCTCAACATCCCGGGCGGCGCCGACCTGGTGTGGTTGCGGGCCGCGGTGATCCTGGGTGCCGGGTCCACCTCGTTCGAGATCATCCGTTACGTCGCCGACCGACTCGCGGTGATCCCGGAACCGGGGTGGACCCGCAACCCGATGGACCCGATCTCCATACGCGATGTGCTGCACTATCTGACCGCTGTTGCACGGCCCGAGGTCCCGGCCGGCGCCTACGACATCGCCGGCCCCGATGAGGGCGTCCGCTACGGCGAGGTCCTCACCGAGTATCTGCGGGCCATCGGGCAACCTCGGCTGCGCCTCCCCTTCCCCGACGTGAGTACGCGGCTGGTCGGCAAGGTCGCCGGACGCATCGTGCCGGTACCGACGTCGCTGACCGAAGACCTGGTGACCTCGCTGGATCAGCCGATGGCCGCGTCCGAACACACGATCCGCGAGATCGTGCCGGCGCTGCCCGGCGGCCTGACCCCTATGCGCAAGGCCATCGCCGCGGCCGTGCGCAGTCCCGCACCCCGGCCGGTTTGCGAATTGTCGAATCTGCATCATCTGGCCGAGACCGACCCCATGTGGGCGGGCGGAGATGTGATGCGGGTGCGCCGCATGATCGGTTCCACGGTGTCCACGACGATGTCGTCGACGGGACGAGTAGCGCAAAGCATGGTATCCCTGCTGACAGGATGACTGCCGACCTCACGACCTTCGCCCAGCGACTGACCGAGCCCGCTCCCGGCACTAAGCGCGACGACCCCGGTGCGTTGCGGCGCCGGCGGATCGTCGTCGCCGTCTTCGTGGTGATCGGGGCGATCATCCTGGGTTTCTCGCTGTCCGCCGAACCGGGGGCTGCATCCTTTGTCCCGATGACGATCGCGTTGGCGGCCGCCTGGCTGATCGGTGGGTTTCTGTCGGGGCCGATCCGGCTGGGGCGGTTCGGGTGGCGACCGCCGGAGTCCGAGACGTCGCCGAAGTCGTCGACCGGGTCGGCGTCTGCAGTCGGTGCGGCCGCACTCGGCATCGCGGTGGGTCTCGCCGTGAGTGCCGCCTTCGTCCTGGGCGCGCTCATCACCCGCGAAATCGAGGTGCTGGCCTCCCTGGTGCGCAACGTGCTCGCGTTCCGCGACGAGGGCAGCGTGGTGCTGATCACTGCGATCACCCTCGGCAACGGTCTGGCCGAGGAGATCTTCTTCCGGGGCGCGGTGTATTCGGCGGTGCAGAGGCATCAACCGTTGATCTGGTCGACGCTGCTCTACGCGGTCGTCACCCTCGCCAGCGGCAACGTGATGCTCGGATTCGCCGCCCTCGTGCTGGGCTCGGTGTGCGCGGTGTTGCGGCGCGCGACCGACGGGGTCCTCGCGCCGATCTGTACCCACGTGATCTGGGGCGCGATCATCCTGTTCTGTCTGCCGCCGATCTTCGGTACGTGAGTGTCACGAGGAGTCGCCCAGATCGATCCCTTCACCCGGTTGCAGCTCGATGGCGGCCACCGCGTTGTCCGCTAAGAGTGATACGAAGTCCGCGCCCGGCCGAAAGAAGCGGTCCGGCCGCACACGTTCGAGTCCGATCGGCCACAGAGTCCCGAAGTGCACCGGAATGGCCAGTCCGGCATGGACGATCTCGGCTGCTTCGGCCGCCCGCGTCGGGTTCATGTGCCCGGGCCCCAGGTTCGGCCCCCAACCGCCAACCGGCAGCAGCGCGAGGTCACAGTGGGGAACCCAGTCGCCGATATCGGGATAGAGGTCGGTGTCGCCGGCGAAGTAGGTCGTCCGCTGCCCGCTGATCACATAGCCGAGCGCGACGGTATCGGCCGGCCCGCGACGCCATCGCCTGCCGTCGTGATCGGCGGGCACGGCCCGTATCCCCAACCCACCGATCGTGATCTCGTCGCCCGCCACGACCTCGATGAGCCGACCCCCGACGGCCCGCAAGGCCGGGAGTACGTCGGGCGCGTGGCGCGGCACCACGATCGGCACGTCCTGACCGAGCAGCCGCAGGGACGGCAGGTGCGTGTGGTCGGCGTGCAGATGCGACAACAGCACCACATCGGGAGCACGAACGTCGGGGTCGCTCGGAATGGGGCCGCGTCGCCGCCGCAGATGGGCAACCCGTCCGGTGAGGATGGGGTCGGTCAGCACGGTGGTCTGCCGATCGACGACCAGAGTGCTCGCATGACCCAGCCAGCGCAGTTCGGAGTCCGGGCGGGTATCGCGGCGGGTCGCAGGGTCGTCGCCGGGATGGCTCATGCCATTACCATCGCAGGGCAATCGAAAGGACGCCATGCGCAGCACCGCCCGAGTCGTCGGCATCGTCGTCGAACTCATCGTCTTGTGGCTGATCTCGGCACTCGCCCTGTTGGTTCTCGACGCCGTCTTCGGTGGGGTCACCCTCGACACGGTCGTGGTGGACGGCCGGGCGACCACGCTGCCGGCGGCGTTGGCGTTGGCGCTGGTGTTCGGTCTGCTCAACGCGATCCTGTGGCCGCTGGTGGTGCGCGCGATGGCATGGATCGGACCGGTGATGCTGTTCGTCGCGGTCTTTTTGGCCGGCGGGCTGTTGCTGATGCTGTCGATGATCCTCGTGCCGGTCGCCAGCGTGGACCGCACATTCGACCTGTTCGTGATGGCCGCGCTGCTCTCGGTGTTCAGTTCCGTGGTCGGTGGTGTGATCGCATCCCGCTCGGACACCTCCTACCGGATCATGCAGGTGCGTCGGCAACGTTTCCGCCGGCGCACCTCGGTACCGGCCACCACCACTCCGGGTCTGCTGTGCCTACAGATCGACGGCCTCGGTCATGGCGTGCTGCGGCGCGCCATCGCCGATGGGGTCACCCCCACGATGGCGAAGCTGGTCCGCGACACCCACCGGCTGGTGCCCTGGCACACCGACTGGAGCAGCCAGACCGGTGCGTCCCAACTGGGCATCCTGCACGGCTGCAACCACAACGTCCCCGCGTTTCGCTGGTACGACAAGACCACCGGCACCGTTGCGGTGTTCAGCAACCCCCGCGACAACGAACAACGCGAGGCCGAACGCGCCGACCGACCGGGGCTGCTGGCGTTCGACGGCGCCAGCCGCGGCAACCTGTTCACCGGCGGCGCCGACGACAACGTGCTGGTGGTCAGCCGGATGCGGGGCGCCCGACTCGGCGGCGGCGCCGGCTACGCGTCGTACTTCTTCGACCCGTCGAGCGCACTGCGCACAGTGGTGCGGATGATCGCCGAGATCCAGCGCGAACTGCGCCAGGGGTTTCATCAACGGCGGCGCGACATCCGGCCACGGGTCCGACGCGGCGGCGTCTACCCGTTCGTGCGGGCCTTCACCACCGTGGTGGCCAACGACATCACGGTGGCCGCGGTGGTCCGCGATCTCATCGACGGTCGCAGCATCATCTACGCGGACCTGATCGGCTACGACGAGGTGTCGCATCACTCGGGTATTTCGCGGCCGGAAACCCTTGCGGTGCTGACGAAGATCGACGAGACCATCCGACTGCTGTTGGCCACCGTGGAACAGGCCGACCGCGACTACCGGGTTGTGCTGCTGTCCGATCACGGGCAGAGTCAGGGCGCCACCTTCAGTCGGCGCTACGGCGAGAGTCTGGCACAGCTGGTCAACCGGCTGTGTGGCGATCCCGAACGGCCGGAGTCCGAAGACCTCTCGGCGCAGGCCGATGCCGAGGGGCGGCTCTATGCCTCGGCCAGTATGGGTTCTGCGGGTGAGAAGACCGACGTGTCCCCGCCGTCTGATCGACCGGTTGTGCTGGGTTCCGGGAACCTGGGCCTGATCAGCTTCCCGCGCATCGACGGCCGCGCCGATACCGAGTCGATCGAGGACGCCTATCCAGGTTTACTCGCTGGATTATGCGGCCACCCCGGGGTCGGTTTCCTGCTGGTTGCTGTGCCCGGCGGCGGGTCGGTGGTGCTCGGCGCCGACGGTTCGGTCGACGTGGCCACCGGGGCGGTCACCGGCACCGACCCGCTGCGCGGGTTCGGCCCGGATGCACTCGAGAAGATCCGGCGCACAGATACATTCGACAATGTCGCAGACATCATGGTCGGTGGCGCCTATTGGCCCGAGACCGACGAGGTCGCTGCCTTCGAGGAACAGGTAGGCTCGCACGGCGGGATGGGCGGCCCGCAGAGCACACCGTTCCTGCTGTTCCCGAAAGACCTCCCGCACCCACCCGATCCCCTGCACGGCGCCGAAGCCGTCCACGCGGTGCTGACCGGTTGGCGCGACGCCCAATCGCCGGCCGAGTAGCCACCACCCGCGTCGCTCCCCACTGAGCCAACAACCATATCGCTGGTCGAGTAGTCACGAGCCGCTAGGCGAGTGACGTATCGAGACCAGACCCGCCGCACCCGTCCCCGAACCTCAACCCGAGCTCACACCTAACGCCGCGAAAACGTCAGATGGACAACCCCACTCGGCGACGACACCGGTTCGATGTGGAACCTCTCATCGAGCCCCTCAAGGTCATCCCACAGCCACTCACCTCGGCCGAGCAGGATCGGCACGACGACGATGTGCATCTCGTCGATCAGGTCCGCGGCCAGGAACTCGCGGATTGTGGTGGTGCCACCGCCGATTCGAACATCTTTGCCCTCTGCAAGTTCCCTGGCCCGCTCCAATGCCTCGGCGGGCGCGGCGTCGACGAAGTGAAAGCTTGTGCCGCCGTCCATCTGCAGTGTCGGACGCGGGTGGTGGGTGAGCACGATGACCGGGGTGTGAAACGGCGGGTCGTCGCCCCACCACCCGCGCCATTGTTCGTCGGCACCGCGCTGCGGCCCGAATTTGTTTCGCCCCATGATCTCGACGCCGATGTCGGTAGCCCACCGGCTCGCGAACGCCTCGTCGACGCCAGTATCGCCCGGGCCCTCACCGTGGAAGCCCATCTGGGTGAACGTCCGCGTGGGAAACGCCCACTGCATGAGACGATGTCCGGCGTGGCCGAACGGCGCGTCGAGTTGTTGGCCTTCGCCGACGCCGAAACCGTCGAGTGAGACCGAGAAGTTGTGTACCCGAACCAGAGATATGCGCTTGTCCTACTCGCGCCCGGTGACAGCGTTCGGGGCGGCACCGTCGCGGACGAGTTCGTCGACGTAGGACGCCAGATTGCCCAGCGTCTGCTCGCCGCCTTCGATCGCGTGATAGCGCTGCACCGCCTCGTCGCGGAGTTCGCGGGTGGGAAACACCGTGCGCATCACGATCCGGGTCTGATCACCGATCGGTTCGAAGGTGAGGACTGAGGTGAAGGCGTCGGGATCATCGCGAAAGGCTCCGTGCAGCAGTTCGATTCGCTCGGAGGGAATGATCTCTTGCCAGGTGATCCACTCCTGGTAGTCGGTCCCGTCCGGCCCGTGCATGACGAAATCCCAGATTCCTCCGGACCGGAACTCGAACGATCGGGTGGTGGTGGAGAATCCGTCCGGCCCCCACCATCGGGACAGATGACGAACCTGCGTGAACGCCTCGAATACCAATTCCCTTGGTGCGCTGATCATCCGCGACACCACAACCTCACGGTCGACGGTCATCTCGGCGGCGTCAGCCTCGTTGTTCGCTGTCATCGAAATCTCCCTCTCTTCGCGCCTGCTTCAGGTCGTGGACGTACTCGTCGAGCCGATCGAAGCTCTCGTTCCAGAACCGTTCGAAACCGCCCAACCACTCGCGAACCGGTTGCAGCCCTCGGGCGTCGAGGTCATACAGGCGCTGTTTTCCAGCGCCGCGAACCTGTACCAGCCCGACCTCCCGCAGCACGCGCAGATGCTTGGACGCCTGCGGCTGACTCATGCCGAGATCCTGCGCGACGTCGCTCACCGGCCGCTCGCCGCCGCGCAACAGGATCAGGATCTCGCGACGCTGCGGCTCGGCAATCGCATTGAATGCGTCGGAGGTCGTCGCCGCTCGCGCCATGCAGCCATCATATTCCTATATCGGAAAATGTAAAGGTCTACAGCAGCGACGCCGGTCGAATGTCGTCGAGAATGATCAGGACCTACGCGAGGCCATCTCGACGATCGATTCGAACCGCTCGCCCATCTGTTTGGCCAACGCTTCCGCGGCACGCAACGGACGAACCATCACCATGAAATCGACGATCTTGCCGTCGTCGTCGAATCGGAGGAAGTCGCAACCGGTGATGGCCAGTCCGTCGACCTTGGCCTCGAAGACGAGAGCATGATCACGGCCACCCGACTCGCCGATCTCGCGCACATAGTGGAAGTCTTCGAAGACCTGGACGACGGTGCGTAGGATCGCGCTCGTGATCGCTTTGCCCTCATAGGGTTTGAATGCGACCGGACTTCGGAACACCACGTCGTCGGCGAGCATCTGCTCCACCGTATCCATGTCGCGTGCGTCTATCGCCTGCCGGAATGCGGACATGCCCGTCCTCTCGCCTGTGATGCCGACCGGTGGACCGCACCCTCAATACTGTGCGACACGACCGTCCCGAGGGGGCACGGTACATCGTCCACAACATCCGCGGAAGAGCACGCATCGGAAGCTGCCGCGGCCAGCCGTCGGGCCGCAGCAAGGCATCGGTTCCGCCGTCGACGGTCAGCACGCTGCCGACGAGGAAATCCGCGCTCGGCGAGAGCATCATCGTGATCCAGTCGGCGAGTTGGTGCGGGGTGCCGTATTGCCGGATCGGGACCGGGAAGGACCGCACCTGAGCACCGGTGCTGCTGTCGAGCTGGGCACGGAGCAGCGGGGTCAATACCGGTCCGGGCGCGATCACGTTCAACCTGATTCCCGCACCGGCCCACTCATCGGCGACCGCGCGCTGCCTACACCACCTCGCCACCGCCAGTTTCGATGCGGCATAGGCCACCGGCGCCGCCACGCCGCGGCGCCGCCGGATCTGGCGAATCGCACGCTAGTCGTCACCGTCGAGCAGCAGACGTACGGCACGTCGTGGCACAAAGGGGGTCGTGGCGGCCGAGTTCGAGCCCAGCACCACCACTTTTGCGTCGGTGGCGGCCGCGAGCGCTGGACGGAGGCCCTCAAGCAGTTCGATGACACCGAGCAGGTTCACCGCCACGATGCTGTCCTCACGCCCTTTCGCGGGCCCGAGACCGGCGGCCATAACCGCACCATCGAGCCGGCCGCCGGCCGAGGCGAGCACCGCTTCGACCGCACCGCGCCGCCCGGAGGGGGTGGACAGATCCGCGCACACGTCGACGTCACGCAAATCCAGACCGATCACCCGGTGCCCGGCGACGCACAGCCGATCCGCGACGGCAAGGCCGATCCCAGAGGCGGCTCCGGTTACCAGGTAGGTGCCGGAGGAAGCCACCTCAGGCCCGGTCGGATCGGTGTCGGTCACCGCTGGGCAGTTTCGTGCTGGCGGGCGTAGGTGCGCTCGTAGGCGTCATTGAATGCGCGCAACTCGTGCAGCAGCGCTTCGGGTGTCCCGGGATCGAGGTCGGCGAACACCCGCCGGAGCCGATCGGCACGCAGCTGTCCGTCGTGCTCGAACGCCGTCTCGCCGGATGCAGTGGGCCGGATCAGCCGACTCGCCTGACCGGCCACCTCGAAACGTTCCAGGTGGCCGTGCTTGATGGCCGCGTTGACCTGCCGATTGACCGTTGACTGATCCAGATCGAGTTCGTCGGCGAGATCACGCAGCGTGCGCGGGGCGCCGTCGGAGAGCGTCCACAGAATCGCGAACGCCGAGGCCTCCAACATGGCCCCGGGAACGATATGGGTCTTACGTCGACTCATCCGGAGCAGCTCTTCGGCCAACCCTTGGTAGAGCGGCGTCTGCCACACCGACTCGTCCCCGATTTCCGGCATATCCGACATCCCCTCCCGGTCACGACACCTGGCAATCTACCCACGAGTTGGTATGTGCATCGTACATATGTACGCTACACATCAGTTTCGGGGAGTCTTGCGAATGAGGAAAGGGAGCCCATGAGCACTTCGCCATCCGGCGAGCAGTCGGCCGTCCCGGTGGACGCCGAGTTGACCGACGACAAGCACACCGGCGCCGCGATCGCGGTGGTTGCTGTCCTGTGTTTCGGCGGTCTCGTCGCATCCTTGATGCAGACGTTGGTGATCCCGATCCAGCCGGAACTGCCCCGACTGCTGGACACGTCGATCTCCAATGCGTCCTGGGTCATCACCGCCACGCTGTTGGCCGCGGCGGTGGCCATGCCCATCGCAGGGCGCCTGGGCGACATGTTCGGCAAACAGCGGATCATGCTCGGCAGCGCGATGCTGCTGGTGGTGGGGTCGCTGATCTGTGCGCTCGGCGGGTCATTGATCCCGATGATCGTGGGCCGAGCCGTGCAGGGCCTGGCCATGGGCTTCATCCCGGTCGGCATCAGTCTGATGCGGGAGGTCACACCGCCCAAGCTGACGTCGATGGCGGTTGCCGCGATGAGCGCCACGCTCGGTGTCGGCGGCGCGATCGGCCTGCCGTTGTCTGCCTGGGTGGCCCAGGAATTCGACTGGCGCGCACTGTTCTGGGTGTCGGCCGCGCTGGCCCTGGTGGTCACCGTGCTGGTCGCGGTACTCGTCCCGCACATCGACGACAGCAACGGCGGACACTTCGATATCGGCGGCGCCGTCGGTCTTGCGCTGGGCCTGTCCGGCATCCTGATCGCCGTATCGAAGGGCAACGATTGGGGCTGGGGATCGGCCAGCACGTTGGGCTTGCTGTTCGGCGGTCTCGTGCTGCTGCTGATCTGGGGCGCCTACGAATTGCGCCATACCGATCCGCTGGTGGACCTACGCACCACCGCCCGCCCGGCCGTGCTGCTCACCAACATCGCCGCCATCGCCATCGGCTTCGGCATGATGGCCCAGGCCGTGGTGATGCCGCAGCTGCTGGAGATCCCGGTGGCGATGGGCGGCCTCGGCCAGACGCTGCTCGCCGCCGGCCTGTGGATGGCTCCCGGTGGCCTGATGATGCTGGTGTTCGCGCCGGTCTCGGGCACGCTGATCAACACGATCGGCGCGAAGTTCACGATGGCCATCGGCGCCACCGTGCTCGGAATGGGTTACCTCGGCGCCTTCCTACTGATGAACGCGCCCTGGCAGCTCGCGCTGGCCTCGGTCATCTGCTCGGCGGGTGTCGGCATCGGCTACGCCGCCATGCCCACGTTGATCATGAACTCGGTGCCGATCCGCGAGGCCGGCGCAGCCGTGGGCCTCAACGGGTTGATGCGCTCGATCGGCACCACCAGTGCCTCCGCGGTGATGGCACTGGTGCTGACCAGCTCGACCGTCACCTACGGTTCCTTCGATGTGCCCAGCCACTCGGCGTTCCGGTGGTGCTTCCTGATCGGCGCGATCGCCGCATTCGTCGGCGTCGCCATCACGATGTTCATCCCGGTCCTACGCAAGAAGGCCGACCACCAGACCGCCCCGGAGGCGAGCGAGACGGTGACCGCGGCGCGTACCTGAGCACTGGTACGACGAGCTCCCCCTCTCGAGGACTCTTGAGAGGGGGAGCTCGTGTGTTTGTCAGCGATGTGCCAGGTAATCCGGGCGCGCCTGCTCGGCCGCGAACGGCTCACCGATGGCGTTCGACTTTGCGTTGAACACCACGAACAGGTTGCTCCGCGGGAATGGGGTGATGTTGCCCGACGACGCGTGCATGCAATTCGAGTCGAAGTACAGCGCGGAACCCGCAGGGCCGGTGACCATGTCGATGCCATGCTCCTCGGCCAGCGCGGTCACGTCGTCCTCCTCCGGCGTGCCGAAGGGCGGCCGGTAAGAGGTCAACGATTCGCGGTGATAGTCACCCGGAGTCTCCCCGACGCAGGTCAGGAACTTCTTGTGCGAGCCCGGGATGATCATGAGTGCGCCGTTGTACTCATAGTTCGGGGTCAGCGCGAGTGACACGCTCAGCGCCCGTGGCTTGGGCATCCCGTCCTCGGCGTGCCAGGTCTCGAAGTCGGAGTGCCAGTAGAACGGTCCCCCGGCGAAACCGGGCTTCAGGTTCATCCGGCTCTGATGGACATAGACCTCGTCGTCGAGGATCTGCTCGGCAACGCCGACGATGTCGCGGCGCGAGCAGATCTCGGCGATGGCATCGCTGAGCTGGTGCACCGCGAACAGTGACCGCACGTCGCCCGACGATGATTCGCGGATCACCCGCTCGTCGTCGCCGAGCCGCTCGGTGATGGCATCAACCTCACCCATGCAGGTCCGGATGTCTCCGTCGCTCAGCACATTTGTCGCTGTGTGGAAGCCGCGTTCGTCGTACGCCGCGAGCTGGTCGGCCGAAAGCGGTCCGCGTCCCGGCGCATCTCCCCAGACGGTCGGATGCGGCCGCGGCTCGATCTGGCCACGCTTGGCCAACCGGGTGCGGTAAACGTCAACTGGTTTGGTTGCTGTTTGAGTTATCACGATCGTCGCTGATCCTTTCCCTCAATCGGCATCTTCGCCGTGTTCTGTTGTCATGTTTCGCAAATATTGCGGGCAGTTCACCGTGGTGTTTCAGCCTCGTGCGCCACACCGAGGTTGCCAGCCGAAAAGACGGGGTGCAAGGCAGACCTAGAATGGCGACGACCTCCGACAATGGCGCGACTTCCGCGGTTGGGCGCGCTTATCTGCGAAGACGTCGCGACCACGCACCCGACCGGCCGAGAAAAGCGATAAATGAGACTTCCGCCACAAGCACCCCCCTAACCAAACGTGGCTTCGACTAAACTCGCGACTCCGCCGTCGACACAGCGACAGCCGTCGAGGGCGACACTTGTGGCTACGTTTGCTCGTCGGCATGCGGTAGGCCTGCCGACGAAAGGAATGTCCGCGTCCATGGCAATCATCATGGCGGCGGTCCTCGCATTGCTGCTGGGCCTCATCACGTTCGGACTGCACCGAAGGCTCGTTCGGGCCACTGGCCTCAAACGTCCGTGGTCGGTGGTCGCCGACACCGCACTGGTGGTCCTCGCCGTACTCGCCTTCATCGGCCTCGCGACGGGCAGACTGTTCGATCCCGGATGGGCTCGTGCACCTGCATTCGTCGGCCTGGTGTGGGGGGCGACAGTGGTCTACCTGGTCCTCGGGTTGCTGGCGGTCGGGCTCATCTCCGTGGTGCTGCGTCTGGTCGGCCTGGTGCGCGGTGCGGATCGCCGCGCGGGCGTCGACATGTTGCGCCGTCGGACCGTCCAAATCGGTACCGCTGTCGTGGTGGTCGCGTCGGTCGCCACCGTCGGATACGGCGTCGTCGAAGCCGCCCGGCCGCAGGTCACCCACACCGAGGTCGCAGTACCGGATCTGCCCGAGCAGTTCGACGGCACCCGCGTCGCGCTCATCTCCGACCTGCACGTCGGACCCGCCCGCGGTCCGGGCCTCGTGCAGCGGGTCGTCGACGATGTCAACGCCCAGGAACCCGACCTCGTACTCATCGCCGGCGATCTCACCGATGGAACCGTCGCCCAGGTGGGAGACGACCTCGCCCCCCTCGCCGAGCTATCCGCTCCCCTGGGCGTGTTCGGGGTGTCGGGCAATCACGAGTTCTACTTCGACGACGGCGGCGCCTGGCTCGACGAGTGGGAACGGCTGGGGATCAGCACGCTACGCAACGAGCGCACCGAGATCACCGTGGACGGGGCGACCATCGACCTCGCCGGGGTCCACGACGAGACGGCGCCGGCGCCCTATGAGCCCGACCTCGAGGCAGCGCTCGCCGGGCGCGACCAGGACCGATTCGTCCTGCTGCTCGCACACGAGCCGTTGCAGGCGCCGGAGGCCTCCGACGCCGGCGTGGAGTTGCAGTTCTCCGGCCACACGCACGGTGGCCAGATGTGGCCGATCATGTATCTCGTTCCGCTGCAACAACCCACCGTGCAGGGCCTCGATCAGGTCGGCGACACCACCATCTTCACCACCCGCGGAGCAGGAGCGTGGGGTCCGCCGGTGCGGGTGGGCGCACCGCCGGAGATCAGCATGTTGGAGTTGCGCAGCGCGTAGCCGGTCGATGACGTCACGACTCGACCCGCCCCAGGAGTTCGTCCAGAAACCGCACCGGCGGTCGGCGGGTGGCATCACTCCAGGTGTCCTTGCCGATGTCGGAGCGGATCGCCTCAACCAACCGCAGGAAGGTGACTCCCCCGTCGAGCGGATAGCGCACCATACCGGTGTCGACGCAGCGCACCACCACCTGTGCTGCTTGCTGTTTCGCCTCGTCCATCCGACCGGCCGAAGCCAGGCAGGTGGCCAGCAAACGCGCGGCGCGCAGCTTTGCACGTTCGCGGCCGGTCGCCGCGAGGTGGTCCACCCAGTCCTGCGCCCAGCGCCAACTCTTGTCACGACCAGCCGCGTCAGAACTGTCGCGCAGCAACCGGATGGCGGTCGCCGCATCGAGTTGGGCGACGATGGCGGCGATCCCGACATCCGGAAAGGTCCGGGTGTCGTAGGTGACCCGAGGGTGCACGCCACGCCGCGCCGGCAGATCGTGGATCACGTATTCCGCCTCCACAAACGCCCGTAGGCGCGGTGAATCCAGCCGGTCGGCGATGTCGATCCCTTCGTCGAGCAGCGCGGCCGCGCCGGCCCGATCCCCGTCGAGCACGGCCAGCCGCGCGCCGATGATGAAGCGTGCCTTGATCATGTCGATGACGCCTTCGTCGGCGCCCAGCTTGGAACTCTCCTCGATCAACCGTCGAGACTCGTCCACACGACCACGTTCGTAGAGCACATCGGCCAACACTGCGCAGGCCAGCCGTGCGCCCTGCGACTTGGTGGCCGACCGGGTGTCGATGGAGACCCGCAGTGCGCTGCGGAAACATTCTTCGGCACGGTCGAGTTCGAGCTGTTCGAAGTAGGCGATCCCGTCGAGCGCATGGCCGTACATGACGGCGTACGGCCCGGTGTTCTGCTGGTGGTAGGGCCTGACCCATTCCTGTCGACGATGGGCTGCGGCGAAATCGAAGCGGAATGTCTCGGCGATGGTGGCCACGTTGGCCGCCGCGGACACGACGAACGCAGGCAGCGTCGCCGGACGCGACAGAGCCTCGCCCACCAGTTCGTCGATGCCGTCGGTGCGGTCGGCGGTCACCCGGACACACGCTTCGAGGACGTCGGCCTCCACCCGGAGGTCGGGATCGTCGAGGTCCGGTCGCGCCGCGAGCGCAGCCGCTATCCGCTGCAGCGCGCCCTCGGCCGTCACGGTCCGGTGGAGCAGGACATTCGCCCACGTCAACATCAACTGCACCCGAGGGCTCGCGGCGACCGCCGCCGGAGGCAGTTTGTCCACCAAACCCAGCAGTGTCGCCATATGCGAGTGTTCGATGAGCGTCATACCGCCGGCCTCCACCAACGCCACCGCGCGATCGGTGTCGCCTGCGGCAAGGGCATGGGTCACGGCCTCGGCGGGCATGCCATGGGTGGCGAACCACTCCGATGCCGTCTTGTGCAGACGGGTGATCGCCTCGGGCATGTCACAGGGTGCCCGACCGGTGGGCGGTTTCCAGCGCTCAGGACACCTTGATCCCGAGCCGCAGCACATCCTGCCAGGCCAGCGGCCCGTGTTTACGGATGCGGGAGTCCAGCGAATCATGCGGGTGGTACTGCATCACGATGTAGGGATGCCCGCCCGGGGTGCTGCCGACCTCGAGGATGTTGACGATGTTCGGGTGCCCCGACAGTCGACCCATGGCGCGCTGCTCGCGCACAAATCGTTCGAGGTTCTCCTCGTCGAGGTGATCGGTGAGCACCTTGACGGCCACCGTCCGGTCCAGTTCGGCCTGTTCACAGCGGTAGACCGCACCGAATCCGCCGTGGCCGATCAGGATCGGTTCGACGAATCCCGCGCCCACGAGTTCACCGGCGATGTCGGGTACGACATCGCGCTGAGTGGTCTGCGGATCGTATTCGGCCATCGTTTGTGCCCTCGATCGCGCGTCGGGCGCGTTGTCAGTGCACAATCCAGCGTAGTCCGATAACGGCCACGGTCTCCCCGAAACGGACACGTGTACCCGGCGCGGCGCCACCGCGTCGGGTACACGCCGAGTCGCCTGCGCGGCAATGATAAGGATCGTCGATCAACCACTCGAATCTCTGTCCTTAAACCGGGCGCCGCAGCCACCTAGCATGACGATCGACCGCGAACCCATCTCTGATGCGATACCAGAAGGAACCGTCATGCCTGCTCCCGACGCCATTGCGGGCCAGCGCGCGGTGCCCGGCGGAGATGCGGGCTCCGAGCCGTTCGTGGAACCGATCGCCCGACCGCGGGTGGGACCGCGGACGGCGCTGCGCGACATCGGCGGCACCTACCTCAGCAACGGGATCGTCGGGCTGATCTTCTCGGCCTCGGGTCCGGTGGCGGTGATCCTCGCGGCCGGATCGGCAGGTCAGCTGTCTGCGGCCCAGTTGTCGTCGTGGATCTTCGGCGTATTCGTGCTCAACGGCATCCTGACGGTCGCCGCGAGCTGGATTTATCGCATGCCGTTGGCCTTCGCCTGGACGATCCCCGGCACCGTGCTCGTCGGATCGGCGTTGGGTCACCTGTCCTGGGCGGAGGTGCTGGGCGCCTTCCTGGTCACCGGAGCGCTGATCCTCGCGGTCGGGATGACCGGGCGGGTGCGTCGGCTCATGTCGGCGCTGCCCGAACCGATCGTGATGGCGATGGTCGCAGGAGTGTTCCTGCAGTTCGGGGTCGGTGTGGTCACGTCGATCGGTGCCGATCCGGTGGTGGCGGTGCCGATCGTCCTGGTGTTCTTCGCATTGCAATGTCACGGCAGCCTGACGCGATGGATGCCACCCATCATCGGGGCCTGCCTGGCCGGAGTGGTTGCAGTCGCGGTCAGCGGGCGTTTCGACTTCACCGAACGCCCGACCTCGTGGATCGCCACCCCGGTGCTGCAGACTCCCGAGTTCAGTCTTCGCGCGCTGCTCGAGCTGGTTGTTCCCTTGGCGATCACGGTGATCGTGGTGCAGAACGGCCAGGGCACCGCGGTGCTCAATGCCGCCGGGCATCGCACCCCGGTCAATGTGGTGACGATGTTGTGCGGCGCGTGGTCGATGCTCGCGGCCGCCGTCGGGTCGATCTCGACCTGCCTCGCAGGGCCGACCAACGCGCTGTTGGTCGCCGGTGGCGAACGGCGGCGTCAATACACCGCGGCGCTCACCTTCGGCGTCCTCGCCGTGGCTGTCGGTCTGGCGGCCCCGGTCTTCGTGGCACTGATGCTGGCGATGCCGCCGGCCTTCATCGCCACTGTCGGCGGGCTTGCGCTGTTGGGCGCGCTGCTGGGCGCCTTCCGCTCGGCGTTCGGCTCGCGGTTCAGCATGGGCGCGCTGGTCACCTTTCTGGTGTCGATCTCGGACCTGACTGTGCTGAACATCGGTTCGGCATTCTGGGGTCTGCTCGCCGGCCTCGCGGTGGCGTGGCTGTTGGAGCGAAACGACTTTCGGACAGAAGAGGCGCGGGACCCTAAGCCCTGAGGCCACGCTGAACGGATTCCAGTACCACCTCGACGGCACGCGCGGCGCTTTGACAGGCACCTTCCATGGTGGTGGTCCAGTCGGTGCGGGTCCAGTCACCGGCCAGCGCCAGGCCCCGGACGGCGGTGCGTTGATCGGGGCGGATGCCGGCGGTGCCGGGCCGTTGCGCGAAGGTCGACTTCGGCATTCGCACCACGTGACTGTGGATCACCTCGGCATCGGCTGCGTCCGGAAAGTACCTGCGCAACATGGCCATCTGGATGTCGGTGATCTCAGCGTTGGATTTCGACGTCAGATCGTAGGCGGCCGACACCGTGGTCGAATAGAGATGATGGCGCTCCGCGGAACGCCCGTGCATGCGCTGGCGGTCCCAGACCTGTTCCAGCACTCCCTCACCGCCGTAAAGTATCTCGCCCCAGTCGCTCATCCCGATCGAGCGATCCAGGTAGAGGTTGACACTGACGATCGGCACCGGGGTCAGCGCGTCGACCGCCGCGTAGATCTCCTCATGGCCGGGCACCTGATCGAGTAGCCCCTTCACACCCCACACCGGCACCGCACAGATCACCGCGTCGGCGGCGACCGTCTGCCCGTCGGACAGGGTGACGCCGGCGACAGTACCGTCGGACACGTCGATCGACGCCACCACGGCGCGGTGGCGCACGTCGACACCGTTGTCGGCGAACACTTTCTGCGCCCCGTCGATGAACAGGGTGTCGAGGTCGACGGTGGGGTAGCCGATCGAGATGGGGGTCCGTGTCGCGCGTGCCCGCCGGATGCCGGTCACCAGCAGATCCGCCGGCACCTTGGCCGACGAGATGGTGGGTTTGTCGCCGGTAAGCCCGATGACGATGCCGTCCCACAACGCGTCGCGTGCCGATTGCGGCATACCGATGCGTCGGAACCACTCGTCGGCGGTGATGCCGTCGAGCCAGGCCGGTTGCCGCATCGCCTGCCATATCAGTGTCGCCTGGGCGCGCGCGGTGCGCAGCCGGTCGAGGCCGCTGACGCCGGGTAGGTCCCCCACCGCGGTTCGGAGTCCGTCGAGCCCGCCGAACGCCGAGCGTCGAGTGGCGCCGCCGGGCATGCGGACGGTCATGTGTCCAGGGAAGGCGACGTGCTCGCGGGTACCGACGCTGTCGAGATAGCGCATCAGGTGTTCGTAGCCGCTGGCGAACACGTGCTGTCCGTTGTCGGGGACGTCGTCGACGGTCGCCACGGGCACCGCGATCGTGCGCCCACCGAGCGAGCCGCGTCGTTCCAGCAGCGTCACCTGCTGTCCCGCCTCGGCCAGCCACACCGCCGAGGCGAGCCCGGCCAGTCCCCCACCCACGACCACGCAGTGTCTGCGACGGTTCTCCGACATGGGACGACAATAGCGGTCAGGGCTGACCGGTGACGCCCGACGCGGGTTAGCTGCGGGTCCGGCTGCGTTGCGCCGCGAGTCGGACCGGCGCGTTGTCCACCCCGTACCCGTCGTAGTGGTCGAACCGCTGCACGAATTCGAAGAAGACCGAACCCACCGTGCGGGTGTAGAAGTGGATGAAGTGCCCCTGCGAGCCGGGACTGCGGTCGTAGAGCAGGTCGAGTTCCCGTAGCGCGGCGACGGTGTCGTCGTCGACCCCGAAGCGTCCGGCGACGTAGTCGTAGTAGTTGTCCGGCACGCTCAGGAATTCCAGTCCGGCATCGCGTGCGGTGCGCGCCAGCGCGACGATGTCGTCGCAGGCGAATGCGATGTGTTGGGCCAACGACCCGTCTGCGACCGCGAGCGGTGCGACGTTGAGCGGGATACGTACCGCACCGTCGGCGGTGCGCAAGACCTGGCTGCGGACCAACCCGGTGGGGCCGGGCACCTCGGTCGGGTCGTCGGCGCTCAGCCCGAACACGCTGGTGAAGAACAGCACCGCGTCCTCAGTGGTCTGCCACGGTTGCGTCAGGTTCACATGGTCGACGGCGTGGACCGGGCCGCCGGCGGCGGGTACTCCGTCGCGGAACTCGTTCACCCAGTCGGCTGTTCCGGTGGGCGGCTGGGTAACCCAGAAGAGTTCGGTGCCGTCGGGCGCGACGGCCGAGCCGAACGGCTGCTCGGAGGCATAGGTGCGGCGATAGGCGGCCGGCGCCATCAGGTCGGCCGCCCGGCGCGACGTCGCGTCGGCGTCGGGGACCTGCAGACCGATGGCGGCAACGTGCGGCACCTCGTCGCGGGACTGTTGCTCGTTGAGCACCACTCGCGCCGAGCCGGCCTGCCACAGGGTCACGGGTTTGCTGCGGTGCCGGCCACCGGGGGCAAATCCCAGCTGCCCCAGCAACACCTCCACCTCGCTGGTGTCTTCGGCTTTGATCTCCACGAAGTCGAACCCGTTGGGCGGTTTGGCATCCGCGATCGGCGCGAGGTGCAGCGCGTCCTGCAGCCACAGCAGTGATCGCAGCGCGTGCACGGCGGTGCGGTCCGGGTCGGTCTGCCGAAAGGTGTCGTTGAACACCTCCAGCGACAGCGGGCCCACGTAGCCGGCCGCGAGGACATGGCGCACGAAACCGGCCAGGTCGAACGCCCCCTCACCCGGGAACAGCCGGTGATGACGACTCCACGACAAGACATCCATCTGAAGGGCGGGGGCATCGGCGAGTTGCAGGTAGAAGATCTTGGCGCCGGGAATCTGCTCGATGTCCGCCGGATCGTGCCCACGCGAGAGCACGTGGAAGCTGTCCAGGCACACCCCCACTGCAGGGTGGTCGGCGAGTTCGACGATGCGCCAGGCGCGACGGTAGTCGTCGACGAAACGACCCCACGCGAGCGCCTCGAAGGCGATCCGGACGCCGTGATCGGCGGCCACGTCACCGATCTGCCGCAGTTGCGCGGCGCTGACCGCGTCGTCATCGATTGTCGCGGTGGCGACGTTGCTGCACACCAGGACGGTGTCGATGCCGAGCCGACCTGCGGTGGCGAAGGTGGCGGCCGCGCGGCGCAGATTATCGGCGAACACATCGTCGGCGACGCCCTCCAAGTCGCGTAGCGGTTGGTAGAGATCCAGGGTGAGACCGAGGCGGGCGGCGAGCGCGCGGATCTCCTCCGGAGAGTGTTCGCAGGCGATCAGATCGGGTTCGAAGACCTCCACTCCGTCGAATCCGGCAGCCGCGCAGGCGTGCAGTTTCTCCACGAGTGAGCCCGACAACGAGACGGTGGCGATGGAGGTCTTCATCACTGCAATGTACCAATCGGTTAATTAACGCCGCAAGGGTTGCCGCGCCCCGGAGGCTCACCCAGTAGAGTCGGCCGACGTGGCCGCCAAGCCAAAAGCCGAACTGCAGCGCGATGCCGAACGCACCCGCGCGGAATTGTTGACGGTGGCCACCGAGGTGTTCGCCGAGTCCGGCTACTCCGGCGCCCGCGTCGACGAGATCGCCGAACGCACCCGCACCACCAAGCGGATGATCTATTACTACTTCGGCGGCAAGGAGCAGCTCTACCTCGCCGTCCTCGAGCGGGCCTACCGCGGCATCCGCGAGGCCGAGCAGAAACTGCAGGTCAACCACCGCAATCCAGTCGAGGCCATCCGCCGGCTGGCCGAGGTCACCTTCGACCATCACATCGCCAACGACGATTTCATCCGCCTCGTGTCGATCGAGAACATTCATCGCGGCGAGTTCATCCGGCAGCTCGCCGATCTACCCCAGCTCTCCGCACCGGCCACGTCGCTGCTCGACGAGATCCTGCACGACGGACGCGCGAGCGGCGTCTTCCGCGACGACGCCGGCGCCCTGGACGTCCACCTGGTGATCAGTTCGTACTGCGTGTTCCAGGTAGCCAATCAGTACACCTTCGGCTTCCTGTTCGACGTCGACCTCACGGAGACCTCTCAGCGCGCCCATCTGCGCCGGATGATCGGTGACGTGGTGGTGGGCTGGCTGACCAGCCAGCCGTAACCCCAGATCACCGGACTTCACGGCCCACCGCTCCGATATCACCGGGCGCCCTGTGGAGAGCGCGATCACACCTTCACCCTTGACGCGACCCGGACCACAATGCTCTACTTTGCGAACGTACTAGTTCGTACATTACGGAGAGCCCGCATGAGCAACCCCACGTCCAGCCACCTCGTCGGCCTGATCGGCACCGGCGTCGGACCATCGCTGACCCCCGCCATGCACATGGCCGAGGGTCGCGCCCACGGCCTCGACTACGTGTACCGACCGATCGACCTGACCAGCCTGTCGCTGGCTCCGGAGCGGGTGGGCGAGGTACTCACGTGGGCACGGATGCTGGGCTTCGACGCGGTCAATGTCACCCACCCCTGCAAGCAACTCGTCATCGAGCACCTCGATACGATCGATCCCGTCGCGGCCGACCTCGGCGCGGTCAACACCGTGCTGTTCACCCCCGACGGCACCGTCGGCCACAACACCGACACCACCGGTTTCGCCCACGGTTTCACCGAGGGCCTCCCCGACGCGCGTCTCGACCATGTCGTGCTGGTGGGCGCGGGCGGCG
Organism: Gordonia sp. NPDC062954; assembly: GCF_044543825.1. Classification (NCBI taxonomy): domain Bacteria; kingdom Bacillati; phylum Actinomycetota; class Actinomycetes; order Mycobacteriales; family Gordoniaceae; genus Gordonia; species Gordonia sp. NPDC062954. The sequence continues at coordinate 58,013 of NZ_JBITWL010000006.1, read as the reverse complement.
CCGGAACCGCTGTCGCCGACGCCCTGCTCCGGCTGGGGTGCACCCACCTTACCGTGGTGGATCTCGACGTGGACCGCGCCTCCGCGGTGGCGCGTGAACTCGTCGGCCGCCACCCGCTGGCGCAGGTCGACGCGTCGTCGTTCGACAAACTCTCGATCCTGCTGCCGCACAGCGACGGCGTGGTGCACGCGACCCCGACCGGGATGGCCGCACATCCCGGCGTCGCCTTCGACCCGGCGCTGCTGCATTCCGACCTGTGGGTGGCCGACATCGTCTACCGCCCACTCGACACCGCGCTGCTGGCTGCGGCCCGAGCGGCCGGCTGCCGCACCCTCGACGGCGGTCACATGGCCGTGCACCAGGCCGTCGACGCCTTCGCGCTGATCACCGGACTCACCCCCGACGCCGATCGCATGTCCCAACATTTCCGCCGGCTGGCCACGAACCAGCCCCGCTGACCCTCCGCGCCGAGCAGTATCAGATCAAGGAGTCCCGATGACCGCAACGTCTCAACCGCACGCCGCGCCGCAGCGAACACCGAAACGTGCCGCGCTGGCCAGCTTCATGGGCAGCGCCGTGGAGTACTACGACTTCTTCCTTTTCGGGACGGCCGCGGCGCTGATCTTCCCGCACGTGTTCTTCCCGTCGGACAGCCAGGCGTCGTTGGTGATGTCGTTCGCGACATTCGGCTTCGCCTACATCGCGCGACCGGTCGGTGCGGTGATCCTCGGGCATTTCGGCGACCGTATCGGCCGACAACGTGTCCTGATGTTCACGTTGGTGATGATGGGCGTGTCGACCTTCATCATCGGCTGCCTGCCGACCTTCGACACCATCGGTTGGCTCGCCCCCGGCCTGCTGGTGATCTGCCGTCTGATGCAAGGCCTTTCGGCTGCCGGAGAGCAGGCCGGGGCCAGCTCGCTGACCTTGGAGCACTCCCCCGACAACCAGCGGGCGTTCTTCACCTCGTGGACCCTCACCGGCACCCAGGGCGGCCTGATCCTCGCCTCGCTGATCATGATCCCGTTCATGGCCCTACCCGACGACGCCAAGTACAGCTGGGGCTGGCGGGTACCGTTCTGGCTGTCGGCCGTCGTGGTGGTGGTCGCCTACTTCATCCGCCGTCAGCTGCATGAGACGCCGCAGTTCACCGAGGCCAAGGAAGCGGGCACCATCGCCAAGATGCCGCTGATCCCGCTGATGCGTTACGAGTGGCGCGCCGTGGTTCGGGTCATTCTGTGCGCGTTCATCGCGGCCGTGTCGACGGTGTTCGCGAACCTGGCTTTGGCCTACGGCGACGAGGTGGGCCTCGACTCCGACATCACCCTGTGGCTTGTCGTGGTGGCCAACGTCGTCGCCCTGCTCACCCAGCCCGTGTTCGGCAAACTCGCTGACCACATCGGTCGCAAGCCGGTGTTCATCTACGGCGCGGCGTCGTCGGCGGTCCTGATGCCCTTCTATATGTTGTCGATGAGCCAGGACAATCACCTGATCACCTTCGCACTCGCGGTGGCCACCTTCTCCTTCGGATACGCGGCCGCCAACGCGGTGTGGCCGTCGTTCTACGGCGAGATGTTCTCGACCCCGGTTCGGTTCTCCGGCATGGCGATCGGCACCCAGCTCGGCTTCCTGATGGCCGGGTTCGCGCCGTCGATCGTGACCGCGCTCGGCGGCGTCCGGGAAGGCGGCTGGGTGGTCATCAGCATCTTCACCGCGGTGGTGTGCCTGATCGCGGCCGGTGCCGCACTCACCGCCCGCGAGACCAAGGATGTGCCGACGGCGCAGCTCGGTCGGACCAGCCCAGAGGAACTCAAAGAGCTCGTGCTGAACTGATCGGTGACCTCTGGCGGAATAGATTCCGACCGACCGCCGTTGATGACTGCGACGGCCCCGGAATCTCTGCCCCCGGGCCCCACCCCTTTTCGCCGCTGCGAGCGGCCACGTGCCGAGAGGCGCACTGTCCGGGGCCGTCCACCACTCGAGAGCCGCCATCTGATCGGATGGCGGCTCTCGCTGTCGGCGGCTCGGGTGTCGGCGACCGATGTGACATAGGTAATCCCACGGCCGGTTCCGCAGGTCGGCCGCGGTTCTGAGGCCAGGATCGGCCCGCATTTTGCCCACTGAAGGTTTCGGAACACCGCAGCCTGGCCACGCTGGAGATGTACGCACCCAACACATGACGAAGGGAGCGATTCCACATCATGGTTTCCACGCAGACCCGACCGACCAGCGCCGCGATTGCGCAGCAGTTGCGGACGATTCTGACGCTGACCAACGCCGAGATCCAGATCGCCGAGATACGCCAGGCGCAGGCACGAACCGACGCCGTCCGCGACGAACTCGCAGGAAACGCCCGTAAGGGTCGTTCCCGCGCGCACGACATCGAGACCGCTCTTCGTGAGCGTGGCGGCTTCGCCGACATGATTCGCCCTGCGATCGGTCGGGCCAACGCGCTGGTGAAGAGTGTCGTTGATCAAGCGCAGCCCCTCGACGAGGCGCTGCTGAGTGACCTGGCCCTGGAACAGCAGCTGGTGGGGCGCGCCAAGTATCTCAAGGCGCTGGCCACCGGGAACCAGGACTCCGAGCTCGCCACCATGGCCGATCGATTGGTCGAGGCACACACCGAGACAGTTGAGTGGATCACCACGGTCCTCGCGGAAGAAGCGCTCGGTGGCCCGGCGGCGCTGCGTCGTACGCCTACCCAGTGGGCAAGCGGCCTGGCCACCCGCGCCATCACACTGCCGGCCTCGCTGACCGCGCACGGTATCGATCGAGTAGCCGCTGCGCTTCGCAAATCCCCATCTGTTGCCGCTGAAATACGCGACCGGTTGGGGCAGCGCGTCAGCGCAGTCGCCGACACCGCCGACCACGCCGGTGACACCGTGATGAACATCGGTGAGGCGACCGCTCGTAGTGTGGCCGCCGGTCGCGATGCAGCCCTCGAAGCCGTCGAGGGCAGCGCACGCGCCAACGGTGCGTCCGACGTCGCCGACGGTATCCACCAGGTACGGGAGGCCACCGGCATCGTCGAATCAACCGAGCTGCCCATCAATGACTATTCCGACCTCAATGTCGGCCAAGCGGTCTCGGCGGTCAAGGAATTGACCGAGCCGTCTGATATCCGAGTCGTCCTCGCCTACGAGGAGGCACACAAGCAACGACAGCGCGTCGTGTCGGCCGCAGAAGACCGGCTCGCCGACATCGCCAAGGATGTGGTGGGCGTGTCCTGATCGACACTGTCCACCAACTCCTGGCCCACCAAGGGCCCGCAGTGCCGCCACCGGCTCAGCGCCGGTGGCGGCACTGTCGTCGACACCCCAGACGGCCACCGAAACCTCGCCGTCGGCCGATGAGGCGAGCAGGGTCAAGCACAGACCGTCAGATCTGGTGACGCTGAATTTCCTCCACGACCCGCAGCGTCGCCCGCGTGCACCGCTGATCGCTCGCCGGATCGGCATCGCCGCCCACCAGGTCGGCGAATCGACGGATCTCGTGGACCATGTTGTTCGACGGCCCGCCGAAGGTGTGGTCGGTGACGGTGCCGTCGTGCATCCGGACCTGCGCGACGGTCGGCTGCGCGACGTGGTCGAAGGTCAGTGTGCCGTGCTCGCCCTGAATCTCGTCGGGCCGATCCGACGCGGTGATCTTCGAATACGACAGGTCGACGACGAAGTCGTCGTAGGCGGCCAGCACGGCGCCCGCACCGTCGACGCCACTGGCGATCGGCACCGATGACCCCGTCACCCGATTCGGTTCGCCGAAGAACTCGACCATGGCGGCGATCGTGTACACGCCCAAGTCCAGCAATGCCCCGCCCGCGAGCGCCGGGTCGAAGATGTTGACGTGTTCACCGGCGAGCACCTTGTCGTAGCGGGCCGAGCGCTGACAGTACGACAACGACGCCCGCCGCACGGGACCCACCGTTGCGATCAGAGCGGCGACGTGGCGAAGCGCGGGGTCGTGTACGTTGCGCATCGCCTCCAGCACCACCACCTTTCGGGCTGCGGCCACCTCCAGCAGCGTGTCGAATTCCGCCACCGTGGGCACGGCCGGCTTTTCCACCAGCACGTGCTTACCGGCGTCGACGACCCGTCTCGCCTGCTCGGCGTGCGCACCGTTCGGCGAGGCGAGATAAACCGCGTCGATCTCCGCGTCGGCGAGTAGACCGTCGAGGTCGTCGGTCCAATGGGGCACCCCGGTGTCGGCGGCGAACTTCGCGGCACGTCGCGGGTCGCGGGAGTAGACCGTGGTGACCGCCACCTCGTCGACCGATGCGGCCGCGTCCAGGAAGTTCCGGGTGATGGTGCTGGTACCGACGGTGGCGATCCGGATCATGTGCCCATTCTCGCAGCGTGGATCATCGGCTCACCGCAAATCGAGTACGCCCACCGCGGGCTCAGCGGTGGGCGCCGTGTCGCTGGTGTTGCTGAAACTAGGTGGTGCCGGCGTCCGCACGCTTGGGCAACACCCACCCGGCGCGCGGGAAGTGGCAGGTGTAGCCGTTCGGATAGCGCAGGAGGTAGTCCTGATGCTCCGGTTCGGCCTCCCAGAACGCTCCGGCCGGTTCGATGGTCGTCACCGCCGGCCCGGGCCACAGCCCCGATGCGTCGACGTCGGCGATCGTGTCGCGCGCGACCGTCTCCTGCTCCGCGGTCAGTGGGAAGATCGCCGACCGGTAGCTCGAACCCACGTCGTTTCCTTGCCGATCCTTGGTGCTCGGGTCATGGATCTGGAAGAAGAACGCCAAGATGTCGCGGAACGACGTCTGCGTCGGATCGAAGACGATCTCGACCGCCTCGGCGTGACCGGGATGATTGCGGTAGGTGGCGTGATCATTGGACCCGCCCGTGTACCCGACCCGGGTGTCGAGCACGCCGGGCTGTCGGCGGATGAGGTCCTCCATCCCCCAAAAGCATCCGCCGGCAAGCACGGCGGTCTCGGTGCCGGGGCGGCGGGTGATCTGGCCGGTGTCGGTGGTCATGAGGCGTCCCTTTCCATGGTGGTGGTGTCGGTCTGATCGTCGGTGCTGTCGAACAGCTTCCGGTAGTCGCCGTAACCTTCGGCTTCCAGGTCGGCGACCGCAACGAACCGCAGCGCCGCCGAGTTCATGCAGTAGCGTTGCCCGCCGGCCTCGCGTGGGCCATCGCCGAAGACGTGCCCGAGGTGGCTGTCGGCGCCCGCGGAACGAACCTCGGTGCGTCGCATCCACAACGTGCGATCCGACTTCGTGGTCACCGCGTCCTCGTCGATCGGCTTGGTGAAACTGGGCCATCCCGTACCCGAGTCGTACTTGTCGGTCGACGAGAACAGCGGCTGCCCCGACACGACGTCGACGTAGATGCCGGGCTCGTGGTTGTCCCAGTACTCGTTGTGGAAGGCCGGCTCGGTGCCGTCGCGCTGGGTGACGCGGTATTGCGCGTCGGTGAGACCGCGAACGGCCTCGTCGGTCTTGCGGTACTCGTTGCTCACGTTTCCTCCTTCGCGCCGCTGGCTGCGGCGTCACCCTGCACAACAAACCTCACCCCCGATTTGGTCCCGGCTGCCACAACGAGTTGCGCGGGCCGTCTGGGACGGCGCGGTTCCGGCGGGACGCCGCGGGTTGCCGACGACCCGCGCGAGCCGAGGCGACCTGCGTGGTCGGAGACGACCCGCGTCGGCCCGGCATCATCGGCCGGCGAACGGTGATAGGCAGCCAAGGTCTCGTCATCCACTGGAACGACTCGCAATCTGCAGTTCACAATGGTGCGCCACCATGGTGGCATGAACGATGCGACAGAACTGGTCGCCTACGCCGAGAGCTGGTACCGCTACGGTGGCGGCGACCCCGACGACATCTTGGTGCGATTCGGGCTCACCGAGGTCGCCTATTTCACGCGGTTGCGCGAAGCGCTGAGTACCGACACCACGCTGGATCCGGCGGTGCGGGACGCGATAGACGTGGTGGCGGCCGGAAGGATCGAGGCCGGGCCGGGGCACGCGATGCCGGCCTGAGGTCCCGGGTCTGGTGGCCGCACTCAGCGGAGCTCGTCGACCAGACCCCACTCCCGCGCCGCATCGGCCGATATCGGCGATCCGGTGACGAACAGATGCAACGCGCGCCATCGGCCGATCCGCCGTGGGACGCTGACGGTGCCGCCGGCGCCGGGGAGAAGTCCCATCGACACCTCTGGCAGCCGGATCATCGTGTCCGGCGCGGCGACGATGCGGTGGGCGAACGCCGGGATTTCGATACCGGCGCCGACGCATTGGCCGTGCAGCCGTACTTCGATGCGGTCGGCTAGCCGGGCGACCAATCGTCCCGCGCCGCCGCGGGTGCGCACGAAATGTGCGGTGGTGGCGTCGGGCGTGTGACCGAACTCGTCGAGGTCGCCGCCCGCACAGAAACACGGGCCGGCGCCGTCCACGACGACGCGATCGATGGTGTTGTCCAGCAACGGCATCCGCAACGCGTCGACAAACGCATCGCGCAACGCCACCCCGTAGGCGTTGCGCCGCTCCGGCCGGTTGAGCGTGATGTGAAGGTCGTCGGCGCGGCGGTCCACCAGCACCGGGTCGCCGGCCGGTGGCGGCGGCAACGGCCGTCGGAGCGCGCGACGTCCCTCGAGCCAGCGACCGAACTCGGCACCACCCTGCAGGGTCGAGTAGCCCAGCGACTCCACGTCGAGCGCGGCGGGTATCGACATCGATTCCGAGGCCCGGACCACCTGCGCCGCCACCGATGCCGCCTGCGGGGTGGCCTCGGCGGCCGCGACGAATGCGGTGATCGCCTCCTCGACGTCGTCGACGGTGATGATCTCGCGGCCACCCGAGGCGTCGCCGTAGGTGAGGTCCAGGGCCGCCGTCAACGGTTCGAGCGCGGTATCCGGTGCACCTGAGGCGCGGCCGACGAGAATGCGGTCGGCCCGGCTGGCCACGTCGGCGGCACGTGCAACAGTAGACGGATCGGCATCGTCGAGATCGATGACGACAACCGGCCGCACGGTCTCTCCCTGTGCGTTCAGTGCACCCACCGCGTCGGCCCCATCGGCGAGTTCGTCCACAGTCATGGTCGTTACCTGCGGTGTCATCTCTCCATCCTGTCCTGATGGGGCCGACGTGATCGCACCGGGAGGTAGCATCGCCCCGGTGTCGACCGCCACGCTTCGAGATCCGGTTCGCGATTGGGCGCGCAGCGGTGTGGCATGGCTGACCGGCCACCCCGACGGCCCGCCGGTGATTCCGCCGGGGGTCGCGGCGACGCGGGCGAGTGAGCTCACCGACCTGATCGCCACCGCCACGGCGGGTGCCGTTCGGCTCGACGGGGCGCAGTTGTTGGCCGAGCGGGCCGCATTCACCGGGCACCGACGGTCGGGCGCGTCGTCGGCGGGCGGTGCCTGCCGACTGCTACCCACTGCCGACGGATGGGCGGCGGTGTCGATCGCCCGTCCCGACGACCCCGCGCTGTACGGAGCGCTGATCGGATCGGATGACCTCGGCAACGACCCGTGGCGGGCCGTCGGCCAGTGGCTACGCGACCATCTGGGCACCGAACTCGACGAACGGGCCGAACTGTTGGGGGTGGCGGCGGGCAGCGTCGGCGTTCGCGACGCCCCGGTCGTCGATGTCACCGGCCGCCGACCCCGATCAGTCGCCGGCCTGCTCGTCGTCGACTTCAGTGCGCTGTGGGCCGGGCCGCTGTGTGCGCACCTCCTTGGACTCGCCGGCGCTTCGGTGATCAAAGTGGAGACGCCGACGCGGCCCGACGGCGCCCGCCGCGGCAACGCCGACTTCTATCGGCTGCTGCACGGGGGGCACCGGTCGGTGGTGCTCGATCCCGACGTCGACGACGACCGCGCCGCGTTGTATCGCCTGGCGTCGGCGGCCGACATCGTCATCGAGGCGTCACGACCACGCGCGCTGCGCGGATTCGGTCTGGACGCAGAGGAATTCGTTCGTTCCGGCACGACATGGCTGTCGATCACCGCGTGCGGTCGGGCGTCGAATCGGATCGGGTTCGGCGACGACGTGGCGGCCTCGGCCGGGCTCATCGCCCACGACGAGCGCGGACCGGTCTTCGTCGGCGACGCCATCGCCGACCCGTTGACCGGGCTGACCGCCGCAGCACTGGCGATGAGTTCAGGTGACGATGATGCGCTGCACGACATCTCGATGAGTGGGGTGGTCGCGGCGACGCTCACCGGCCACCACGACGCGGGTGTATGCGGCGCGAGTGGGTCCTGGTTCGTCGACACCGCCGACGGTCCGGTGCCGATCGCCAGGCCGCGCCGCCGCGAGCCCGTCGGCCAAGCGCCGTCCTCGGGCGCGGACACCGATGCGGTGCTGCACGATCTCGGGATACGCGATGAGTGACACGGTGTTCCGCGACGTCGAATTGCCGGAGGGCCGACGCGATGTGGTGATGCGCGGTGGCATCGTCGCCGACATCACCGCGCCCGGGACCGCCGCCGGCGCCACCATCATCGATGGGCGTGGTGGCGCGCTGCTGCCGGGTCTGCACGATCACCACCTGCATCTGCATGCGATGGCAGCGGCCGCCGACTCGGTTCGCTGCGGCCCGCCGGACGTCCTCGATCTCGACGCGCTGGCAGCGGCCTTGGTTGCTGCGCAGGGCGACTGGATTCGGGGTGTCGGCTACACCGAGACCGTGGGCGGGTTGCTCGACCGAGCCGCCCTCGATCTCCTCGTACCCGATCGTCCAGTTCGCATTCAGCACCGCAGTGGCGCGCTGTGGATGCTGAACAGCCCAGCGTCCGAACTCGCGGGGCTCGATCGCGGCACCCATCCGGGAATCGAACGTGACGCCAACGGTATTCCGACCGGACGCCTGTGGCGCGCCGACGACTGGTTGCGGGCACATCTCCCCCACTCCCCACCCCCCGACTTGCGCGCGGTCGGGCAGCAACTCACGCGATCCGGCATCACCGGTGTCAGCGATGCGACTCCCGATCTCAGCTCGGCCACGCTGGACGCACTCGTGACAGCGCATCGCACCGGTGCTGTGCCGCAACGACTTCAGCTTCTCGGTGTCGGCATCGATGACACGGCGAGCTTCGATGACACCATCACCGTCGGGCCGTACAAGATCGTCATCGCCGACAGCGCTCTGCCTGACTTCGAGGACCTCGCCGACACCATTCTCCGCGCACACGCGTGCCATCGGCCGGTCGCAGTGCACTGCGTGAGCCGGGTTGCGCTGGCACTGTTGCTGGCCGTCTTCGACGATGTCGGTGTGCTCGCCGGGGATCGGATCGAGCACGGCTCGATCATCGGCGCCGACGCCATCGCCGATCTGGCCGCGCGGGGCCTGCGGGTGGTGACCCAGCCTGGGTTCGTCGCCGACCGCGGCGACGACTATCTGCGTCGGGTGGATGCCGGGGATCTGCCGGATCTGTACCGCTGTCGCAGTCTGCTCGCCGGTGGCGTCCACACCGCAATGTCGAGCGATGCCCCCTACGGTCCGCTTGATCCGTGGGTGGTGATCGCTGCAGCCGTGCAGCGGCGCGCACCGACCGGCGAGATCGTCGGCGCCGGTGAACGCGTCACTGCCGCCGAGGCACTCGACGGCTACCTCGCCCCGCTCGACGACCCCGGCGGCCCGCCCCGGCGGGTCCAGGTCGGCGCGGACGCCGACCTGGTGCTGCTGGACCGGCCATTGGCCGACGCGCTGGCCGCGCCCGCCGCGCAGCGGGTGAGATGCACGGTCATCGCAGGCCAGGTCCTTGTCGAATGACCCACGGTTCGACGACATCACCCCGATTCGCCGACATCACCTTGCTTCGGACGCAAGGTGATGTCGGGAAGCAGGGGCGACTGGGCAGACCCTGCTCGTCGGCGGCGACTGCCGGGCACCCGCAGCGTCCGGGTACCGTCGGCGATCGGGTGACACCACGCGCAACAGCCCGCGCGCCGGTGGCCCAGGGAAGGCTGGACATGACCGACACCGAGCATCCGCTGCTGCGGCCGGGCCACAACTGCCACGACATCGGCCACGCCGATCGGCTCGCCTGCATCATCGACGCCGGCGAGTACTTCCGCCTGGCCAAAGCCGCCATGCTGGGCGCGCAACGCCGGATCATGCTGATCGGCTGGGATTTCGACACCCGTATCCTGCTCGAGCCGGAAGGCGCCACCCTCGAGGGCCCCAACGAACTCGGCGCCTTCCTGAACTGGTTGCCTGGCCATCGACCCGGTCTTGAGGTGTATCTCCTGAAATGGAGCGTCGGGGCGCTCACCGCGATCAGCCGCGGGATGGCGCCGGTGTTCATCACCAATCTGCTTACCAAACCCAACGTTCATCTCGAGATCGACACCCACCACCCGCTGCATGCCGCCCACCATCAGAAGATCGCGGTCATCGACGACCGACTCGCGTTCTGCGGCGGTATCGACATGACCGTTGACCGGTGGGACAGCCCCGAACACCGCGACGACGACGAGCGTCGCACCACCCCGAACCACAAACGGTACGGACCGTGGCACGATGCAACGACGGCCGTCGACGGGCAGGCCGCACGCATCGTCGGTGCGGTGGCCCGGGACCGCTGGCGGGCCGCGACGGGCCAGGAACTGGCCGAGGTCACCGGCATCGACGCCGATCCATGGCCCACCGACCTCGCGCCGACGATGCGGTCGATCGACGTGGGCGTCGCCCGTACTCTGCCGGAGCTACCCGACCGTGAGGAGGTCCGGGAGATCGAGCAGCTGTATCTGACCGCCATCCGCGCCGCGCGACACACCCTGTACATCGAGAGTCAGTACCTGGCCTCACGCACCCTGGCCGATGCGATGGCCGAGCGGCTCCGCGAACCCGACGGCCCCGAGATCGTGGTGGTGCTGCCCCGCAACGCCGAAGGCTGGCTGGAGCAGAAAGCCATGGACGGCGCCCGCCGACGCCTGCTGCATCAACTCTGGCAAGCCGATCCCGGCGACCGCTTCCGCGCCTACCACCCGGTGACCGCGGCCGGCGCGGACATCTACGTGCACGCCAAGGTGCTCGTGGTCGACGACATGCTGCTGCGGGTCGGTTCGTCGAATCTCAACAACCGTTCCCTGGGCCTCGACAGCGAATGCGACCTGGCGGTCGAGGTCACCGCCGACGATCCGCTCGCCGACCAGCATCGCCGCGCCATCCTCGAGGTCCGCGACCGGCTGCTGGCCGAACACCTCGACGTGCCCGTCGAACGGGCGCGCAACGACCTCGACGACCGGGGTTCACTGGTTGCGACCATCGAGGCTCTGCGCGGAAAAGGCAAAACCCTCATGCGTTTCGACGCCTCCACCGTCGCCGATGAAGACAGTCCCCTGGCCGAGAACGATCTCGTCGACCCCGAAACCGCCAAGGGCAACCCGATTCTCACGCGCTCGATCCGGTTCCTGGCGGGGCGGCCGCTCTCCAAACTGGGACGGCGCTGAGCGAGCGTCTCGCAGCCGGCCGACCCCTGTTCGGCGAGCTCGGCCTCCCAGGGTGAGTGCCTGCGTCGTCAACTCGCCGTCATCAGAGGCACCCGAAAACCAAACCTTGACATTCCGGGCGCACCTATCAATGATTGTTATATAGCTATCACCGATAGGAGCGTCTGAATGCCCCCCGTCACCCAGGACAAGCGCGCGACCCGACGTCAGCAGATAGTGGACGCCGCGTGGGAGGTAGCGAACGAGAGTGGTCTGGGCGCGGTCACCCTGCACGAGGTGGCCAGGCGGGTGGGAATGCGCCAGCCCTCGCTGTACAGCTATGTGTCGTCGAAGCTTGACCTGTTCGATGTGATGTTCGCCGAAGCCTACGAGCACCTGCTCGCGCGGATCGACTCTCTGCCCGCCACCGGGTCGGCACGTGAGCAACTCCTACGCCTGTCCCAGACGATCGTCGACTACGTCGTCGAAAATCCTCCGCGCCAACAACTTCTGTTCCAGCGCACCATTCCCGGATTCGAGCCGTCGGAGGCCTCGTATCGGCGGGCCGAGCTTCTGGTGCGGCGTACCCAGAGCCTGCTCGTCGCGGCCGGCGCCACGGACCCTGCCCAACTCGACGCGTACACCGCCGTCATCGCCGGCATCGGCGCGCAGCAGATCGCCAACGATCCCGGCGGTACCCGCTGGACCCGACATGTGGAGACGATGGTCGGTCTCGTCGTCGACCACTTCCCCCGAGAGAGAGTGACACCATGAACACTTCCGAAAGCGTTCGGCCCGCAACGGAAATCAAGCGAATCCAGCATACCGAGGCGATGCGACTCACCGCCGCCGAGAATGCGCGCCTGCTCGATCTGCTCCAACTCATCGACCCCGACGACTGGGGGAGGCCCACCGACTGCACCGGCTGGACGGTGCGCGACGTCGTGGTCCACCTCATCGCCTCAGCCCAGGCACAGGCCAACCCGGTGGAGTTCCTCCGGCAGGTTCGGTCGGGACGGCCGCTCACCGCAGAGATTGGTGGCGACCACTGGGTCGACGGGCTCAACGAGGCACAGTTGCGAGCCCGGACCCAGTGGCGAACCGATGACCTGCCGGCGCTGTGGGAACAGCACTCCGCCGCAGCATTACGCGCCCGGACTCGGATGCCCGCGCCGGTACGCGCACTCCCGGTGTTGCCGATCGGCACCCCCCTCGGAGTCGACCTCGGCTGGAAACCTTTGGGCTACCTGTTCGGCATCGGCTTCACCCGCGACACGTGGATGCATCGCGTCGACCTCTCGCGCGCGACCGGTATTGCGCTGCAGCCCACCGCCGACCACGATGGGCGGATCGTGGAGGACATTCTCGCCGAGTGGTCACAACTCCACGACCAGCCGTTCAGCCTCGATCTCCAAGGTCCCGCCGGAGGACGTTTCGAGGGCCGCAGCGGTGCAGCGACCATCAGTGTCGACGCGATCGAGTATGCGCGCATCCTCTCCGGCCGCGCCGACGGCGACGGCGTACTCGCCAACAAACTTCCGCTCTGAGAACCCACCCACCTCCAGGAGTTCGATCATGTCACCCGCAACCGAAGCACCCAGCACCGCAACCACTCTGGCCGAAGACAACAAGGCCGCCGATCGGCGGTTCATCAACCAGATCATCAACGGGCAGGATCTGGGGTCGATCGGCGACATCGTCGCAGACGACTTCGTCGAGCAGAACCCGCCGCCCGGGCAGGGTCCCGGGCGCGACGGTTTGCGCGACTTCCTGGCTCAGATGTTCCGCGCTTTCCCGACCTGACGTGGACGGTCCACGAGATGGTGGCCGAGGGCGACCGCGTGGCTGCCTGGTCGACGTGGACCGGCACCCACCGCGAAGATTTCCTCGGCATCGGAGCAACGGGCCGTTCGGTGACGGTCGAAGCCTGGACCTTCGATCGATTTCGTGACGGCAAGATGTGCGAGAGTCGCATCATCATGGACGTGATGGGAATAGTGCAACAACTCCAGGGAGATGCCTGACCTCATCCGGTCGCGTGGTCCTCGGTATCGATCGCCTCCTGACTCGCCGCCCAGGATGCGAGAAGCTTGAGACCATCGGCGGTCGGCGTGCCGGCCGCCGCGGTGTAGATGTTGAGATGCAGCCCGGGCTCGGAGGGCAATTCCATCCCCTCGAAGTCGAGGTCGAGTTGCCCGACGGCCGGGTGCCGGAGCCGTTTGCGCCCACTGCGGTGGAATCGCACATCCTGCGATGCCCAGCGCTGACGAAACAGCTCACTACGCGTGGACAATTGTCCGACCAGCTGGATCAACGCCTTGTCATTCGGGTTTCGACCGGCCTCGAGGCGCAGCATGGCAGCCGCATCTCGGGCGACCTGGTCGTAGTCGACAAAGAACTCCTGGGCCTCATCGGGATGCAGGTAGATGAATCTGGTCGTGTTGGCAGGCCGCCGAGTATGGGCGAGAACCGGCGAATACAACGCCCGCGCAAGCTGATTCATTGCAACGATGTCGTGCCGCCCGTTGCGCACCCAGGCAGGTGCGTCCGAGATGGCGTCCAGAACCTGCTGGATAACCGGACGCACGGCGGTAGCCGGCGGGCGGGTCCGACGCGCACCCGCGCCCGCCTGCGACTGGCGCGCCAGGGCGAACAGGTGATCCTGCTCGGCTTCGTCGAGTTGGAGCGCGCCGGCCAGCGCGGCGAGCACACTCTCCGATGCGCCGGCCAGATTGCCGCGCTCCATCCGGACGTAGTAATCGACGGACACACCGGCGAGCAGCGCCACCTCCTCGCGACGCAGCCCCTTGACCCGGCGGTTGCCACCGTAGGCCGGCAACCCCGCCTGATCGGGGGTGATCCGTGCGCGCCGCGAGCTGAGGAACTCGCGGATCTGGGTGCGCAGGTCGGTGCTGTCCATGGGCCCCAGGGTAGGCACGATGCCATGTACCAGGGAGGTACTGGCAATACCCGGAACAACCGTGACTCCCCACGCCCGCGCAGACGCGGTCCGATGGACGTCATGAAAGCCACCTTTATGTACGCCGCCGGCGATGTCCGCGTCATCGATGTCCCCGACCCGATCATCGAGCAACCGTCCGATGCGCTGGTCCGGGTGACCCGTGCCTGCGTGTGTGGCAGCGATCTGCACCCGTATCACTCGATGCCGGCCACCCCCGACGGCTCGCCCATGGGCCATGAGTTCATCGGGGTGGTCGAGGCCGTCGGGTCCGCCGTGACCACGCTGAGTGTGGGCGACTTCGTCATCTCCCCGTTCGCCGTCTCGTGTGGGACGTGCGAATACTGCCGTGCCGGTCTACAGACTTCGTGCGTGCGCGGCGGTTTCTGGAGCGACCCCCAGCTCGGCACCGCCGGCGCCCAGGCCGAGGCCGTTCGGGTGCCCCTCGCCGACGGCACGCTGGTGAAAACTCCCGTGGACGCGAACGCCGACGACGCACTGTTGGCGTCGCTGCTCACCCTCTCGGATGTGTACGGCACCGGCTGGCATGCGGCCGTGCGCGGCGGGGTCACTGCCGGGAGCACGGTCACCGTGATCGGTGACGGCGCCGTCGGCCTGCTGGCCGTATTGTCGGCTCGCCAACTCGGCGCCGAACAGATCATCCTGATGGGCCGACACCGGGCCCGAACCGATCTGGGCCGGGAGTTCGGCGCCACCGATGTGGTCGCCGAGCGCGGCGACGAGGGCATCGAGCAGATCCGCGACCTCACCGGCGGCCTGGGCAGCCAGATCGTGCTGGAAGCGGTCGGACATCGGCCGGCCTATGACCAGGCGATCGGCGCGGTCCGGCCCGGCGGCGTGATCAGCCGGGTCGGCGTTCCGCAGTACGACGAGGCGCCCGTCGGCTTCGCCAGCCTCTTCGGTCCCAACGTGACCCTCACCGGCGGTCCCGCGCCGGTACGCGCCTATATCGAACAGCTACTGCCCGCGGTGCTCGACGGTACCGTGGCGCCGGGCAAGGTATTCGACCGGACGATGTCGTTGGCCGAGACACCCAAGGCGTACACCGCGATGGATTCCCGCGAGGCCTTGAAGGTCGCTGTACGCCCGTGATCGACGGCGACCGGCCACCTGCCGGTCCCGCAGCCCCTGGTGGCGACAGCACCGCCCCCACCGAGGTCCCGGGGCCCCGGTTCCACCAACGAAAGGACCGCCCACATGCAGTACCGCCCACTCGGCCGCACCGGAGTCCAGGTCAGCCCACTATGCCTGGGTGCGATGATGTTCGGGCCCTGGGGAAATGACGACGAACAGGATTCGATCCGCATCATCCACGCGGCACTCGATGCGGGAATCAACTTCGTCGACACTGCCGATGTCTATTCCGCCGGTCGGTCCGAGGAGATCGTCGGAAAAGCACTCGGCGACCGACGCGACGACGTGTTCCTCGCGACGAAGTTCTTCATGCCGATGGGCGACGACCCCAATCACCGCGGTGGCTCGCGCCGCTGGATCATGCGCGCGGTCGAGGATTCGCTGCGCCGCCTCGCCACCGATCACATCGACCTCTACCAGGTGCATCGTCCCAGCCCCGATACCGACATCGACGAGACGCTCGGCGCGCTCACCGATCTGGTCCAGCACGGCAAGGTGCGTTACATCGGGTCTTCGTCGTTTTCCGGCTCCCAGATCGTGGAGGCCCAATGGGCGGCGAAGGACAATCGCTTCGCGCGGTTCGTGACCGAACAGCCCCCGTACTCGATCCTGGTTCGCGGTATAGAGGAGGACGTACTGCCGGCCGTGCAGCGACACGGGATGGGCACGCTCACCTACAGCCCACTGGCGGGCGGATGGCTGTCGGGTCGGTGGCGCAAGGACTCCGCATCGTCACCGACGTCGAGTGCTCGGCCCAGTGCGCGATTCGACATGTCAATCTCCGCGAATCAGCGCAAGCTCGATATCGTGGAAGACCTTGCGGTGCTCGCCGAGCAGTCCGGCATGACGTTGATCGATCTTGCGATCGCGTTTGTCATCAACCATCCGGGCGTCACCGCCGCAATCGTCGGGCCTCGCACCATGCAACAGCTGGAGTCGTATCTGCCCGCCGCCGATATCACCCTGTCCACGGACGTCCTCGACCGAATTGACGAACTGGTCGCACCGGGGCTGACACTCAACCCCGAGGACAACAGCTACGGGACACACGAGTTGACACCGCACGCCCGTCGACGCAACTGAATCCGCACAAGGAGAATCGCTATGGAACTCGCCCTGCACATCGCCGACTTCACCTGGTCCGGCGGCCCCGCCGAACTCGGCCCCGCGCTGACCAAGCACGTCCGGGACGCCGAGGACATCGGCGTGCGGCGGATCAGCGTCATGGACCACTTCTGGCAGATCCGCCCCGTCGGACCGGTCGACACCGAAATGCTGGAGGCCTATTCCGCGCTCGGTTTCATCGCTGCTCACACCCAACACGCCTTGCTGCACACCCTGGTCACCGGAGTCACCTACCGCGAGCCCGCTCTGTTGGCCAAAGCGGTCACGACCTTGAACGTGCTGTCGGGCGGCCGTGTCGGTCTCGGCATCGGCGCGGCCTGGAATGACGAGGAGTCCGAAGGCCTGGGTTTCGCCTTCCCACCGACGGCTGAGCGTTTCGAACGACTCGAGGAGACCATTCGCATCTGCGATCAGATGTGGTCGGAGTCGGAGGACGCCTTCGCCGGCAAGCACTACCAGCTCGGCCGTACCCTCAATTCGCCGCAGTCGCTGAGCAGTCCCCGACCCTACCTCATGATCGGGGGCTCGGGCGAGAAGAAAACCTTGCGCCTGGTTGCTCAATATGCCGACGCCTGCAACATCTTTGCCGGACCCGACGCGTCCCACAAGCTCGACGTACTGCGCGGTCACTGCGATGACGTCGGCCGCGACTACGATGAGATCGACAAGACCACCATCTTCCCCATCAGCCCCAGCAGCACGGTGGACGACATCGTCACCACCGCAAACGCGATGGCAGCCTTGGGGTTCACGTCGTCCTATGTGTTCGCCACCGGTATCACCGAGCCGGCACGCATCATCGAACTGTTCGCCGAGGCAATGCCGCGGTTGGATTGACCCCACGTCCGACAGGCGGATGCGCCGACAGCTGTTCCCGGCGCATCCGCTTCCCGGATCACCCGGGCCAGCGTGTCGTCAATGCCTACAGCGTGCCCTCGATTCCCACCCGCCGCACCACGAAGTGCACCACCAAAGCGCCGAACACCGTCAAACATCCGATGGCGCTCAACGCCAGCGCGAGCACGATGCCGCTGTTGTCCGGGAAGGTGCCCAGCCCGGGGTGGGCGGCCAGCACCGCCCCCGACAATGCGCTTCCGCCGGCACCACCGACGGTTCGCAACACCTGATTGAAACTGACCGCACTGCCGAGCTCCTCGGTGACGACGGTGCGCGCAATCAACGCAGGCATCGCCGCGTACGCGGTGCCGAGGCCGACGCCGAACAAGAACATCCCGATCAAGATCTCCCACAGCGCGTCGTGCGCGAACAACATCAGAAACGCCGCGACGGCCATGATCGCGGTACCCACCCGCAGCAGGGTGGGTAGGCCGACACGCGCGGCGAGCAGTCGGACCACCCGATTCGCGCCGAAACTCCCCACCGACAGCGGCAGCATCACAAAACCCGCCCACAGCAGCGGCAGGGCGATGCCGTAGCCGGTGTCGGTGGGTGCCTGCGCGATGAGACTGGCGACGGACAACCCGATGTAGAGGGCCGCACCGAGTCCGATCGCGGTGCCGTTGGCGAGGATCACGTCGGTGTGTCGGAAGATGCGCAGGTTGATCATCGGATGCGGAGTGCGCAGTTCCACCACTCCCCAGCCGACGAGCACCGCGACACCGACGGCGAACGCCCCGATGGTCCGCACACTCAGCCACCCCCAATCGGGACCTTCACTGACGGCGAGCAACACCGCGGACAGGCCTGCGCCGAGGAGTACCGCTCCGGGCACGTCGAACCGTTGCCGGGGAGCACGTTCGTCGGGCCCGGAGGGCACCACCGCCCAGACCGTCACCATCGCGGTGACGAGGAAGATCGCGGCGGCGACGAACGCCATGCGGAACCCGAATCCGGACGCGAGCACACCGGTCAGCGGGTAGCCGACGCCCAGCCCGGTGGCTACCGTCACCGACAGCGCCGAGATCCCCGGCCGCACCAGGTCGTCGGAGAGATAGCGGCGTGCGAGCGCGATCGTGACGGGCACAATGCCGTACGACAGTCCCTGCAGTGCGCGGCCGGCCAGGAACACCGCGAACGTCGGCGCGACCGCAGCCATCACCGATCCGAGCAGGATCACCGCGAGCGCACAGATCAGCAGACGTTTCTTGTGCGGGCCGTCGCTGAGCCGTCCCATCACTGGCGTGGTGACCGCGCCGACCAGCAGGTTGATGGTGAGCATCCACTGCGCGGTGCCGACGGCGACGTCATATTCCTCGGCGACGCTGGGCACCAGCAGCATGCCGAGCGAACTGACCACAGCGGTGGTCAGTGCTGCGTAGACGAGGCCGGGAAGCAGTCGTGTCGAGGTTCCGGCCATCCGGCCACCCTATCGAGTAGGCGGCGGTCGGCACCGGGTGGAGGCTGCGACCTCCGGCCCTCAGACCTTCTCGAGACGGGTGACCACCCCGCGGTCCCCGTCCACCCGCACCCGGTCGCCGGTGACGAGTACCTGGGTGGCGATGAGGGTGTTGACGACGCAGGGCAGCCCGTATTCGCGGGCCACCACAGCGCCGTGGGAGACCGAACTGCCGATGTCGGTGACGAGAGCGCCGATGACGGTGAAGTACGGCGTCCATCCGACGTCGGTGACCGGAGCGACCAGGATCTCGCCGCGCTGGACGTCGCGTGCTTGCACGATGGTCTTCGCAACACGCACCACCCCCTCGGCCACCCCGCGTCCGGCCGGGCGGCCGACAATCGCATCGTCACCCACCAGCCGAGGCGGTGGCGCGATGCGCGCGGTGGGCCGCCCGATCGACACGTCGTCGAAGTCCAGCGCGTCCTGGTAGGCCAGGGCCGCGCGACGCTGCTGCGCGCGCGTGACGAGGCCGTCGATGTTCTCGACGCCGACGATGCGGTGCAGTTCGGCGCGGTCGAAGAAGAAGACGAGGTCGGCGTCGGGCAATCGCCCGGTGGCGGCGAGGACCTCACCGAGGTGCCGATAGCCGAGTTTGAGCGAGTGGGCCATCAGCGCCATCTTCGACTTCGTCTCCTCACGTCCGCGGGCACCGGCCTGCGCCCATCGGGCGAGCAGTCGGATCGTTGCGGATGTGGGCGCGTCGACCTGTACTCGGGTCGGCGTGCGCTCCGCGCGATCGCCCGTGGCACGCAGCATGGCCTGCATCATCGTGCCCAGTCCGGCGGGGTCCTCGGCCCAGGACGGGTCGCGCATGCACAGTTCGCGGTAGCCGCGGTGTCCGTGACGAGTCAGGAAGTGACGCAACGCCGATGCGGCCTCATCGTCGCCGACGCGCACAGCGGTGACGGCACGCTCGGGCGTGACCGAGAGGAACGCGTCCGTCGCCATGGGGTCGGCGGCAATCAACCGGACCACCGCATCGAGTTCGCCGAGCATGAGCGCGCTCTCGACATCGCTGGCGCCGGCCATCAGCTGCGCCGCCTCGGTCCGGCCGTCCTCCTCGGTGCGCCCCTGTTGTAACGCCCGCCGGATCAGCACGCTCTCCAGGACATTGGCGGCCACAGCGGCCCGCGACGAGGATCGCACATGGGTCAACGTGACATCGCAGTAGCGGTCGACGCCGGACTCCAACTGTTGCAGGATGCTTCGCGGATCGTTGCCGGTTGGTATCTCGAACTCAGCGATCTGGGCACCCAGGTGCCGGACCGTCGGCCCGACGGACAGGGCATGGGCGCTGAGTCGAATGGTGTTGCCGAGCTTCCGGCGGAATGTCTGCGGCGGTTTCGGTTTCAACTCGTCGATCACCCGGCCACAGATCGACGTGGAGAACTGTTCGAGAGAATTGCCGAGGATGCCCGAGCTCAGGGCCGTGCCCTCGGTGAGGTTGAGAAACATGTGTCCCGAGAAGTAGCCGACCTGCAGCCACGGCCGTTCGTAGCCGGGCTGTGCTCGCGCGACCACTTGGATCTGCTGCATCGCACGGTCGATGGCGTACCCGGACACCGCCGCGGTGAGCGGGCAGAATGCGCCGGGCATCATCTCGCCGATGTTGCAGCGCGTGTAGACGTGATCGGCTCCGGCAACCGGCGAGTCCATCTCGCCGAGATCGCCGGGCAGGGTGGTGATGGGCCGGGCCTGCAGCCACCACAACCGTCCGTCGTGGTCGATCGCCCATTCGAGGTCCATCGGCTCACCCCAGTGGTGTGCGGCACGCAGTGCGCCGGTGCGGATGTCGGCGATCTCAACGGATGACAGAACCGGTTGCGCCCCGGCGAGTTCGTGCACTATCGGTGTACCAGTATCGTCGAGGACGGTGTGGTCGGGTGATGCCGAGCCGTCGACCAACGACTCACCCAGACCCACGACGGCGTCGATCACCACCAAATCACGACGTCCGGTGGTCGGGTCCGCGGTGAATACGACACCGGCTGCGCGCACGTCGACCATTTGTTGGACAACCACATTCATGGTGGCGTCCTGATCGGCGCGGTACGCGGTGGCCCGTCGCGAATGCACGGAGGCGGCACACTGCTGGACGGCCGCGACGAAGTCGTCGACCGAATCGACACCCAGGACGGTGTCGTACTGCCCGGCGAAGGACTGATCGTCGCCGTCCTCGCCGACCGCGGACGAGCGCACCGCCACCGGGACCTGACCTGCCGCCGCCATCTGCGAGAACCGTTGCACTGCGGTATCTGCGGAGGCTTGAGAAGTGACCTCGGCGATGACGAACGCGGGCGGCACCGGCAGTCCGAGGCGGCCGAGTTCGGCGAGTCCGGCGGCCTTGCCGCCGTATCGGACGCCGGTGACGTCCTCGAGTTCAATCGTCATCGGAGTCATGGTCAGGGCAACGCGTCGACGATCTCGGCCAACGCATCGGCGTCGATCGGCCCCGGTTGATAGAGGCAGATCCGGTCGGACACCCCGGTAACGCGGGCGCGGATGTGCGCGGCGATCTCGGTCGGGGTGCCGCAGGCTGCGATGGTGTGCAGTATGTCGTCGTCGATCAACGTGGCCATGTCCTGCCAGCGCCCTTGCTTGGACATCGCGTTGAGTTCCGGCTGCAGTTCGCCCCAGCCGTGGGCGTCCAGGACTGGCCGGTAGGCGGGGGTGGAACCGTAGAAGGCCAACAGCATTCGGGTCGAGGTATGGTCGTCTCCGACCGAGACGATGATCTCCGGCACCACCTCGAAGTCGCCGTCGACGCGTCCGGCGGCGGCCAAGCCGGCGCGAACGGCCGGCATCGTCACCTCGTGGAGGAATCGCTTGGTGCCGAACGGCATCACGAGTAAGCCGTCGGCCACCTCGGCAGTCATCCGGGTCATCCGCGGGCCCAGCGCTCCGAGATAAATCGGTGGCGGACCGTACGGGTTCGGCCCGGGCACAAAGGTCGGCGTCATCAGGGTGTGCCGGTGGTACTCGCCGCGGTAGTCGAGTCGTTCACCGTCCTGCCACGTCGCGAAGATCGCGCGCAACGCGCCCACCATGTCTTTCATCCGCGCCACCGGGTGGTCGAAGTGCGCGCCGTAGCGTTTCTCGATCTGGGCGCGCACCTGGGTGCCCAGGCCCAGGATGAACCGGCCTTCGCTGAGTAGTTGTAGGTCGTTGGCCTGGTGAGCGAGTTGGATCGGGTTGCGCGGAAGTCCGATCGCGACGTTGGACATCACATCGAGACCGCGCACCCCGGACGCCAGCACCAGCGGCGTGAACACGTCGTGCGGGCCTTCGAAGGTGAAGATGCCTGACGCGCCGGCCTCCTGCAGAACACGTGCGCGGTCGACGGCGTCGGTGGGCCCGAACAGGGCTGTCATGACCTTCATCGGCTGCCTACTTCGCTCCGTCGGTCCAGTCGGTGAAGCCCGACGGATGATGTGGCCCGAGGACACCGTGTTCGAATAGTCCCGCACCATGACACTTCCGACCGTCAGGTTCGGTGCAAACTGCTTCGGCGACGTGGTCGATGAGGCTGAACGGAGCCTTGGCCATCACCTCGGGATCGGTCAGGTCGAAGCCGACACGTTCGACGAAGGACTCGCCTTTCCAGGTGCCGTGCGCCCAGGTCGCGTCACCGCCGTACCCCGCACCGAAAGCGATGGGTGCGAACAGCTTCGATTCGATGTCGAGCTGAAACCGATCACCGTCGCGGTTCTGGAACTCGACGTGCGCACCGTAGGGAATCCGGGTGCCCGACGTGTAGTGGACGGAGACGCGGACGCCATCGAGCTGTTCGACGCGGCCGTCACGCCATCGTCGGGTGCAGTCGTAGAGGCTGCGATGACCGTCCGGGTCCTCCTGCAGGATCAGGAACAACTGGTAGTCGTCGAACGCCAAAGGCAGGTACAACCACCACATCCCGCGGAAGGATGTGTCGGGACGTCCACCCGGTTCGGCCTCGCCGACCGGACGGATCCCCCACGAACGGTCGCGGCTGGCCACGCTGGCATCGTGCTCGACGATCAGCCGTTCACCGTCGACGTCGATCCACCCCTCCCAGCTACCGAGTTGGGCAAACCGGCACGCCTGCAGGGTCACTCGACGGTCGGTCAGCATGTCGTGTGGACGCTCGAGCGCAGCGGAGAACAAACCGCGCCACGTGAGGTCCGCGGCGATACCCTCCGTCTCGTCCATCGTCAGATGTATCTGCTGTAGGGGTTCGATGACGTCGAGGCGGTAGCCGTTGACGTGTTGATTCAGCCGATCGTCGTCGATGGCGTCGCTCAGATGCACCGCGGTCTGCGTATCGCCGTGCCGGACGACGAAATAGGCGTCCTTGACACCGAGCCGCGGGTAGTAGCCGATGCCGGTGAGCGCCATGAACCGCCCGCCACGGTCGAGCACGTTGAAATACGAGCGGTCGTAGAAATTTCGATCGGACGTGGCCGGCCAGGAGACCGGAGTCGGCGTCTGATGGATCGGATACTCGTCGAGCGGGCTCAGCTTCACCGACACTCCCTCAAATACGATGCACACTGTATTGGAACTAAGATGGAACTCATGACAGCAGAAAGCGGCAGCGCAGGCAAGGGGTCTGGCGCACGCGCGCCCGCCTCACCCCCACCCGGCCGCCCCCGCGACGGACGCATCGACGCGGCGATCGTCACGGCGACACGGGAGTTGCTGCTCGAGTCGGGCTATTCGGCCCTGTCACTGTCGGCGATCGCCGCACGAGCCGGAACCACCACCGCCGCCATCTACCGACGCTGGGCCGGCAAAGCTCAACTCGTGCACGAGGCGGTCCTGCCCACCGACTCGATCCCGACCCCTCTCAGCTCCGGCGACATCCACACCGACATCCGATCCGTGGTCGACACGGTCCGCACGATGTTCGACCGGCCCGAGGTGCGCATGGCGCTACCCGGCCTGATCGCCGATACCGTCGCCGACCCCCAGGTACACGCCATGATGATCACCCGACTGGCCGGCAACCTCGGCGCATTCGAAACCCACTTCGGCCAGGAACGCCGCGCCGACGACCACCTCCCCATGCTCGCCGAAGTGGTGGCAGGCACCGCGATCTTCCGCATCCTCATCCGCCGCGACGCCGCACTCGACGAGGAGTGGGTCGACGCGATGACGGAGATGATCACCGAGCGGTGGCCGGCGGGGGTGAAACGGTGAGGAACAGGTCGGATCTCAGCATCGCCGCGTCACGTTCAACGACTTGATCTGTGGGCTCGGGTTCTGAGTTTCACCTCAGACCTTCGGTTCCCACGGGTTGACGCATCGGACGCCGAGCGGCTCGAAATGCTTGGTATTGCGTGTCGCCACGGCCATCTGGGTGGCATGGGCGATAGCAGCGATGACAGCATCTTCGAACGGAGCATGCTCGGGCACCCGATAGGTCGCCAAGACCCGTGCTGCGGGCAGATCGAACGGCAACACACGGTCGGCGAATGCAGGCAGGACCCGTTCCTCGAACCAACGGCGCAATACTTCTCCCTGCGCTGGGTCGGATCGCTCCTTGGTGACCACGCCACACTCGAGTTCTGCCATGGTCATCGCCGTCACGAACTGGTCGGTCACCGATACGGACGCCGCCCAGATCTCGACCTGTCGGTTGCGTCCCCGGACCCTCAGCGCGGATACCACGTTGGTATCCAAGACGTACTTCACAACTCGGCAGATCGGACAGTCAGACCGAGGCGTTCGGGCTCGAAATCGATGTCCGCACCCTCATCGGAACTCAGCAGGTCGACGAGCGTGACCGGCTCCCGCTCAAGCGCTTCGGCGAGGATCTCGCGAGCCTCCGCCTCTACCGACCTGCGATGCTGCTCGGCACGCGCCCGCAGGGCGGCCTTGGTCCCCGCGGGTAAATTGCGGATGAGGATCTGTTCCATTTTTTGCCACCTCCGATATCAGGAACATGATATCGAAGGTGTGCGCTTGGACGACACCCTCACATTCTTGTTTGTCATACAAACAAGAATGTGCGACCCTCATCACATGACCACGTCACGTCGCGGTAGTCGCGAAGCCGGCAAGGCCACCCGCGACTCCCTGCTGCGCGCGGCGGCCGAGGTATTCACTGAGCAGGGCGAGACGGCGTCGGTCGCCCAGATCTGCCACCGAGCTGACGCCTATCCGAACCAGGTCACGTACTACTTCGGCTCCAAAGAGCAGTTGTTCACCGAAGTCGCGTGCACCGCGGTACTACGCGCCGGTCGCGCCGCAGAGGAAGCCGCCGGCACGGCCACGACCGTCGGCGAGTACACCCACGCCCTCATCTCGACATTACTCGGCGGGCAGGCCCGCAATGTCGAGTTGTTCACGACCGCAATGTCGATGGCGTCGCGCCGTTCCGACCTTCGACCGCAGATCGCGGACACGTTGCAGGTGTTGCACGAGCGCGGCGCCGAAGCGTTGATGCGAACTCTGGTGCGGACAGGGTGGGAGCTGCGGGCACCGATCGACGTGGAGGCAAAAGCGTTCTGGTCGGCCATCTTCGGGCTCGTCATCCAGCAGGCGGCCGCCGGCGATCACCTCGGGGATCGGCTCGAGGACGCGGTCGCGATCGTGTTCACCAACCTGCAGATCCCGGATCGGGTGTTGGCGCATGCCATATGACGTGGTCTCGCATCGAGATCGCCCAGCGAAGAGAACAGCAGTCGGAACAATCGAGCATTCGCCTCCCCCGTCGTTGGTCGAGTAGCCGTCGAGCCCCTAGGCGAGACGGCGTATCGAGACCAGTTGCGCCGCTTCGAAAGGAAAACCCATGACACACTCCACCGAGACCACCACCCACCCGCAACCGCATCTCACGCACACCGTCCTCAACCAGTCCGCCCCGCGTGTCGATATCAACGAGTTCGACATGAATACCGTTCTTGTCGAAGCGATCCGACGCCACGACGCGGGCTGGGCGGAAGATGAGCTCCGGGCGATCGGCGCGCACGTGGGCAGTGCGCAGTTTCAGCACGACGCGCACCTGGCCAACACCATCACCCCGGTGCTGCACACCCACGACCGCTGGGGCAACCGGATTGACGAGGTCGAATACCACCCCGCCTACCACCGGATCATCGAGGCGTCGGTGGCCCACGGCTCACACACGCGCTGCTGGGCCGACCCGCAACCGGGCTCCCACGTCGCTCGCGCTGCCGGTTTCATGTTGTTCGGCCAGATCGAACCCGGCCACGCCTGCCCGGTGTCGATGACACATGCGGTGATCCCGTCGCTGGAGCTACAGCCCGACGTCGCCGCGCACTGGGTGCCGAAAGCACTGTCACGCAGCTACTCTCCAGATCTGTCGGCCACCAAGGAATCGGCGATCTTCGGCATGTCGATGACGGAGAAGCAGGGTGGCTCCGATGTGCGCGCGAACACGACGGTTGCCACACCGGTCGGCCGCGGCGGGCCGGGCGCCGACTATCTGCTCACCGGACACAAATGGTTTTGCTCGGCACCGATGTCGGATGCGTTCCTGGTCCTCGCGCAGGCGCAAGGCCCCGGCGGCGAGGGACTCTCGTGCTTCCTGCTGCCCCGCGTCCTGCCCGACGGCACCCGCAACGTATTCCGCATCCAGCGGCTGAAAGACAAGCTCGGCAACAAGTCGAACGCGTCGTCGGAGATCGAACTCGACGGCACCGTCGCGGTGATGGTCGGCGAACCGGGCCGTGGCGTGCGCACCATCATCGAGATGGTTGCGCAGACCCGTCTGGACTGCGTCCTCGGTAGTGCCGCCGGAATGCGACAGTCTGTGGCCGAGGCGGTGTGGCACGCTCGCCACCGGGCCGCCTTCGGCGCGACGCTGGCCGATCAGCCGGCGATGACCGCCGTGCTCGCCGACCTCGCCCTGGAATCGGAAGCCGCCACCATCACCGCCATGCGCCTGGCTCGCGCCCATGACGAGGACGCCACCGACCAGGAGAAGGCGTTCCGACGTCTCGCCACCGCAGTCGCCAAGTACTGGATCTGCAAGCGCGGACCACACCACTCTTACGAGGCGCTGGAGTGTCTCGGCGGCAACGGCTACACCGAGGCCTTCCCCCTGGCCATGCGCTACCGCGAGCAACCGGTCATGGCCGTCTGGGAAGGCTCCGGGAATGTCATCGCACTCGACGTGCTGCGGGCCATGACCCGCGAGCCGGAGTCGATCGCGGCGTTCGACGCCGAGATCAACATCGCACTGGGAGCCAACCGCACCCTGGACCTGCACCTCGAACGGCTGCGTGATCAGCTGGGTGAACTGGTTCGCGCCGACGCGGCAACGGCGCAACGACGCGCCCGCGGAGTTGTTGAATCCATGGCCTTGGCGCTGGAAGCCTCCCTGCTGGTGCGGTTCTCCCCGACCGAGGTGTCCGATGCGTTCATCGCCGCGCGGCTGGGCGGCAACCGCGCGTTCGAGTACGGCGCGCTGCCCGACGGCGCGGATCTCGCGGCGATCCTGGAACGACACTGAGCGCGGTGGCCGTCGTGGACTCGACTGTCGCGCAGTAACGCGGCGCCAACCCCTCACCACCCGCGCCAGCGATGTACGTTCTACAATCGCAACTTGAAGAACGTGTCCCTTTCATGGGGGTCTGACGGAGCCGCGTTCGTTGTCAGCAGTGCACAGGGGCGGGACGCGAACGGTGTTTGTCGATGAGAATCGGTCTGCAGGCGTGGGGAATCTTGGGGAGGCGACCCACGCCGCGCGGACAAAAGCGTACGAGGATCCTCGATATGTCATGGATCAGATCGAGATCTCCGAACGGCTACCCCGATATGGAATAGCGGGCCTGACGCTGGCCATCGGCCTGTTGGGTGTCCTGGCGGTGACGTCGCCGGATGGTGCGGCGGGGAGCCCGGTTCGGATGGGCGCGCTCATCGCCATCAGCGCCACCACGGTGCCGGTCGCGATCATCGTCGCGCGCATCGATCTGCGAACCATTTGGTTGTCGGAGACGATGCCTATGCGAGGCGCCAACACCGCCTTCGTCCTCTACGCCGACCTCGGACTGACCGCGGCGCTGGCGACATTCCAGAATCCGGTGATGGCACTGCAGGGCACGGCGCTGTTCGCGGTCATCGGCGGGTACGTCGCACATTTTCTCCGCATCCAGGCGATGGTCTGTCATGTCGTCTTCTCGACCGCGGTGATCGTCACCATCGGCGCGAGAGCGCTACTCGACGACACGCTGCCCGGATCGACCGCGCTCTACGGGATCATGGTGTCGTTGCTCGCGGCCAATGGCACCGTGGGCCTGATCGCCATCTACAGCGCAGAGTCGAAACGTGCGCTTCGCCTTCAGATCGAGTCGGCCAACACCGACCCGCTGACCGGTGTGCTCAATCGGCGCGGGTTCCGCTACATAGCGAAGACCGCGACCCGACAGACGACGCGGCCCTTCACAATCCTCGTGGTGGACATCGACAACTACTAGGCGATCAACGATCGGCACGGGCATGCCGTGGGTGACGCCGTCCTCGAACGGTTGGCCGCGGTGCTCGTGGATGCCGTTGGGAAGTCAGGGGTGGTCGGGCGCCTCGGCGGCGACGAGTTCGCGATCGCCGGCTCCCTGGATCGCGTTTCGGCCATCGGACTGGCCAATCGCATCCGGGCCGCCCAGATCGGCCTGCCCTGCGAGCCTCGCATCACCGTGAGCGTCGGCGCGGTCGTCTATGAGAGCAAACTCCGCCCGGCCACCGACGGCGCGCTCGTGGACCTGGCACTGAAGACTGCCGACCGCGCGCTATTCGAGGCGAAGAACGCTGGGCGGGACACATACCGAGTGGTGTGCGGCGACCCTTCGTGACGCCCGAGGACGTCCGGAGCGCTAGCGGCGGATCGTCACGAAGGGCAGCCCATCCGGGCCAAACCGGCTCATCCCAATCGGGGGTGTAGGAGTTGGGGTCTGAAGCCGCCGGTCTCGAGCAGGCTTCGGGCGATGTAGTTGGTCAGGTTGCGGAACCCGAGTGCGGAGCCGCGCAGGTGTTCGAGCCGTCCGTTGAGCGCCTCGGTCGGCCCGGTGCTGGTGCCGGGTCGTTCGAAGTAGGCGAGCACGTCAGCGGCTCGCTTCTTCAGGGTCCGGCCCAGGGTGGTGAGCTCGGTGAGCACCTTGGGGACGCCGGCGCTGAGGTCGGTGATCAGCTTCTCCATGAGCTCGCGGCCACGTTGCCGGTCCTCGTGGCGATAGGCGGCGATCATGCGCTGGTAGACACCCCAGGTCGCCTCGACCTCGACGTGAGCGTCATCAACGAACAGCGCGCATAGCCTGTCGCTCTGCTTGTCGGTGAGCAGGTCCGCGCCGGTGTGCAGCGTGCGCCGCGACTTGTAGAGCGGGTCGTCCCTGAACCCACGGTGCCCGTGGATCGCGAGTTGGACCCGGCGCCGGCACCTGTGGAGGGCGTCACCGGCCGGGCGCACGACGTGGAAGGGATCCATCACCGTGACCGCGTCCGGGATCTCCTCTGCAGCGGCGGTCTTGAACCCGGTGAAGCCGTCCATCGCGACCACCTCGACCGCGTCACGGAAGGCGTCGTCGCGGTCGGCGAGCCAGGTCTTGAACGCCGCCTTCGACCGGCCCTCGACCATGTCCAGCAGCCTTGCTGGGCCGGCGCCATCGCGGACCGGGGTGAGGTCGATGATCACGGTGACTGACGTACTTGTCGCCACGCCTGGTGTGGCGCCAGACGTGCTCATCGACGCCAATGACCTTCACGCCCTCAAACCGCGTGGGGTCGTTGATCAGCAGGCGCTTGCCCTCAGCCAGGACCGCGTTGTTGGCGGTGTCCCACGCGACCCCGAGTCCCTCGGCGACACGGGCGACGGTGAGGTGTGCGACCACGATCCCTTCCAGCGCCCACCGCAGCCCGGTGCGCGAGAGCTTCGCGCGTGGCTCCGCCGCGGCGCTGGTGTCTTGGCGCCACACGTGTCCGCAGTCGGCACAGCGGTAGCGGCGCACTACAACTTCCAGCACGGTCGGTCGCCAGCCCAGCGGCTCGTGGGCCAACCGCCGGATCACGGCGTCACGAGCAGCGCCTTCGCTGCCGCACCGTCGGCACCACTGATCTGGTTCCACCACGCGGCACGCGAGGACCGCACGATCCGGTTCAAGTCGTTGTCCGGTCACGCTCAGACCGAGGCCGTCGAGTCGAGCGAAGGCGGTCAGGTCAGGGCGGCCGAAGCCGGCCGGCGGGGTAGCGTCGGACACGTCGAGGTCTTTCGGATGGATGGCTTCGACGCCGCCGCAAGCTCCGGTGAAACGGTCGGTACTGGTCGGTCGTCGTCGGTCACCACCGGATGGCGGCGTCCCCCACGCTCGGCGTTTGCGCAGGTCAGCGGATCGTTCGCCCAGTGGGCGCATCAAGCGATAGACGCAAAGCCGACGTGATTAGGTCGTCGGTTCGATTCCGACAGGCGGATCCGGCGAACAGCCCCTGACCTGCGGAAACGCAGGGCAGGGGCGGTTCGGTTCTGGTGGTCGCGCGATGCACTGGCCTCACGGCTCTGCCCGACACCGACGTCGCTCTCCTCTGCGACGGACCCCTCGCCGGCTGAGCGCTCGCGGCCGGCATCCTGTCCGTGTGCCGATAGGCCTCGCACCGCTCGGCAACGCAGCGTGGCGTTGCGTTGCGTCGCGACCTGGCGACGGCTCGGCGGGGCGCGGTCGTCTCGTGCGTTGGCGGACTACGGGAGCTTGGACGCGAGGACGTCGGCCGCCAGGATCTCGGGTGCTGCGCCGAGGAGGTGTTGGTTGGCCATCAGGGCTGCGACGATGGCGCCGTTGGCGTGGGCGTCGCGAGCGGCCTCGTCGGGGAATGCATCGAAGATCCAGAAGGTGTCGGCGTGGGTCCTGACCGCGAACCAGACAATCGTTCCTACTTCTTCGTTGGCGAGCGCGACAGCGCCGGCGAGCAGATCGGCGAGCGCGTCGTGCTGTCCATCGGCCGCGACGATCTTGGCGACGAAGGCATACGGAAGTGATGCGGGTGTGGACATGAGGGGTTCTCCTAAGTGTCGAGGTCTCTTGGTGAAGCGAGTTCAGCGTATGACGAGCGAGGGCATGTGAGAAGTGGCGTATACGGCAGTATTGCTATTGTTTACGCCATGCGTATCGGACTGATCGCGATCGACGGCTGCTTCGGTTCGGCTGTCGCGTCGGTCATCGACATCGTGCGGGTGGCCGACGGAGCCCGCGGCGATGTCGACCCGCGGATCGACCCGATCGAACTCGCCATCCTCGGACCGAAACGGAGAGTGACCACGACGGCATCGATGACCCTGTCGGTGGACCACCCGCTGTCGGAGTCCGCAGAGTTCGACGTGGTCGTCGTCCCTGCGCTTGGAACCCTCACGGCCGCCGCTACCAACGACGCCCTCCAGAGCCGAGATGCTCGTTCGGTCATCGCCTCGCTCGGGCGCCTCGACGACGCGACCACCCGGATCGCCGCGGCGTGCACCGGCGTGTTCGCTGTCGCCGAGACCGGACGGATGCATCATCGGCGGGCGACGACCAGCTGGTTCCTGGGGCCGGAGTTCCTGAAGCGCTATCCGACCGTCGCCCTCGATCTCGACACCATGGTCGTGGTCGACGGGAACCTCGTCACCGCCGGCGCCGCGTTCGCCCACATCGACCTCGCGCTCTCACTCGTGCGATCGATCAGCCCCGACCTGGCCCAACATGTCGCCAAGCTCCTCATCATCGACGAGCGTCCGTCGCAGGCGGCCTTCGTCGCCTACGAACATCTCCGGCACGAGGACCCGATCGTCGTCGAGTTCGAACGCTTCGTGCGCGCCCGCCTGGACGAACCGTTCAACGTCGCCTTCGTCGCGCAGTCGCTCGGCACCAGCCGGCGCACCCTCGAACGACGAGTCCGTGCGGCGCTCAACCTCACTCCGCTCGGCTTCGTCCAACGGCTTCGCATCGAACGAGCTCGGCACCTCTCAGCAACCACGGACCTCACCTCCGCCGAGATCGCGCTACGGGTCGGCTACGCGAACGCCGAGACTCTGCGCTCCCTCCTGCGTAGGGAGCGACGCCGTTCCTGACCTATCGCCATGCCTGTAGCCGGTGTCCTAGTGCTCGACTGGAACCACCTCTCAGCACGTCGCGTCGACGCTCCTGCGTCGCCCCTGGACGACCCACTCGACACGCCCGCAGCACAGGCCATGTGACGTGTCCCGGCTTCCCGGACGGTCGGGGTTGGGTGGCTGTGATGTCGCTGCGTTCTCGTCGAGGGGGTCAGCAGACTCGATCAGGGTCGATTGGGATGAGACGCGAAGGCGGTCAGGTCAGGGCGGCCGAAGCCGGCCGGCGGGGTAGCGTCGGTCACGTCGAGGTCTTTCGGATGGATGGCGTAGGAACCTCCATCGTCGGGAGACCTCGACGTCCACCTGCGGACCGACGCGCCCGGCCGACCTACACCCTCATCTGGGAAGAGCCGCCAAACCTACAGCAGCACACCGGGGTTGAGCAGACCGTGCGGGTCGAGAGCTTTTTTGATGGTGGCGGTCAGTTCCATCACGTCGTCGCCGACCTGATTCGGCAACCACGCCTTCTTCAGCCGACCCACTCCGTGTTCGCCGGTGATGGTGCCGCCCAACGAGATCGCGAGATCCATGATCTCTCCGAAGGCTGCCTGCGCGCGGGCGGCCTCGTCGGAGTCGGTTGGGTCGAACACAATGAGCGGATGTGTGTTGCCGTCACCGGCGTGTGCGATCACCGAGATCATCACGTCGCGTGCCGCCGCGATTCCCGCGACCCCGTCGATGAGCGCGGGCAGTTGTGGCAGCGGTACCCCGACATCCTCCAGCAACAGCGATCCCAGCTTCTCGACCGCCGGGATCGCGGCACGACGAGCGGCGGTGAACGCCTCCCCTTCCTGCGCGTCATCGGTCGCGAAAACCTCGCTGGCGCCGTGCTGTTCGAAGGCGCGCTGGATGATCTCCACCTCGGCCGCGCCGGCGGGTCCGGGCGCGTCGGATTGGGCCACAAGGAGCGCACCCGCCTCGCGATCCAACCCCATCCGCAACATGTCCTCGACAGCGTTGATCGACACCGCATCCATGAATTCGAGCATCGCCGGACGAATCTGCGAGGTGATCGCGAGGACAGCCTCACTGGCCTGGTGCACCGACCCGAAACTGCCGACCACCGTGCACGCCGGCGCCTGCGGAGGGAGCAGTCGCAGCGTCACCTCGGTGACGATGCCGAGCAACCCCTCGCTGCCGACGAAGAGTTTGGTCAGGGGCAGCCCGGCTGAGTCCTTGAGCTGTTTGCCGCCCAGTCGTACCGCCCGCCCGTCGGCCAGCACCACCTCGAGTCCGAGAACATAGTCGGTGGTGACGCCGTATTTCACGCAGCAGAGCCCGCCGGCGTTGGTGGCGACGTTGCCGCCGATCGAGCAGATCTCGAACGATGACGGGTCGGGTGGATACCAGAGACCGTGGGCCGCCGCGGCCGCTTTGACCTCGGCGTTGAACAGTCCCGGCTGCACCACTGCAGTACGCGTGGCGGTGTCGATGACGAGATCGCGCATCTTCTCGGTGGACAACATGATCGCGCCGTCGACCGCTGTCGACCCACCGGACAGGCTGGTGCCGGCTCCCCGTGTGACCAAGGGAATGCGGTGGTGTACACACCATCGAACCGTGGTCTGCACCTCGGCGGTGGTCGTCGGACGGACCAAGGCCAGCGGAGTGCCGGCGGCGGGATCCTGCGCCCGATCCTGCCGATAGGCCTCCAGAATGTCGGGGTCGGTGACCACCATGCCTTGTGGGAGGTCGGCGGCCAGCGACTCAGGACTCACGACGTCGGTCATGACCTCACTGTAGGACGCCGTCGGCCCGTCGCCGGTGTTCTCTCATACCGAGACCTCCCAGCAACCGCACAGCTGAACTCCCGACGACGGGCAGGTCCGGTTTGTACGTTGTGTCCATGCAGCGCCACGATGAGACACACGAACACGACCGAGGTCTCCGCTACGACCTGCGTTCGCTGAGCCGCCGCCGAGCGCTGATGCTGTTGGCCACCGGCGCGGTCGCCACCACCGCCGCCGCCTGCGGCACCGACACCTCAGGGTCCGGTTCTGCGGCATCCGGCACAGCCGGGGCATCGTCCACCGACGCGGCCGGCGCCACGGGTACGGCCGACGGCTGCGTGGCGGCCGCGCCAGGGGAGACAGCCGGCCCGTACCCCGGCGACGGCAGTAACGGACCGAACGTGCTGATCGCGTCGGGAATCGTGCGCAGCGACATCCGGTCGAGTTTCGGCGATTCGTCGGGCACCGCCGAGGGTGTGCCGGCCACCCTGACCATCACCCTGCAGGACTTGGTCGACGACTGTTCGCCGGGCGAGGGTATGGCCGTTTACGTGTGGCATTGCGATCGCGAAGGCAACTACTCCCTCTACAGCGACGCCGCTGCCGACGAGAACTACCTGCGCGGCGTGCAGGTCGCCGACCCCGATGGCGTCGTTC
Organism: Gordonia sp. NPDC062954; assembly: GCF_044543825.1. NCBI lineage: Bacteria > Bacillati > Actinomycetota > Actinomycetes > Mycobacteriales > Gordoniaceae > Gordonia > Gordonia sp. NPDC062954. The sequence continues at coordinate 23,565 of NZ_JBITWL010000006.1, read as the reverse complement.
GGTTCACCACGATCTTCCCGGCCTGCTACGCGGGCCGGTGGCCGCACATCCACTTCGAGGTCTTCGACTCCCTCGAACAGGCCGTCGCCGGCTCGGATGCCCGACTGACCTCGCAGATCGCGCTGCCCGAAGACGCCTGCACCGAGGTGTTCGATTACGACAGCGGCTACGCCCGGAGCATCTCCAACATGTCGAATGTGACGCTGGCTTCCGACAATGTGTTCGGCGACGGATGGGACGCCGAACTCGCGACCGTTACCGGGTCCCCCACCGACGGCATGGACATCTCGATCACCATCGGCGTGGCGGCAAAGGAAGACAATCAGCAGAGTATGGGTGCGCCTCCGTCGGGTGGGCCGGGCGGTCCGGGTATGCCACCAGGTGGGTCGGGCGGGCCTGCGCCACGGCAACAGGGGTGATTCAGCCGGCGGGTCGTCGGGCGTCCGAATGACGTCGATGGCCACCGCCGCACCGCCAAAAGCCCAGCAGAACGCAGGTTTACCCGCGCGGACCGAGTAGCTCTACTCATGTGCCACGGAGCGTCGCCGACGACTCTTGAGCCATGAACCAGACCCCGGTGAACCAGACCACCGCCCACTTGCTGACCAGGATCTCCGGCGAGTTCGCAGACATGTCTCGGCAGATGCACCGCATGTCCGACGACTTCGCCGAGCTGCGAGCCGTCCTCGTCGAACCGACGACACAGACAGCGTCGCAGCCGTCGCCGACGATGGAGTCCCCGCCGCCGGGTCGGCAGGTGCCGCCGATGACCGGTCCGATAGTGCCGACACCGCCGATGATCATGGTGGACGCGACGTCCACGCCCGCAGGAGCGCCGGCGACGTGGATGCCGGCGCCGCCGATACCCGGCCAGGCCATGCCCAACCCAGCTGCACACAACCAGGCCGCACCCAACCCAGCGGCACCAAACCCCAGGCGCAACCCGGCGATGGCCACTCGGGCGATGCCGCCGAACCCCACCCACCTGCCCGCCGGCTACTCGCCGCCGCCTCCCGCTGCACCACCACCGTGGCCGCCGAGCCCGCAGCGGTCGACCCGTCCGGCACTGACCGACCGCATCGCGACGGCCTTCCGCAAGGGCACGGTGGCGAGTGTGCTGGCGGCCGCCGGCGTGGGTGTCACCCTCATCGGCATCGTGCTGCTGCTGGTGCTGGCCGCCCAGGCCGGCATCCTGCGGCCGGAGGTTCGGGTGGCCGGCGGCGCCGTCTTCGCGATAGCGCTGGTGGTGGCGTCGACGTGGTGGCATCGTCGGCCCGCCGGACACACCGGCGCCGTGGCGCTCGCCGCGACCGGCGTGGCGGCCGGCTATCTGGATGTGCTGGCGGCCACTCGGTTCTATGAGTGGCTGAGCGTGCCGGCCGCGCTGAGCGCGGCAGCTGTGATCGCCGGAGCCGGGCTGGCGCTCAGTCGCATGTGGAACAGCCAAGCCCTCGGAGTACTGGTGGTTGTCCCGGTGGCCGTGCTGGCCCCGGCTCTGACCCAGGGCGTCGACATCGTGCTCGTGTCGTTCATGCTCGTGCTGGCAGCAGCGTCCGGTTGGGTTCAACTCGGACGTGACTGGACCTGGCTGTACCTCGTCCGGATGGCGGCGCCGACGTTGCCGTTGGTGTTGATCGCCGTCCTCGCAGGCGTGGGGGTCGGACCCGACACGACGATGTGGACCTACGCCCTGGCTGCTGGGCTCACCGTGGTGATCGGTCTGGGCAGCGCCCTCGTCGCGCTCCCGAGTTCGTCGCAGCCGGCGCTGCTCGCGGCCATCACCGCAGCCACGTCCGCGCCGGTCCTGTTGTCTGGCGCCCTGGTCGACGACCTGTCCGCGGCCTCGCTGATCGCCACCTGCGCCGCAGCGCTACTCCTGCTGGTGGTCAGTGGCCCGCGGATGCCGGGTGTCACCACGGCAGTCCGCGAGATCTGGTCGATGACGGTGGCGCTGCAGACGCTGGTCGCGGTCGCCACGGCGTTCAACGGCGGCATCGACGTCGCGGTGATCCTCGGGTTCGGCACGGTCGTCGCGATGACCGCGCGGCGCAGTACGTCGATGGCACGCATCATGCGCGGCATCGCCACCACTTTCGTGACGATCGGGGGCATCGGCACCCTCGCGACGGCGCCGCCCGCCGACCTCGCCGTCGCCCGCGTCATCGATCCGGCGATCGCGGCAACGACGCTGGTTCAGTGTGTGCTCTTGGTCGGTGCCGTGTGGGCCCTCGCCGGCATGTGGATCAGGGCGAGCCGAACCCGGCAACGGAGCGACCGGTCGGCCGAACAGCTGTGGGGACTGACGCTCGGAGTGGTGGCGTTGTACGCAGTCACCGAATTCGCCGTCACGACCGGGGTACTGGTCGCGGGAACCGAGGAGGGCTTCTTCGCCGGACATCTGATGGCCACCATCACGTGGATGATCGCCGGCGGCGCAACGCTCGCCCACGCCAGCCGGTTGCCGTCGGCGGCCCGCACCCCGCTGCTGGCCGGCGGCCTGGCCGTGGTCGCCGCGGCGCTCGCGAAGTTGTTCCTGTTCGACCTCGCCACCCTCGACGGCATGTTCCGCGTGCTGGCGTTCATCGTCACCGGACTGCTGCTACTGGCCATGGGTGCGTGGTTCGCGCGGAGTCTGTCCGACGATGCCGACACATCAATTCCGCATCCGGGCCCCGCGACGAGCTCGCCGGGGCAGAATAGGTCGACGTGACCGACGACGCCACCGAGCCCGATGGAAGGCGACGGTGCAGGTCGTGACCACTTCGAGCCGCCGCGCCGATCGGACCGGGCCCGACTACGCTGACGTTGTGTACGGGGCGGGCGACGAGGTGGCGGGATACGTCATCGACAGCTTTCTGGGCAGCGGCAGTAGCGCCGAGGTCTACCGGGCTCGCCACATCGGCGAGCCCGGATCGGTCGCGCTCAAGGTGCTACACACCCGGCCCAGCGACCGGCAACGCGTGCGGGAGCGTTTCGAGCGAGAGTTCACCATTGCGTCGTTCCTCGACCACCCGAATATCGTCGACATGTACGCCCGTGGTGAGATCGACCCCACCGAGGAGTCGGACGAGACCCGGACGCGCGCAACGATTCTGTGGATGGCGATGGAGTACATCGATGGTCGGCCGGCGAACGACCTGGTCGGACCACATCCCACCGAAGACGACGTCGAGACCATTGTCGCGATCGCAACCCAGATCGGAGCTGCACTCGACTACGCGCACGCGGCGGAGGTGCTGCATCGGGACGTGAAACCCGCCAACATCATGGTCGCAACGGGGTCCGAACGACCGCGGGCGGTGCTCACCGACTTCGGTATCGCACAGTTGCTCGACGACGCCCGCCCACTCGCCCGCAACGGCCGCGTCCAAGGTTCTATCGCCTATGCGGCACCGGAACTGCTGACCGCCCAACGACTCTCCGCCGCCACGGACCAATACGCCTTTGCCGCAGGGCTGTTCGAACTGTTCACCGGCGAACCCCCGTTTCCCCGCGCGACCGCGTTCGCGATCACCTATGCCCATCTGCATGATCCGGTGCCGCGGTTGACCAAGGCGCAACCCTGGCTGCCATCGTCATTGAATTCGGTGTTCGCGAAGGCCCTGGCGAAGAATCCCGCCGACCGCTACGAGACATGTGCCGAGTTCACCGACATCATTCGCCGTGCGTTGCAGGATGTTCCGGTTCCCACACCATCTCGCCGACGGTGGTGGCCATGGGCGCGTCAACCCGCCGGCTGAGCCGCGGTTCACGCTTGCGCCCTCGCCGGTGAAGCGGTGACAAGCGAGTTTGCGAACAGGCCCCGTCGCCGGTTGAGTAGCGGCGTGCTGCCCCTGTCACCGGTTGAGTAGCGACGTGCGAGCTTGCGAGCCCGCCGCGTATCGAAACCACCCCACCCGCACAAAAATCTTCTGCACTATTTTCAAGAATTTCCTTGACGTCGAACTGGTGTTCGACCATAGTGGAGTCATGGGAGCTTCGGGGGATCTCACCACCATCACTGATTCTGTTCGTGACCTGCACTTGGGCGACGATATGTCGGGGCGTGCAGCGTTCGATGCGATGACCGCTCTGGTCACATTGCGCAATCTGATCGACCATCACGCCGCGACGGTGGTCGGCCATCTGGACCGACTCGGTGTGGCCCGCGACCACGGCCGCAAACTCAGCGAGTTGTTGATCGTGATGGGGTTGGCCCCGGCGGTCGCGTCCCGTCTGATCCGTATCGCCGCCGCCCGTGAGCAGCTGCCGACCCTGGCCGCGCACGCCGCTGATGGGGCGATCTCCGCCGAGCATGTCGACGCGGTGGGTAAAGGGGTCGATCATGTCGGGAAAAGATCGGCGGAACCGATCGACGATGTGGCGCGTCTAAACATCGTGACCGAACTTCTCGCCCAATTCTTTTCCGGCGCCACCCCCGCCGACATCGGCAAACGTGCCCGTCGTCTGGGTAACCAGGCCGCTGAGGACACCGGTGGGCTACCCGCCTCCGAAGACCGTAACGTCAATGCGCTCACCCACGATGTCGATGGTGACGGACGGCTGCAGGTGCGCGCCGACCTCAACACCGAGGTCGGCGAAAAATTCTCGGCGGCGATGGAAGAGTTGGCGGCACCGCGTCCCGAACCCGACGGGTCGCCTGATGCCCGCGGCCCGGAGCGCCGCCACGCCGACGCGTTGGAGGCATTACTCGATATCGCTGCCCGTAGTGGTGATGTGGCGTCCGCGCCGCGTCACCAGCTGCTGGTGTCGGTGCCCGCTGATACTCCTGATTTGGCCGAGTTGCCGTTCATGGGGTCGATCACTGAAGCCATGTTGCGCACGTTGACGTGCGACACCACCGCGACGGTCGCGATCGTCGACGGTGAGGCGGTGCCGATGGAGATGAGTAAAGACAAACGCCTGTTCCCAGCCCATCTCCGTAAGGCGTTGCACAAACGCGACGAGTGTTGCATCAAATGCGGCGTGGCGGCCTCCCGCTGCCAAGGCCACCATATTGTCCATTGGGCTGATGGTGGAATCACGGTGTTGGACAACGGCTGTCTGCTGTGCCCGTCGTGTCATGCCGACATCCACCACAACGGGTGGGAGGTGATCATGGGCCACGACCGACATCCCTGGCTCATCCCACCCGTCACCGTCGACCCGACACGTCGGCCGATACCGGCCTACAACCGGCGCACGATGAACCTCGACAACCTACCCGCCGCCGCCTGAGCCACGCTGACTGGCGAGTAGGTCACGCAGCCACGTCTTCCCACGCACCCGACCCCGGTCGGGACCGCAACCGTCCCTTGACAACTCCATAGAGTTAACCCTCCGGCACCACAGTGGTGTCGCGTACCCGACGGCCACATCGGTTGCACAGCAACCCTTGTGGTGCGCGGTACGCGACCCCACACGCCGGCCAGGACATTCGCTCAGCCGGGTGTCTCGATCTTATAGACGCGTAAAGCATTGTCTCGGAATACTTTACTCAGTGCGTAGTCGCCGCCGAGCGGCGCGATCAGATCGACCAGTGCGCCGACGATCATGTCGAACGATACGTTGGGCTTGTCGATGGGGAAATTGGAGCCGAACATCACGCGGTCGGCACCGAAATGGGTGAACACATGGTCGACCAGCGGGCCGACCATCTCGGTCAGTGTCGCCCGGCTGCCGACATTGCCCCACCGCTCCCGTCCGTAGCCCAGAACCGGCAGCCCGAGTCCGGACAGCTTCACCATCACGTTCGGGTAGGCCGCCAGGGTGACCATTCGTTCGCGCCACAACCGCATGATGTCTGCGCGCGCACCCGCAGTGGCACCGGTTCGCGCGCCGACGGGTCCGAACACCCCGACCGGCGCCCCGACGTGGTCGACGACGATGGTGACCTCGGGATACTCCCGCGCCAGAGTCACCACGTCGTAGAGCTGATGAGAGTAGACGAACGCGTCGAACACCAGGCGTCGGTCGGCAACCTCGGCGAAGCCCTTCAAGAACGACGGGGAGGACAAGATGCCATCAGCATCGGCCCCATTGCGGATCTTGGGGTCTGGGTGACGGGTGGTGATCCACCGAATGCCACGAAGTCGGTCGGTCAAGGCGGCATGTTCGTCGATGAGTTCGGCGAAACGCTCGGCCCGCGGGTCGGCGTGGGCAACGATCGCACCCAGTTGAGGCAACGAATCCGCACCGAACGGCAGGGTCGTCACGTACCGCGTCTCCTCGACGGCCGACCTCCCCGCGGGAGTGTCGACGCGGCCGGCGGTCTCGTCGCCGCGCCAGTGCGACTCCATGTGCACCACGGTGTCCACCCGCACACCGGCGGTCTTGAAGACCGGGGAGGTGTCGGCCAGGTACTGCATAGGCTCGTACACGCGCGCGACGGTGCTCGGGGTGAGAACGTACTCCCGGTCGGCCTGCGACACCACCATCGGGAAAACCCGGTCGCCGAATGCGGGCACGAACCGATACAGCCGCGAGAGCCGATTCGCCGCCCACGGCGTGCTCCGCGGATTCCACTGGTGCAGATGAGCGTCGACAATTCCCCTGACAACACCATCGAGCAAGCTCACGTACCCGAGGTTGCCACAGTCGTCGCGAACCCGACATCGATTGATCGATCGCAAGTCGCCGTCGATGGACCGCTAGGCTCTCTGGGGCGGGCATCGATCCCGCCGACCATGCGACACGCTCAGGGGAGGTGACCGGCCCGTGGCCAATCATTCGCGACACGTCCTCCACCAGCTCCGCGAGCTGATCAACCGCGACCCCGACCGGTTCTCGGCCAACATCTACACGCGCATGTTCGCCATCGATCCCGATCTTCGCGAACTGTTCCCGGCGGTCATGTCCGGTCAGCGCGATGCGTTCTTCCGGGTCATCGACCACGTCCTCGACGTGATTCCGCAGGCAGATGGCCACCCCGAGCTCGTGGAGTTCCTCGCCCAACTCGGCCGTGATCACCGCAAATTCGGAGTCCGCCCCGAGCACTACGGTGTCATTTATCGGGCACTGATCGCCGAGTTCGCATCGCTGCTGGGTGACTACTGGGATGACGAAACCGCCCAGACGGTAACTCAGGCGATGATGCTGACCACCGGCGTGATGCGCGGCGCCGCCGAGACAGCGCCGTTCCCGGCGCTCTGGTCGGCGGAGGTGGTGGAGAAGTTCCGCATCACCCGCGACCTCGCGGTGGTGCGGCTGCTGTCCAAGGCACCTCTACGGTTCGCCCCCGGCCAGTACCTCGAGGTGCAGATTCCGCAGCGCCCGAAAGCGTGGCGAAGTCTGTCGCCGGCGATCCCGCCCAACCCGCGCGGTGAGCTGGAGTTTCACGTGCGGGGCGTGCAAGGCGGCACTGTGAGCTGCGCCATCGTCGGCGAGACGCGGGTCGGCGACGTCTGGCATTTCGCACAAGGGCACGGCACCCTGCACATCGAACCGGACCGCCCGGTGGTGATGGTGGCCGGCGGATCCGGCCTGGCGCCGCTGCGGGCGCTGCTCATCGAAATGTCCAAGCGCGCCGATACTCCGCCTACCCACATCTTCTACGGCATGCGCTATCCGGGCGAACTCTACGACCTCGTCGTATTGCGTCGAATTGCGGCGACCAACCCTTGGCTGCGCGTCACCGCGGTTTCCGAAGAGACCACCGATCCGTGGTGGATCACCGCGGTGGCCACCCCCGAAGCGCTGGGCATCGAGCACCACATCGGCACCCTCGCCGATGTCGCCGCAGCCGCCGGCCCGTGGGACGAGCACCAGGTGCTCATCGCCGGATCGGCGAAGATGATCGAGGCGACTCGCCGGCGAATGCTCATCGCAGGTGCTCGGGCGAGCCTCATCCAGCACGACCCCGTGGTCTGACGAAAGACTCGGACCTACGGGCCGGGAGTCTGACCGGCGACGGACACGGTGGTCGTCTCGGTGACCGTCTCAGTCGGCTGCTCGGTGACCGTCTCGGTCTCCGTCGACGTCTCCGTCTCGGTTTCGGTCTCCGTCGTGGTGCTCGTGGCATCGCGCGATTCGGTCACTGTTGTGGTGGCGACGCGGGTGCGGACCTCGGTGACCGGCGCAGCGGTGCGGGTCACCGTCGACGCTTCTGCGGTCTCGGTGACCGTCGTAGTTGGTGTCGGCTCCTCTTCGGTGGCGTCCACACCGGCGAACACCGCGGACGCCGCAATCGCACCGAGGGCCAGTGCCGCCGCCATCGCCGCGCCGATGAGCCACCAGCGACGCGTCGACGGGGTACGCACAACCGCCCCCGGCCGCAGCGCCAACACCGCCGCGCCGACCGCCGCCGCGAGCGCCGGTTGATCAACGACAGTGACCGGTCGCGCCAGCGCATACTCGAGAGCCGCCGACGTTCCGGCCACCTCGGCGCCGGGGCCGGTGAGTACCACCGACGTGACGGCAGACCCTCCAGGTGCCGCCATCACCGCGTCGGCGACAGCGCCCGCATGGGCGGGATCGGTGACCGGGCCGGGCGACCCGTAGGCGAACTCGGCCGTTCCCAGGACCTCGCCGGTTGCCGAATCGAGGTTGACGACCGACGAACCCGGCGACGGGACGGCGTCACGATCCAGATCAATCGCAGCGACGATCCCGGTACCGGATGCGGCAGTCCGGGCCACCTCGGCCAACGCCGCCGGCATGTCGGTGACGGCCACCTTGTCGTACCAGGCCGGCCGCGACGTACCCCGCGCCAGATTGGCCTGCAGGTAGCTCTGGGTGGCGGGTCGGGCGCAGGCGACACCGATGCGATTGATCTCGTACGGCACCGAGTCGACGAGTTCGTGGATGGCGTTCTCGGCGCTCTGCGCCGACGGATCCGGAAGGTCGACCAGGTTGCTGGCGATGATGTCGCCGTCGGCACCGCGCACCACGGAGGCGACTCGATCCTCGACCACGGAGATCCCGAGGACCGATCCGTCCGAGCTCGAACCGCCCCCGTACTGGGCGCTTCTGGTCTCGGCCATGTCCTCGTCCTGTCTACAACGACGCTTTTGTCCCGAGTCAGGGTAACGGGTGGGCCGAGGTACCGATCAGTTGGTCTTGCGCTTGCGGCGCGGCTGCCACACCACCAGTGCGCTGGTGCGCGGCACCGGCACCAGCTCGCCGCCCCTACGAGCCGCGCCGCTGTCGACTTCGGATTGCAGCTCGCGGATGCGCTGCTGCAGGGCGTCGACCTGGTTCTCCAGATCGATGATGCGTTTGATGCCGGCGAGGTTGACGCCCTCCTCCTGCGACAGGCGCTGGATCTCGCGCAGCACCTCGACGTCGCGCGCGGAGTACCGCCGACCACCGCCGGTGGTGCGCTGCGGCGTGACCAGCCCGAGCCGGTCGTAGGTCCGCAACGTTTGAGCGTGCATGCCGGCCAGTTCCGCCGCGACCGAGATCATGAAGGTCGCGGCGGCTTCTCCGTCGAACTTGTTGCGGTCGTGGTTACCGGCCACCATCATCGCCCCCAACCGGCGCGTGGATCGAAACCGGCGGCCTTCTCCGCGGCGGCGTAACGACGCATGGCCTCGACTGCGTCGTCGTCGAGCTTCGGCGGCACGGCAACTTTCACCGTCACCAGCAGGTCACCCGCCCCACCCGAACGTTTCGGTACACCTCGTCCGCGCACGCGTAGCGTGCGCCCGTCGGTGGTGTTGGCGGGGATCTTCACTCCCACACTGCCGTCGAGTGTGGGCACCGACACGGTGGCGCCGAGGACCAGTTCGGAGATGCTGACCGGCAACTGCACCTTCAGGTCGTTACCGCTGCGAGTGAACACCTTGTCAGCGGTCACATGGACCACCACGTAGAGGTCACCCGAGGGAGCACCACGGCGACCGGCCTCGCCTTGGCCGGCCAGCCGGATGCGTTGGCCGTCCTCGACACCGGCCGGGATACGCACATTGATGGTGCGTGCGCGTACCTTCACGCCGCTGCCCTCGCAGTCGGTGCACGGATCGTCGATCCGTGACCCGGTGCCCTGGCAGTCCTGGCACGGTTCGCTGAACCCGAACGCGCCCTGGTTGCGGCTGACGAATCCGGACCCGTTGCAGTTCGGGCAGACGCGCGGACTGGTACCCGGTTTGGCACCACTGCCGTGGCAGGTGGTGCACGGCGCCGGGCTGGTCACCCGAAGCGGTACGGTCGTGCCGGTCGCGGCATCCTTGAACGTCAGGGTCGTCTCGGTCTCGAGGTCGTTGCCACGCTTGGGCCGCGTCGCCGTGGAGGTTCGCGGACCGCGATTGAACAGCCCGTCGAATAGGTCGCCGAAACCGCCCGCCGACTCGCCGCCGGCGCCACCACCACCGCCGAACAGGTCACCGATGTTGAAGTCGGCCCCCGGCGTCGTCGTGTAGTGCGTTCCACCGCCTCCCGAGAAACCGCCGGGAAAGCCATTGCCCCCGCCACGGAATCGCCCACCGGCGAACATCGCGCGGGTCTCGTCGTATTCTTTGCGCTTCTCTGGATCGGCCAGCACGCTGTGTGCTTCGGACACCCGCTTGAAGCGTTCTTCGGCCGCGGTGTCGCCCGGGTTCGCGTCCGGATGGAGTTCGCGGGCGAGCTTCCGGTAGGCCTTCTTGATCTCTTCAGCCGAAGCGTCAGAAGCAACGCCCAGGTCCTTGTAGAAGTCGTGTTCCAACCACTCCCGTTGTGGAGCCACCAGACGTCACCTCCTTCGATATCTCAGTTGTCTGGATGAAGTTGTGTGGAGCGGGCCACGAAGGATTGCCGTGCACAACCCTTCGTGGCCCGTCGTCGGTGCGCTTATTGTGCACCAGTCTGTTCGGCCGCATCGCTCGGTACGTCCGACGGATCGGTGACCGTGACCATCGCGTGACGGATCACCTTCTCGCCGAGCCGGTAGCCGGTGCGATAGACGGCGCCGATGACGGGTTCGGCCCCATCACCATCGTGCTGGACGGCCTCGTGCAGTTCCGGGTCGAACACATCGCCCGGCGCACCGAACGTGGTGAGGCCCTCGGCCGACAGCGCGGCGACGAGTTTGTCGGCCACGCTGCGTAGCGGCCCCTCGTCGAGGTCACCGTGCTGGCGGGCACGATCGAGATCGTCGAGCACCGGCAGCAGTTTGTCGATGAGCAGCTGCTTGCCGTAGAGGACCGAGCCCTGCTTCTCTTCTGCGGCACGCCGCCGGAAGTTGGCGAACTGGGCACGCTCCCGCTGCAGATCTGCCGTCAGCTCGGCGACGCGCTCGTCGGCGAGATCACTCACCTCCGGCTCGCCGTCGGCCTGCGGATCGGCGACGGGTTCGGCCTCCGCAGGGCCGGGCCCGGCGGCCGGCTCCTCGCGCACCTCGCCCGTCTCCGGGTCGATGCGACGACGATCGGTCACCGTGACCGGTTCCTGCTCCTGGACGCCTTCCGGCTCACCTGCGGTCACTTGTTGTCTCCGGAGGAGGACGGTTCGTCGACGACCTCGGCGTCCACGACATCGTCGCCACCGGCGTTGTCACCCTGCGGCGCCTCACCGTTGGGCGACTCGGCGGCCGACGCGGCGTAGATCGCCTGACCCATCTCCTGGGACTCGGTCGAGAGCTTCTCCACCGCGGACTTGATCGCCGCGATGTCGGTGCCCTTCAGTGCCTCCTGAGCCTCGGAGATGGCCGCGGTGACCTTGTCCTTGAGCTCACCGGGCACCTTGTCCTCGTTGTCCTTCAGGAACTTCTCGGTCTGGTGGACCAGCGACTCGGCCTGGTTGCGGGTCTCGGCCTCCTCGCGACGCTGACGATCCTCGTCTGCGTGCGCCTCGGCGTCCTTGACCATCCGGTCGATCTCTTCCTTGCTCAGACCCGAACCCTCCTGGATACGGATCGAGTTCTCCTTACCGGTGCCCTTGTCCTTCGCGGTGACATGCACGATGCCGTTGGCGTCGATGTCGAAGGTCACCTCGATCTGCGGGACACCCTGCGGCGCCGGGGCGATGCCGCCGAGTTCGAACGAACCGAGCAGCTTGTTGTGCGAGGCGATCTCACGCTCACCCTGATACACCTGGATCTGCACCGACGGCTGGTTGTCCTCGGCGGTGGTGTAGGTCTCCGACCGCTTGGTCGGGATGGTGGTGTTGCGCTCGATGAGCTTGTGCATGACGCCACCCTTGGTCTCGATACCGAGGCTCAGCGGCGTCACGTCGAGCAGCAGCACGTCCTTGACCTCGCCGCGCAGCACGCCGGCCTGCAGGGCGGCACCGACGGCGACGACCTCGTCCGGGTTGACACCCTTGTTGGGCTCCTTGCCACCGGTCAGTTCCTTCACCAGTTCGGTGACGGCCGGCATACGGGTGGAGCCACCGACCATGACGACATGGTCGATGTCGCCGACGGAGATGCCGGCGTCCTTGATGACGGCCTGGAACGGCGAGCGGGTGCGCTCCAGCAGATCGGAGGTGATCTTCTGGAATTCGCTGCGCGAGAGCTGCTCGTCGAGGAACAGCGGATTCTTCTCGGCGTCGACGGTGATGTAGGGCAGGTTGATCGAGGTGCTCTGCGAGGCAGACAGTTCGATTTTGGCCTTCTCGGCTGCCTCACGCAGACGCTGCATGGCCATCTTGTCCTTGGTCAGGTCGATGCCGTTCTGGCTCTTGAACTTGTCGACGAGCCAGTCGACGACGCGCTGATCCCAGTCGTCACCACCGAGGTGGTTGTCACCGGAGGTCGCGCGGACCTCGACGACGCCGTCGCCGATCTCGAGCAGCGAGACGTCGAAGGTGCCGCCACCGAGGTCGAAGACGAGAATGGTCTGCTCGCTCTCGCCCTTGTCCAGGCCGTATGCCAGGGCCGCGGCGGTGGGCTCGTTGACGATGCGCAGCACGTTGAGGCCGGCGATCTGACCGGCTTCCTTGGTGGCCTGACGCTGGGCGTCGTTGAAGTAGGCCGGCACGGTGATGACCGCGTCGGTGACGTCCTCACCCAGGTAGGACTCCGCATCGCGCTTGAGCTTCTGCAGCGTACGGGCGCTGATCTCCTGCGGGGTGTACTTCTTGTCGTCGATCTCGACCGACCAGTCACCTTCGCCCATGTGACGCTTGACCGATCGGATGGTGCGGTCGACGTTGGTGACCGCCTGGTTCTTCGCCGGCTGCCCGACCAGCACCTCGCCGTTGCGCGCGAACGCGACGACCGACGGGGTCGTCCGAGAGCCTTCGGCGTTGGCGATGACGGCGGCCTCGCCGCCCTCGAGCACGGAAACCACCGAGTTGGTGGTACCGAGGTCGATTCCAACTGCACGAGACATATGTGTTCCTCCTAGTTCATGGGTGTGCACCCAAGTTCGTGTCGGGTCCGAGGGGTGTCCGCGAACTAATGCCTGCGAACGGACCTCGGATGATGCTGTCGAAACCCTCGTCGGACCCGAACTTCAGCGCATCCGACTCATGTCTTACTGAAAGAATCAGCCGGAGTCAACTGAGTTGAGTGATATCGACTCAAGTTTCTCGTAGTCTGCAACGGCAGTAGGCGCTGGAATGTTCCCGGTGCCGCAAAGATCATCGACACTGGCGCCGCGCGGGCGCCGCCGCCCACGCTGACGCCATCAGCCACGGACACGGCGTGACCGACGTCGCATTCGCTGGATGTAACGACGGGTCACCCTAAAGTAGACAAAGGAACCAAGCACCGGGCGCTGCGCTGGCCCACGATCCACGGCAGATTCGGCGAAGGAGGAACGTTCCCATGGTGGAGTCGAGGCAACGCCGCGGTGGCGAACGCCGGACCAAGTTCGGCGAGACCGCTGTCGAGATCATCGCGACCCAGGGCCTGCACGCCCTGACCCATCGCACGGTCGACGAGACCGCCGGCTACCCACCCGGCTCGATCAACTACTACGCCCCCACCCGCAGCCGACTGCTCGCGCTCGCCCTGGAGACGGTGCACGCGCAGCTTCAGGTCATCGCCTTGGAATCCTTCGGCCCCCTGCTGACGCCGGGCCCGCACACGCCCGACGACGTCGTCGAGTGCGGCACGCAGTTCGTCGAACTGTCACGCACCCAGGGCCGCAAGACCGTGACCGCGCGACATGCTTTGTTGATCGAGGCACAGTTCCATCCCGACCTGGCGGAGATGATCGAGGCGCACCGCCAGGAACTCGTCCACCTGTCGGTCGCGGTGGGTGCACCGTTTCGACCGGAACACCCGGAAGAAGCGGCCAATCTCGTCGTCGCGCTGATGGACGGGCTCGTCCAGCAACTCGTGCTCGGCAAACTCGACACGGTGACCCGGCCGATGGTCAAGATGGCGATGTCACATATCTGCACGATCGGCAGCGAGACATCGCAGTGGACGGCAATCACGCCATAGCCACGTTGTGCTCATCGCCGGCGAGGGTGGTGGCAGCGTTGACGTTGTCGCCGACCCCGGCAGTTCAGAGCGCTTCGGGCGGCAGCGCATCGCCGGGGAAGCCGCGTGCAGGGTGCACAGTGAAGGTGAACACACCCGCGGCTACTCCGGGATCGTCGTCCATCAGCGTGGTGGTGGTCTCGACGTCGCGGTCGAAGACTCCCACACCGCAGACGTCGGTGTCGTCGATGACAGGTAGCACCACCGCCAGCGCGCCGGCCGCGCGCAGGGCGAAGTTGCGCCTGCCGTGTTCCCAGATGATGGCTGAGGCCTCCGGCGAATCGTAGTTCGGACCGGTACGGAGGATCACGACCGAATAGGGTTGCGCGTACTGCAGACTCGTCTGCATCTCGGCGTCGGTCACGGTGGGTAGATCGGCCATCAGCACTCCTCGGGTCGGCGCGACAGCGTTACCCGTTCCGGTGGACCACGGCTGACACCAGAGCGGGCCGCGACAACAATTATCGTCGTCGTGGCCCGCTGTGGTGTCAGTTGTGCAGATCAGGCGGCGGACACCGCATGATCCGACGCGCCGTGTCCCGACGTCCCGTACTCGGCCGCCGGTTCCAACGCCTGCGCGAGGATGTCGGCGACATCGGTTATCGGACGCACGTCGAGCGCATCGAGCACCTCGGCCGGAACGTCGTCGAGGTCGGGTTCGTTGCGCTGCGGGATGAACACCGTCGTCAGGCCGTTACGTTGCGCGGCAAGCAGTTTCTGCTTGACCCCACCGATCGGGAGGACCCGCCCGTTGAGGGTGACCTCGCCGGTCATGCCCACCTCGGCGCGCACTTTACGGCCGGTCGCCATCGACACCAACGCGGTCACCATGGTGACGCCGGCGCTCGGACCGTCCTTGGGCACCGCCCCGGCGGGCACGTGCACATGGATGGTCTTGTTCAGCACCGCCGGGTCGATGCCCAGCTGCTCGGCGTGGGCCCGAACGTAGGACAGCGCGATCTGCGCCGACTCCTTCATCACGTCACCAAGTTGGCCGGTCAGCTTGAGTCCGGGTTCGCCGTCGACGCTGTTCACCTCGATGAACAACACGTCACCGCCCATCCCGGTCACGGCCAGCCCGGTGGCCACGCCCGGCACCGCGGTGCGCTCGGCCGATTCCGGGGTGAACCGCGCCTGACCGATGTAGTCGTTCAGATCGGCTTCACCGATCGTGATGGGTGCCTGCGACTTTCCGGACTCCAGGTTCGTCGCGGCCTTACGCAGCAACTTGGCGAGTAGCCGTTCGAACTGTCGCACACCCGGTTCCCGGGTGTAGTTCGCGGCGATCTCCCGCAGCGCGTCGTCGCTGACGTCGACCTCGTCGGCGGTCAGTGCGGCCCGTTCGGCCTGCCGCGGCAGCAGGTAGTCGCGGGCGATGGCCACCTTGTCGTCCTCGGTGTAGCCGTCCAGAGTCACCAGTTCCATCCGGTCCAGCAGCGCCGACGGGATGTTCTCCACCACGTTGGCGGTGGCGAGGAACAGCACGTCAGACAGGTCGAGATCGAGGTCCAGGTAGTGATCGCGGAAGGTGTGGTTCTGCGCGGGGTCGAGCACCTCGAGCAGCGCCGCCGCCGGATCGCCCCGGTAGTCGGAGCCGACCTTGTCGATCTCGTCCAGCAGCACAACAGGATTCATCGATCCCGCCTCACCGATGGCCCGCACGATCCGGCCGGGTAGTGCCCCGACGTAGGTGCGGCGGTGACCGCGGATCTCGGCCTCGTCACGCACACCGCCGAGGGCGACGCGCACGAACTTGCGGCCCAGCGCCCGGGCAACGGACTCGCCCAGCGACGTCTTGCCGAC
The DNA here is from genome assembly GCF_044543825.1 of Gordonia sp. NPDC062954. Lineage (NCBI taxonomy): Bacteria > Bacillati > Actinomycetota > Actinomycetes > Mycobacteriales > Gordoniaceae > Gordonia > Gordonia sp. NPDC062954. The sequence goes on along the minus strand of NZ_JBITWL010000006.1, from coordinate 7,433 downwards.
CCCGGGCGGGCCGGCCAGCATCATGACCGCACCGGAGCCGCGGCCACCGACGACCTGCAGGCCGCGCTCGGCGCGACGTGCGCGCACCGCCAGGTATTCGACGATGCGGTCCTTGACGTCGTCGAGGCCGTGATGGTCGGTGTCGAGGATCTCGCGTGCACCCTTGATGTCGGTGGAGTCGTCGGTTGTGACCTTCCACGGCAGTTCCAGCACGGTGTCCAGCCAGGTGCGGATCCAACTGGTCTCCGGCGACTGATCGCTGGCGCGTTCGAGTTTGCCGACCTCGCGCAGTGCGGCCTCGCGCACCTTGTCGGGTAGGTCGGCGGCCTCCACGCGACCGCGGTAGTCGTCGGCGCCGTCGGGTTCGTCCTCGCCGAGTTCCTTGCGGATGGCGCCCAGCTGCTGGCGCAGCAAGAACTCCTTCTGCTGCTTCTCCATGCCACTGCGCACGTCGTCGGCGATCTTGTCGCTGACCTCGGTCTCGGCGATGTGTTCGCCGGTCCACTCGATCAGCCGGGTGAGCCGTTCGGCAATGTCCGGGGTCTCGAGCAGTTCACGCTTCTGCTCGTCGGAGAGCCACGAGCTGTAGCCCGAGGTGTCGGCGAGATCCGACGGGTCGGTCATCTTGTTGACCGCGTCGATGATCTGCCACGCCTCGCGACGTTGCAGCATCGCCAGCACGAGTTTCTTGTACTCGGCGGCCAGGTTCTTCACCTCGTCGGTGACCGCGGGGTCATCGACCTCGGTGACCTCCACCCACAGAGCGTTGCCGTTGCCGGTGGTCCCGGTACCGATGTGGGCCCGCTTCTCACCCTTGATCACCGCGGCGGTGTGCCCGCCGGGGATGCGGCCCACCTGCACAATCGAGGCGAGGACGCCATAGGTGGGATAGCGGTCATCGAGGCGCGGCGCGACCAGCAGCTTGCCGGACTCGCTGGCACGTGCAGCGTCCACGGTCGCCTGAGCGGCGTCGTCGAGTGGGACCGGCACCACCATGCCGGGGAGGACGACCAGATCGGGAACGAACAGGACGGGCACGGAATATGTGTGCGACATCAAACCTCCAAAAAGTTCAGTCTGATGGGCTCAACCTCGCTGGCTGGATGTTTGTTCCCGGTGATATTTCGCCAGGAGCGGACAGTGTAGCTTCTCACCGAACGTGTCATTTTCTCATCGGCTTGTCATAGGCGTGTCATCGTTCTCATCGGGCTGTCATGCGGCACGATAGCAAAATGCCTGATCAGATCGGTGCGACCGAGATTCGCTTCGTTACCGAAGCCGGTGACGAGACCATCAGTCAGGTCAGGGATCACTCGATCAGCTCGATGGCCCGAGCCCAGCCAGTGCGCCTGCCACCGTCCCACGCCGGCCAACGCCACTATCCAGGTCTTTTTTGGACCCGTACAACAGCCGACCACGTGGTTTACGAAAGCCTTCTCGAACGCGACCGCATCTTGCTTGCCGACTTCGATCCCGAAGTCGTTTGGATCACGGCGCAACCTTTCTGGATCACCGGCGACGACAGAGGTACCGGCCGACGCCACTGTCCCGATCTCCTACTGACGCGGGCTGATGGGTCATATTTGGTCGTGGACGTCAAGAATCCACGAATCGCGCAGAAAGACGAGGTCAAGGCCGTGTTCACGTGGACCAAGGTGGTGTCCAAGCGCCTCTCCGCCGATTATGAGGTTTGGACCGGCGAGGACTCGGCGTTGATCAACAACATCAGATTCGCTTCTCAGGCTCGCCGCGAGTCGCGCGCGGCCCTGTTCCAGACGGTGCTCGAACGATTTCCAGAGGAGCTCTCAATCGCGCACGCTGAAGCCACACTCGCAGCCGAGCGGATTGCACGGCCTCGACACATCGTCCTCGAGCTTCTGTGGACGGGCACCTTCACGGCCGATCTCACCCGGCCATTCGGCGACAACACCTTGATCCATCGAGCCGAGGCCGTATGAGCAACACTTATCGACTTGCTGTTGGCGATCGGGTGTGGATCGACGGATCCGTGGTCCGCATAGTCGAGATCAGCGACAGTCGGTCGATAGTCGAATCGGATCGCGGCACACGAGCGGTGAGCACTCCACACCTCGTGAGGTCTTCTCAGCCGCTCGACGCACCTCGCAGGCCCTGCGAGACGTCCGGACAACTGCTTTCGAATCTTACGAAGAAACAGCAAGAGACTTACAACGCACGGCTCGCCGTCGTCGAAGCAGTACTGGAGATGCATCACAACAGCGGCGACTCTATCGGTCGCAGCTCCGAAACGGTCGCTCTCGCACACAACATGTCTGACCGCACCGTCAAACGCTGGGTGAAGGCGTATCAAGAGTCAGGACCAGCCGGCCTCGTCGAAGCAAGGAAGCAGCGCTCGCCGATCGACCCACTCTGGCGGGAGGCGTGCCTCGACGTACTCAATCGGTACACACGCGAATCCACACCCAGCAGAAACATAGTAATCGACCAGGCCAACAATCTGCTGACCGAGCGGTGTGGCGCCGATCTGGCGCCCACCCCATCCAATGCGACCGCCTACCGCTGGCTGGACGAGCTCTCCAAGGGTCGCTATTCATTTGGCAGCGGAAAGGCACGGCGAATCGCCGCCGACCGGCCGGAGGCCCCGTATGGCCGTTTGCGCGCCACGCGCCCCGGAGAGTACTTCGTACTCGACACAACGCGCCTCGACGTGTTCGCGATGGAGCCGATCACGCTGCGTTGGGTGCCGGTCGAACTCACTGTGGCGCAAGACCTCTATACACGCTGCATTGTCGGTCTGCGCCTGACCCCGATTTCAACCAAGGCAATCGACGTGGCCAATGTGTTACACCAGTCGGTCACGCCCCAAGAACCGGTCGACGACGGAGCGTGGCCGTTTCACGGCGTGCCTAGTTCGATCGCAATCGAACGCGACGACCCGACCGCAGACGATGCCACTCCGAGCATCCCAGGCTGCCTACCCGAGTCAATCGTTGTTGACCATGGCAAGATCTACCTCTCGCACCATGTCAGATCCGCCTGTGCGCGACTCGGAATCTCGATTCAGCCTGCGATCGTAAAGAAGGCGTCAGACAAGCCAACTGTCGAACGCTTCTTCAAGACCATTCGGCTCGGCCTGCTTCAGCAACTGCCGGGCTACAAGGGACCCGACGTCTATCACCGCGGTGAAGACATTGAGAGTCAAGCGTTCTACTACGTCGCCGAGCTTGAGTCGATAATTCGCGAGTGGACAGCTCGGGTGTACCACCGGTCGAAACACGAAGGCTTGTGTCTCCCTGAGACGCCCGGCCTCGAGCTATCACCGCTCGAAATGTACGAGATCGGCCTGGCTCGCGCCGGTGGACTCACCATCCCGTCCTCACCGGACCTTGCGTACGAGTTTCTCAATGTGGAGTGGCGCACGATCCAGCACTATGGCATAGAAGTGGATGGGCGCCGATACGATGGCGCGGCGCTCAACCCTTACCGGAATAGCAAGTCCAACTTCGGTGGTCCGAAGGCTAGAAAATGGCCAATCCACATAGACAGCGGCGATGTTCGACGCGTGTACTTCCGCGACCCCTCATCTGGCAAATGGTCGCCTCTGGTCTGGGAGCACGCAGGTGGACTCGACCAGCCCTTCTCCTCGGACGCCGCCGACTACACCAAGCTTCTGGCCGTCCGCGAAAACCGGCATGTCGACCCACAGGACGCCGTCCGCAACCTCCTCGATGAGTGGTCCAAAGGCAACACCAAATCCAAGCGCGACCGCGCCCTCGCACGACGCCTGGCCAGCACCCGTTCCACGGCAAGCGATACTGGCGATGGCCAACCTGACGACGAGATTGCATCACTGCCAGGAGTTATCGACCTTCTCGCGAGGAGAGCAGAACGTCGCCCTCCAGGTTGGGATTTGGACGATGACCTCGATGTGTTTGAGAAGTACCAAGGTGCAGACGATTCGAGCTATGAGGTATTCGACGAATGAGTAACCCATGGGCACTATGGCTTCGAAACAATCAACCGCATCGCTACAACCTGGCGTCAAAAGTGGGCTGGCACGACTTCGTGCATTCGCCGCCGCGCGCGAGCCTGGAACTCCTCACGAAGGGACAGATCGCAGCGCTCAGCGACGACGAGCGCGAAGACTACAACGAAGCTCGCTTTGTATGGAATGCCAACCTCCCGACTGTCAAGACAGCTCAACTCACGCACGCCTTCGCTGTCATCGATCAAGTCATGGCGTCCAACCGTCGCGATGGCGACCGCCTCCGCGGATCGGTCGTGATCGACGCCCCGCCAGGTCTCGGTAAGACCACCATCGCCATCCGCTACGCAAGGCAGTTCCATCGAACTGCAATTCGCCGCCTCAGCAGCGAGACCGCCGCAGGCGATCAGCGTATTCCGGTCGCCTTCATCCCGCTCGATGCTGGAATCACCCTCAAGGGCCTGAACAGAAAGATCCTCGCCTTCTATGGCCATCTGGGGGTAGCTGGTGCGAATACTTCTGGTTTGGGTGCGCTCGCGGTCGACTGCGTACGGAGCTGCGAGACTCAGATAATTGTCATCGATGACCTTCACTTCATCGACTTTCGAGACCGTCACGGTCGCGAAGTAAGCAATCATCTGAAGGGCTTGGCCAACGAAATGGCGGTCACGTTCATTTACGTCGGTGTACGCCTCACAGAGAAGAAGTTCTTCGACGAGGGCCTGGGAGGCGATGACGGTGCCGTGTACGCACAGACTGCCCGCCGTGCCACACGTGCACGCGTCGCGCCGTTCAACACCGACTCCGATGCCAGCAACGTCGCCTGGATCTCGCTTCTCAACGCCCTCGAATTGCACCTAATGCTCGCCGCGCAAACGCCTGGGACACTATCCGATTTCGGCAAGGAACTCTTCCGCCGAACGCAAGGGCACATCGGTTCACTGACGAACCTGCTCGATCGGGCCGCCTATCTGGCTATTAAGACGGGCACCGAGCAAATTACTGCGAGCATCCTGGAGGAGGTCGTCGTTGACAATGCCGCTCAGCGGCTCACCACTCCCAAGAGGTGAGAGAACCGACGCGGAGCAACTACCCTCCGCAATTGCGATACCAGACGGGTACAACCCGCGGCGGCTTCCCATACTCGTCGCCCCCAGGGACGATGAGACCGCACCGAGTTGGCTGCGCCGTTTCGGCCACCGCTACGGACTCACCGCACGCGCGCTACTCCGAGAACTCGGGATTCCAACGAGTGCCTGGTCCCCCACACGAGTCTCTGCGCATATCGCTGAGCACAGTGATTTGATTGTGGATACGGTGGGGCTACCGGACGAACGAGCCCGATACCTCCGGGCAGGACTCATATCCGAGGCTGTTTCCGCATTTCGCACGCACTGGGAACGGTACGGTAAGTCTTCGGAATCGATGCCCCTCGACCCTTCCTACTGTCCCGAATGCCTTGCTCAGCAAGGATACTGGAACTCGACATGGTCACTGCCGCTACACCGCGTCTGTGTCGAACATGCGATCTTGATGCCTACCAACTGCCCTCGGTGCGCCGAGACGCCGTGGGCGGGCACGAGTTGGCCCAATAGCACCGACCCCAACTGGGCCTGTCCGCAGCGCGACAATCGCCCCCGAACACCAAGAACTCGACACGCATACTGCGGCCACGACTTGCGCGACGTCGAGTTCCGTAGGGTTGCCCCCGAGATCGTTGAAGCTCAGGTTTGGATTCTCGAACTCGCACGCGGTGCATCAGAGCCTTCGACGAACAGCTTTGGCGGTCAGCGGTTCAGTACACGCGAATACTTCGACGCGGCTCTGACGCTGGGCAAGCCCATTATGAGCTGTCAAGCAGCAAGCGACCCTGACGCCGCGTGCCTCGAGCAACTCCTCAAGGTAAAGTCCATCCTCTGCGAGGAGGACGTTCATGCGGCTCATTCGCTCGCCGTAGAGCAGAGCGTCCTTACTCCAGGAACCTGGCTTCTCAGGGACGGCCGAGATTTGCCCCGTAGTCGGACGAATGCGGTTATCGGCCACCTCGCCATCACCCCGCTCGCCGAAAAGCTATCGCCGACGGCACAACTGACGTTTCGAGTTGCTAGTGGGTGTGCCCGTTATCCGACGGCCCACGAGATCCCGGGCAACCACATTCCTCTCTCGTCGATACCTCAAGTTCACTGGACGGGATTCCGCGACTACACGACTGCGAAGGATCGCGCCGTCCTTTCCATGCTCCTTGCACGGTCTGGGACCGCGAGACCTTGGGGCCATATCGCTTTCGCGCTAGGACTGCCTCACGAATTCTCGCGCTACCCACCACTACTCATCCGCCGGATCAAGCGCAGCGGCGATTGGACCGACACCCTGGATCAGATCGAGAACCAGACCCGGGAACTGCTCACCGGCCCGCCTCCTATCGATTACCACCGCCGGCGGCTTCAACTTGCCAATCCAGATCTCACGATCTCCATTGCGAGAATTCTTAGCACGAGCCGCACGTTCAGAGCAGTGACTCCACACGCGCTAGCCGTCGCGATTTGGGAGGTCTACACCGGCGGGGCCGCCGAGTTCGCGACAGAATCGCTCTACTCTGAGGATTCCAACGACGGCGATCTCAGCTCGGCGCGCAACCTGGTACGCGAGCAGTGGTCCACAATCCGATCAAACAGCCTGTTGCCTGACCTGGGATTCGGCGAGGAGCCACTTGAATGGCGCCCACCTTGAAGGAGCTACGTGCAGACAGGACACTCCGGCAACAGATCTGACTCGCGCTCGTCAGTGGCTTCGAGAATGCCCTCACTCTACCGCGGAACGCTTGAGGCGGATCAGCACATGTGCCGCGCAGATGTCTACGAGGCGAATGAGTCATACCGACGCCACGGGCTCAAAGGAGTCGGGCAACTCAACTCACTGATGGAAATCCTCCTGCAGCACACCTTCAACGCCGCAAGTCCACGCTATACACCGTGGGAAATTGATCGAGAACCACCAGGGCGTGCAATCTCCCTGCCGCCGACGGCATGGCCGCCGAGTTCGGAACCGACCCTTGCGACACGCTACCCGGATGGTCCGACGAACTGGTAGTCGAACGCCTCGGTCTTGATCGGGCATCGCCCGCAGGGTCGCGCGAGGTGTGGGCATTCGTCGGCGTCGCTTGCAACAATGCCCATGTGAAGTTCCGTCGCCGCAACCTCGAAGCTCTTGGAAACCTCGTCGTGGGCAACCTCGGACGCGACGATGCCCAGAACGTCGACGAAGTTCGGTACTTCCCGTATCGCTCCAGCATGTACATCACTGAGTTCTTTCAAGAGTTGGAGACGGAGTACCAGCACGACGGCTCCACCCGCCACCGGTGGGTTGCCGACGTGTGACGTGTAAGGGCTCGGGACATGCTTGACGTCGTGTCGTCGGGACATCGTTGACGTCTCACGCTTGTCGGTGGTCGCAGTCAGAGTGTGGGGGG